>CAZVFQ010000034.1:0-27599 GCA_964626455.1 uncultured Desulfobacteraceae bacterium | reverse complement strand
TCCAGTATGACTTCGAATGATTTTGTATTTTTTATTACCCGTGATAATCCCTGATAAATTCGAAGATTATTGGGAAACTCGTAAAGCCGCTTAGGCAATAAATATGTCGCACACCCCTGTTTGCTTGTTATTTCAGATCTGCAAAGAAGGCTGGGAGGAAAGCTCCCTGCTGCCTCCTTCTGTCCGCCGCGGCGGGGATGCCGGAACCGCTCCGCCTGCATCCTGTTCTTCATCCATGGGAGCGCTGAACCTGTAGCCGAGCATGGAAATTACCTTGTTGTATTTTTTCATGATTTTATCGTGACTGTCCCCGGGTACATCCACCACCGCGTAGCGGTAGCTTTCAGGATTGTGCTTGAAATCAGACAGTTTTGCGTTTTCATGGATCAGGTTCCGGATGTGTACTTCAGGATATTTCATTTTTATTTCCTCATATGCGCTCCTGGTCGGTGTCTCAAGTATTCTTGCGTCATGGAACAGGTGAAGTTCAAAATTGTAGCAGGAAGCATAGGTTTTTCTTCCGGTGTTTGTTTTGTCCGGCCTTCTGCCCGTTGCCATGTCGCAGAGCATGCGCAGCGGATCAGCACCTGTTACAGACTCTATTGTTTTTGCAAACTGGAATGCGGTTCTGCAGTTAACCTCTATTATTTTAAAGGTGCCTGCCTGCTCATCTGCCCTGAGTTCCACATTGAAGAAGCTGTTGTCAATGCCTAAGGCAGGAATGAGCTTTTGCAGCGCAGATTTTATTTTTCCTGTAAGTTCGGGCTTAAATGTGTATGGAAATTCATGATAAAAGAAACTGTTGGTTTCAGGATGATAAACAGCCCTGGTCATGCCGAGAAAATCGGTTTCCCCCTCAAAAATATATCCGTCCACTGTTACCTGGGTACCGGAGATGAGATCTTCGCACAAAAATGTGTTGCAGGTGGCAACATTTAAGGCATTGTGATAAGCAGGATCTATTGCAAGAGCATCCAGGTAATATTGGTTAAATCTTGCTATATCGATGCTTTCGCGTGCAATAAAGTGTTCCAGTTCTCCGGCTTCCTTTATTTTATGGGTTCCGAATGAAATGTTTGAGCGCACCGGCTTTATGAAAAACGGCGGTGAAAGCCGGGACGGGTTTCTTAAATAGTCGAGTGCAATTGCGTAGGAAGGAGTATGCTCGGGTATCACGGAACGCTGTATACGACGGCACAGATACTTGTTCTGGCAGTTTATCACCGCGTCTACAGGCGTAAACCTGTGGCCGGTCTCCCTTGCAATAATGGAGCCGAACACCGCCGAGGAATCATGGGTGCCCACTATGCCGTCATACATATCAGGGTTGTTTTTTATGCGCTCTATTGTCTGTTCCAGATACTGCCTGACGCCGAACTGAAGTATTTTTTCCGAGGTCTCGATTGTAAGCTCGTATTCAGGATCATCTGTAAAGCTCTGCTCAACCACGTCTATGTCGCTTGCATCGCATAAGAACAGGATTTTCTTTTTCATTTTCACCTCCAAATCCTCAAGTCTTTTTGAACCTAACCGTCCC
This sequence comes from uncultured Desulfobacteraceae bacterium, assembly GCA_964626455.1. Taxonomy (GTDB): domain Bacteria; phylum Desulfobacterota; class Desulfobacteria; order Desulfobacterales; family Desulfosalsimonadaceae; genus Desulfosalsimonas. The sequence goes on along the minus strand of CAZVFQ010000034.1, from coordinate 26,062 downwards.
CCTCCGGCTCATCGGTTTTTTTGAGTCAGCATTTTGTTTTGGTGAAAAATTTTGCGTAAGTGCTGCGCGGAAAATTAACCGGGCCCCAGCGGGGATATCGGAGACCACTGGCTGGTGTCGACCTTACCGGTTACGGGTTTGCCGTCCTTGAAAACAAGGAGTATGTTTTCAAGCAAACCCAGGCACTCTATATCTTCAAGGGGGTTTTTCTCCAGAACAATGCAGTCTGCATACTTGCCCTCCTCAAGAGAGCCTGTATTTTCGTGCATTGATATGGCTTCTGCCGCAATGCTTGTGCCTGCCATAATAGCGTCCATTTCATTCATCAGGCCGAGCTTTACGTACTGGATTAGTTCTGTTGCGTTTTTGCCGTGATAGTTGTAAGGGGTGCCCGCATCGGTTCCCATTGCTACCCTGACGCCGCAGGAAATTGCCTGCTGCAGGTTTTTTTTCCGGATCCCGGCAATGTCATTTGCCTTATCAGACATAAACCTTGGAATTTCTATTTCGTCTTCTTTATGATTGCGCATCCAATAGTTTGAACTCAAAGTTGATACCAGATAAACCCCCTTTTCAGCCATCATTTCAAGCGCCTGTCTGTCTGCCAGGGTGCCGTGTTCTATAGTGCGGACACCAGCGCGCACTGCGTTTTTAATACCTTGTGCGCCATGGGCGTGGGCCGCGGTGTGTTTGCCGGCCTTTTGCGCTTCGTTTACAACCGCGTGCATTTCGTCTGCATCGAGCTGTGCCGCTCCGGGGATTCCGCCGGGGTTCATGATGGCGCCTGTTGCCATTACCTTTAATACGTCTGCGCCTTCTTTTAACTGTTCTCTTGCCGCCCTTTTGTTTTCATCAACCCCGTCTGCTTCCCTGTAAAGGCCGCCGAAGTATTCCGTACCCGCTGAAAGCATGCAGATGATTTTTCCGGAAGCCAGAATGCGCGGGCCGGTTATCAGCCCTTCTTCCACGGCTCTTTTAACAGCAATGTCTATGTAGTTTACAGAGCCCGCATTTCTGACAGTGGTTATGCCTGCCCGCAGGGTGTTTGCCATTTCCCTGGCCGCCCTTAGTGTCCGCAGTTTGTCTTCCACCAGGCTTTCGTGCGAGGTATCTGCCATTCCGTGCATATCCAGGTGAATATGGGTGTCTATGAGCCCGGGTATTACATATTTGCCGGTCAGGTCGTATTTTGACGCACCTTCCGCAGAAGGGGTGTTGTGTTTTTTGCCTGCATATTCTATTTTATTGTCTTTAAAAATCATTACCGCATCAGGGATGCAGCCTCCTAAACCGTCTATGAGCGTCATGTTTTCCAGAACAGTGATCATTATCTCTCCTGCTGATTACAATGCCGGTCCCGGCCGTGCCCGCAGGGGCCGGGCCGGGACCTGATGATGGCCGGCAAATATTACGCGGATTTAACCTTGACTTTCCTGTGTCCTGAATCTTTTGCCTTTTTAAGCTTAACCGTGAGGACTCCTTTTTTGTAGGCGGCTTCCACATTGCTTTCATCTACTTTAGCAGGCAGTTCAACCCTCCGGCAGAAGCGTCCCCACGCGCTTTCGCGTCTGTAGAAATTTTCGTCTGAATCCTCTTTCTCCTCTTTTTTTTCGCCTTCTATTCTCAGCACCCCGTTTTCGAGTGAAATATCAAGGTCCTTTTTATCCACACCGGGAATTTCGGCTTTCACCGTTATATGTGTCCTGCCATCTTTTACGTCAACCTTCAACTGGTTTGTCCCTGTTTCCGAAAAAGGCCAGGCCGGGAAAAAGTCGCCTGTCCCAAATGGATCCCAGAACCTGTCAGGAAGACCGGGTCTTTTTTCTTCGCGTTCTTGTCTGGCTTTTCTTTTCCATGGTATAAGGTTAAACATTTCTATCACCTCCTTGCATGGGAGTGTTTTTTAAAAAATATTCATAAGTATCAGTAAGATAAACATGTATGAATCGTTGTCAAGACAGCATGACAAGGCCGGAGACGCAAAAACAGTCTACAGGGTTTCAAAGGAGGGGGCATGGATGGTTTGACTGAAGCAAAGCGCATAATCCTTGACTTCGGCGTGTTTAGATTGGAGGCGCGGCTTTTTGACACCCCGGTTGCGGTCGCTTTTGCAGAAAAGCTTCCGCTTTGCACAGAGCTTACCCAATGGGGAAATGAGCTTTACGGGCCTGCGGGCTCGGATTTGGGTGAAGACAATCTGGTTGAAGATGTTCCTTCCGGCTCCATTGCCTATACAAACCGGGGAAACCTTGTTTGCATATTTTTCGGGCAGAAGCCTGCCTGGCCGGTGGACTGGATCGGACAGATCGAAGATGAGCAGTGGCGCAGGCTTCTGGGCCAAGAGCCGAAAAACAGCCTTGCGATCAGGACCGCATAAGCAGTTTTTTGGGTGTGTTTCCGGCCCTCAGGCTCAGGAATTTTCATGGCCAAGGCAATCGAAATATTCAAAAACGCCGGGTATTCGCCCAAAAACCGCAGTTGCTGCGGCAAGTTCAGCAGAACCCAAATACACTTGGCAGTTATCTCCCATACGGTGCGGAAAGTTCCGGGTGGAGGTTGAAAACACAACAGCATTGTCTGCAACCCTGGCCTGGTTTCCCATGCACAGCGAACACCCCGGGGTTTCGATTCTGGCCCCGGCCCTGCCGAAGACATAGTACCATCCCTCGTCTTTTAGCCGTTCGGCCGCGGTCCTGGTGGGAGGAGTTATCCACAGGCGCACGGGCACGCTTGTTCCGGCTTTTTCCAGTATTCGGGCCGCGTTTTTAATCTGCTGCACATCTGTCATGCAGGAGCCTATAAAAACCTCGTCAACAGGGGTTCCTGCTGTTTCAGACAGCAGGCGCACGTCGTCTGGATCATTGGGACAGGCAACAATGGGCTCAGTGATCCGGCCAAGATCCACTTCCATCTCTTCAGCGTATTCAGCATCCGGGTCAGCGCGGAGAAGCCGGGGGGTTTTTGTCCAGGCCTGCATTTTTTCAATACGGCGTTCCAGGGTATTTCTGTCGCCGTAACCGCGGGCGGCCAGGTCTGAGAGCATATCTGCGCTTTCTTGCAGAAACCGGGCCACCGGCTTTTCATCAAGGCTGATTACAGCAGCGGCAGCCGATCTTTCCGCCGCAGAGTTTGTAAGCTCGTATGCGGCGGTTACCTCCAGGTCATCGAGTCCCTCTATTTCCATGATTCTGCCGGAAAAAGCATTTTTTTTGCCTGATTTTTCAATTGTTAAAAGCCCCTGTTCAATTGCAACATACGGTATGGCGTTTACCAGATCCCGCACCGTTATACCCGGCTGTATACGCCCGGTGAACCTGATCTTCACGGATTCTGGCATGTCAAGAGGCAAGACTCCCAGGGCTGCTGCAAATGCAACCAGTCCGGAGCCGGCCGGGAAGCTTATACCCAGGGGAAAACGGGTGTGGGAGTCTCCGCCTGTGCCCACAGTATCCGGGATCAGCATGCGGTTTAACCATGAATGAATTATTCCGTCTCCCGGGTACAGGGCGACCCCGCCGCGCTGTTTCATGAATTTGTGAAGGCTTTTTTGCATCTCTACGTCAACGGTTCTGGGATAGGCTGCAGTATGGCAGAAGGACTGCATTACAAGATCCGCGGAAAACTTAAGGCAGGCAAGCTCTTTTAGTTCATCGCGGGTCATGGGGCCTGTGGTGTCCTGGGAGCCCACTGTAGTCATGGCAGGCTCGCAGTATTGCCCGGGGCAGACCCCTTGTTTGCCGCAGGCCCTTCCCACGATTTTCTGGGCAAGGCTGTAGCCTTTGGGCGTATGATCCGGCTGTACCGGTCTGCGGAAAGCCTGGGAAGCAGAAAGTCCCAGCCGGCTTCTTGCTCTGTCTGTAAGGGTTCTGCCTATTATCAAAGGGATTCTGCCGCCGGCCCTTACCTCGTCTGTTATGGTAGAGGGCTTGAGAGCAAACTCTGCCAGCCTGGCTCCGCTATCCGCGTTTTCCATCACTTCGTCATACGGCCGGATTACCAGCACATCCCCGTTTTTAATTTTCGATACATCGCATTCAACCGGAAGCGCCCCTGCGTCTTGCAAAGAGGTAAAGAATATCGGCGCGATCTTTGCGCCCAGGACAATGCCTCCCCTGCGTTTATTCGGCACGTGCGGGATGTCTTCTCCAATATGCCACAAAAGGGAGTTGACTGCTGATTTTCGCGACGAACCGGTTCCCACCACGTCTCCTGTAAAAGCCAGAGGATGTCCTTTTTCCTTGAGTCTGTTTATTGTTTTTAAGGGAGAATCAATCCTGCTTTTTAACATGGCTCTTGCGTGAAGCGGGATGTCCGGCCTGCTCCAGGCCTCGGATGCCGGCGAGAGATCATCCGTGTTTATTTCCCCTTCCACCTTAAACGCGGTAACAGTAAAGGACTCAGGCAATTTGGGTCTTCGCGTAAACCATTGCGCCTCAGCCCAGGCGTGCATGATTTTTGCGGCATTCTCGCTTTGTGCTGATTTTTCATAAATGGTGTCAAAAGCATCAAAAATCAGGATAGTCAGCCCCAGGGCTTCTGCTGCCTTGTCTGCCAGTTCAGGGGAGTCAAGCAGGTCAATAAGGGGATCCACGTTAAAGCCGCCGCCCATGGTCCCCAGCAGGTATACCGACTGCTCAGGGGATATAACCGGGGAGCAGGTTTTGCCTTTTGCAACTGCGGCCAGAAATTTTGCCTTTACCTCTGCAGCCTTGTCCACGCCTGCAGGAACCCGGTTTGCAAGAAGATCATAGAGAAAATCCCGGTCCCGGCCGCCGGGGTTTTCAAGCAGGCGGACCAGCTCTTCCACCTGTTTTGCGGCAAGAGGCTTCGGAGGAATTCTCAGGGCTTTTCTTTCTTCTGCATGTTTCAGATATTCTTCTATCATCAGATATCCTTTCCTGCAGCATATCCCTTGTGCACTGCCTCAAAAGCTCTTCCTATGGTTTCAGCGTCCCCGGCCGGGGTATAGGAAATACCCTTTTCTTTTAAAAGCGGTTCCAGGGAGAGCTCCGGCTTTGCACCCACGCAAAGCACCACAGTGTCGGCCGGGATTTCCTCTTCATTGCCCGTGCCTTCCTGTCTGACACGTATTGCGTTTTTGGTGATTTCAAGGGCTTTTGTGGTGGTGAGGGTTTTTATGCCGAAGCGGGATGCGTCCTGGAGCATGCTCCAGCGTGTGGTTTTGCCGAAATCCTTACCGGTTTTTTCAAGCATTTCAATCAGGGTGACTTCCTTGGTCCCTTTTGTGGAAAGTTCATAAAGGGTTTCCGGCGATTCAGCCTTGTTTACCATAAGGAATTTAAGAGCCTCGCCTGAAAGGGTGCCTTTTTCCGCCAGAAACAGTGCGGTTTCCACGCCTACCGCTCCCCCGCCCAGTACCACTACGCGCTTTCCGGTATATACCTTGCCTGCCAGTACGTCCCAGGCCTGGACAACGTGGGCCATCTCCACTCCGGGTATCGGCGGGGTCATTGGTTCTGCACCGGTTGCCAGCACCACATGATCCGGATTTTCACTGTCCAGAACCGCACCGTCAACTGTTTTATTTAATTTGACATCTATGTTGCGGCATTTTACCTGTTCTTCCAGGTCGCGCGCCAGCTGGGCGAATTCTTCCCGGCCCGGAGGCGCTGCGGCAAGATAAAGCTGTCCGCCGAGTTTGTCTGATTTCTCGTATAAAGCAACCTTATGCCCCTTGTCTGCAGCTGCGATGGCAGCATTCATGCCTGCCGCCCCGCCGCCGACTACCATGACTTTTTTCGGCTGTCCGGCTTTTTCCTCCACGAGTTCATGTTCGTGGCCGGCAAGCGGGTTGCAGAGGCATTCCACGTGTTTGAGGTTAAATATGTTGTCAAAGCATCCCTGGGCGCATGCAACGCAGTGCATGATTTCTTTTTCGCGGCCCTGCCCGGCTTTTTCAGGAAGATACGGGTCTGCGATAAGGCTTCTGCCCATGGCTGCCATGTCGCACATGTCGTCTGCAATCATTTCCCTGGCAGTGAAAGGATCGTTTATCCGGTGGCTGGCAATTACCGGCACATCTACAACCTCTTTTATGCCGCGGGAAAGGTAGGCAAATGCGCCCCTGGGAACCGCGGTGGTGATCTGGGGCACTCTTGCCTCGTGCCATCCCACGTTTACACAGATTGCATCCACACCGGCATTTGAAACAAGCTCACGCGCATATTCCCGCAGTTCATACCTCCCCTGGCCTTCGGGCATGAAGTCGTTTCCGTTCATGCGTACGATCAGCGGATAGTCCGGGCCTACGGTGTTTCTTATGGCCTTCATTATTTGTAGACCGAAGCGGATGCGGTTTTCAAAGCTGCCGCCGTATTCGTCCTCCCTTTTGTTGGTAAGAGGGGACAGAAATTCACTGATGAGATATCCGGTTCCGTGGAGTACTTCCACCGCGTCAAAACCGGCTTGTTTGGCCCGGCCTGCTGCCCTTGCAAAACTTTCCACGATTTGACCGATTTCATCGGTTTCAAGTGCTCTCGGGGTTTCCTTTGTCATTCTTGAGGCTATTGCAGAAGGGGCCACCGGCTGTTTGCCGTCAAGGAAAAATGAAAAGTTGTAACGACCTGCATGGTTTAACTGGACCGCGCTTTTTGAGCCGTTTTCTTTTATTGCGTCTGCCAGGCTTTTTAATCCGGGTATGAATTCGTCCTTGTGTGCGCCGAGATTTAGACTGCTGCCGGACAGCTCGTCAATGGCGGCATAGCCTGCGCATATCATGCCTGCCCCGCCTTTTGCCCGCTCGCGGTAAAAGGCGCAGATCTGTTCGGTGACATTGAAATTATCCGCCATGCCAAGGTGCATTGCGGGCATGTATATGCGATTTTTAACTTCCATCTTGTTGATTGCAATCGGCTGGAACAGCGGATCATGCATCATGGTTTCCCCCTTGCTGGTTAGTTAGGATTTAAAAAATAAAAAGATCCCTTAACCTGACTTTGCAGTCAAGCAAAAATTTCAAAATAAGAGACAGCCTCGGTTTTCTGCGGTCAGACGAAGATATCCGAAGGTTTATACGGATGCGCCCCTTCTATTACCTCTATACCTGATTTTGCCCTGATTTTGCCGATTATGGTGTCCTTGTGCGGGCAATGATCAGTAATGCAGGGGGCGACGTGGATTTTGGTGACTGTTTCATCCACAGCCTTGTTCCAAAGGTTTACCTGGGCAAGCCTTGTCACTATTGTTGCTCCGGGACAGTCACCGCAGTTGATCAGCCCGATAAGTTCCGCACCGTCTTGTCTGTAGCGTTCAAATTCACCGGCTTTTCTGTTGAATCCCACCATGCACCTGCTGCAGCCAATGCACACGTCATCCATGGCTCTTTTGCATCCCACGATCAGAATCTTTTCCATAACAGCCTCCAGGTTTTTCATACCATGTGAAAAAAAGCTACCAGTTACCCAAGCATATGCTTAAAAAAGCATATAACCATTATAAGTTTCAAGATAAAATCCTGAAGGGTTGGTCTTTATTTTCCTGGACGGTAAAAATTGACGGTCCTGTAAAAACATCAGGCGATGTAATTAAGGGTTTTTTAGTGCAGGGGCTTGTGATAAAAGAATTTATCTGGGGGGATTCCGGGGATAATTCGGCCTTGAAAGGGGGGCACTTGGAAAAAGGATATATTCAGGTATATACGGGAGACGGCAAGGGAAAGACAACTGCTGCGCTGGGGCTTGCGCTCCGGGCCGCGGGTGCGGGGCTTAAGGTCTATATGGCCCAGTTTATGAAAATGGGCGAATACAGCGAGATAAAGGCTCTGCAGCGGCATGCGGACCGCATCACTGTGGATCAGTTCGGCACCGGCCGTTTTATAAGGGGCAAACCTGAAGAAAAGGATCTGGAAGCAGCCAGGAGCGGTCTTTCGGCTGTGCGCGAAGCCATGGAATCCGGCGCCTATGATGTTGTGATTCTCGAAGAGGCAAACGTGGCTTACGGCGCAGGCGTGCTTGCCGAACAGGAACTGCTCGGTATTATCGAGGCAAAGCCGGAAGGAGTGGAGCTTTTGTTTACCGGCAGGGGAGGCGCGCCGGAAGTGCTGGAGCGGGCGGATCTGATTACTGAAATGAAATCGCTGCGCCATTATTATGAAAAGGGTGTGAGCGCAAGAACCGGAATCGAGAGTTGATAATGAGCAAAAAAGAGATTCATCTTGTTCTTGGCGGGTGCAGAAGCGGCAAAAGCCGCCATGCGCTGGAGCTTGCTGATTCGGCTGCAAAAGGGCTGAATGTGTTTGCCGCTACCTGCGTGCCTTCGGACGAAGAAATGAAAGCCAGGGTGCTTCGCCATCAGCAGGAGCGGGATCGGAAATGGACAACTATTGAGGCTCCGCTGGACTTGCCCGGGGTCATAAGGGAGCACGCCGCAGAGGCTGATGTAATCCTGGTAGATTGCCTGACTCTTTGGATCAGCAACCTTATGGCGCGCCATGAAGACGACGAACCTGTTATGGAGCAGATTAAAAGCTTTGCCAATGTTTTGGACAGCGCAGAATGCCCGGTTTTTATAGTATCAAACGAAGTGGGAGCAGGCATTGTGCCGGAAAATGCCATGGCAAGAAGGTTCAGGGATCTTGCCGGTTTTGCAAATCAGCATATAGCATCATGCGCGGGGCGTGTTACCTGGATGGTGGCCGGAATTCCTGTATGTATCCGATAGGGCGAGAGGCTTTAAGGCAGTTGTATTTCAAAGCATCGGGTGTTTTCAGGGGCGGGCGTGCCGTGGTTGACTGAAAATGTGCGTTCGCAGAATACAAGTTTGCCGTATCTGTCCGCCAGGATAACCGATGAACTTCGTGTGCCGTACTCAGTGCCGGTAACAAACACCGGTGAAAGCATGCGTTCCCATTGAAGGTTTACTCCGGTATCCGGAAGTTCGCTGTCCGGGGCCGGTGTAGTGTCAAACAGCAGATCCAGCACCTTGTGTGGATCTATGATTCGGCTGTTTGATATGAGTTTTTGCATTTTACGTTTAATGGCTTCCACTTTCGGCCAGGGCGTGTTTAAAAGATGGTTGCTTACTGCATGGATGCCTGGGGTAAGCTTTACGACGCCGCCGTTTTTATTTGAATACCACCATAACTGCCCCGTATCTCCTGCCATCAGGTTAAATCCGCTGTAGCTGGTTTTGTTTTTCTCAACATCTGTGAGGTATTCGTGCGCCTGCGTATTGCCCTCCAGATAGTTCTTTACAAGATGCCCCCTTGATTCGCCCCACGGGATCATGGAGGCAGGATCCCTGAAATTGGTAACAGCGGCAATTTTGCCCTTCCTGCTAACCCCGAGCCATGTTCCTCCGCTCTGCAGATCTTTGCCTGCAAGGATTTCGGGATTTTCTTCCCAGAAGTCAAGCGGCTTCGTGGGCCTGCTGTAGAATTCATCCCTGTTTGCCGCGATAATCAGCCGATAAACAGGGTGGGCATCAATGGCTGTTGAAAAGAGGCACATGTTTTACCTGTCCGGTTTTGTTCTTGTATTTGGTATGCAAATTTGATATTATAAATAATTTATTAAAATAACAATAAATTATTTAATTTTAAAGCCTTTTTGATCAGCAGAGTATATGACCCGGTACGATAGCAAGGAGGATGTGGATATGCAAGAAGTTGTAATTGTAAGTGGTGCACGAACCCCGGTAGGCGCATTCGGCGGCTCATTAAAAGATGTTACCGCTGTGGAGCTCGGCAGCCTGGCGATTCGCGAGGCGGTTAAGCGGGCAGGAATTCGCCCCGGGTTAAGCGAGGAAATGAAAGCCGGAACACCCGAACCGTTCAAGGGGCAGGAAAAAATCGAAATTGAAAAGGCCGCTTCAAGCTGGGATGAAGACGCCCGGGAGGTGGCCTTTGATGAAGTAATAATGGGCAACGTTCTTCTTGCCGGCCAGGGGCAGAATCCAGCTCGTCAGGCAATGATTCGTGCGGGTATGCCCAAGGAAACCCCTGCATACACGGTAAACAAGGTATGTGCATCCGGATTGAAAGCGATCGCCCTTGGAGCCGCCTCCATTATGTGCGGTGAGGCCGAAGCCGTGGTGGCAGGCGGCCAGGAAAGCATGAGCTGTGCGCCCATGGCTCTTGCCAAGGCCAGATGGGGGCATCGAATGGAAGTCACCGGCAAGGGGGAAGTCCTTGACTTGATGGTTTATGATGGCCTGTTTGAGATTTTTTATGGTTATCACATGGGACTGACTGCCGAAAATATTGTGGAAAAATATAAAATTTCCAGGCAGGAGCAGGACGAACTCTCCGTGCTGAGCCACAACAGGGCGCGCGCGGCAATTGCCGACGGTACATTTGCAAAAGAGATTGTGCCAGTGAAGATCAAGACGCGCAAGGGCGAGGTGATAGTCGACACCGACGAGCGGCCCATGGAAACCGACATGGAAAAAATGGCAAAGCTAAAGCCTGTGTTTAAAAAAGATGGTACTGTAACAGCAGGCAATGCCTCGGGTGTTAACGACGGGGCCGCGGCAGTGGTGCTTATGAGCAGACAGCGGGCAGAAGCGCTGGGTCTTGAGCCCATGGCCAGAATAAAGGCGTTTGCCGCAGGCGGGGTGGATCCCGCCTATATGGGCCTGGGTCCGATTCCGGCAATCCGCAAGGTGCTTAAAAAATCGGGCATGGCAATAAATGATTTTGATATCATCGAGTTAAACGAGGCCTTTGCCGCACAGGCCCTTGCCTGCATGAAGGAGCTGGGCATTGAAACACAAAAACCCAATCAATACGGCAGCGGCATTTCCCTGGGCCATCCCATAGGATGCACGGGCGCAAGACAGATGGTTACCGCAATACACATGATGGGGGATAAAGGCGCGAAAACCGGGCTGATCTCCATGTGCATAGGAGGCGGCATGGGCATGGCAATGGTTATTGAGGCCTGATCAGAAATATCAGACGGATCCGTATCACAGGAGTTTGCAAATGAATATCATAGAGACCATCAGCAGGAAAATCGGAATTCTGGTTGTTTTCGGCATCCCGATAATAGTGGGCGGCGGCATTGTATATCATTTCGCCCAGAGTTTTCCGGCCATGTATGCCTTTGAGGCGGTTCTGGCGCTTGCAGCCCTTGGTTTTGTCGCCAGGTAGGCCCCCAAAATTCGGGGCTCCTTAAATACCGGCCCGCCCCGGGCTTTTCCTTTTTCCGCAGCCCCGGCTGTTTAAGGAAAGCTGCATCCCGATGGCTGTAAAACGGCCGGGGTAAGCTGTATGCCGCTGGCAGACCAGTGTTTTCATAGAATCTGGAATTAATATCAGGAGTATAAATGAGCGAAATCCAGCAGCGGATAAACGAAATTACCATCGACAGTGAAATGCGCCAGTCTTATCTCGATTATGCCATGAGCGTAATTATAGGCAGGGCGCTGCCTGACGTGCGCGACGGATTAAAACCCGTGCACCGCCGGATTCTGTATGCCATGCGCGAACTGCGAAACGACTGGAACAAACCGTATAAGAAATCAGCCCGCATTGTGGGAGATGTCATAGGTAAGTATCATCCCCACGGTGATTCAGCTGTCTATGATGCCACGGTGCGCATGGCCCAGAAATTTACCCTCAGATATCCGTTTGTCGACGGCCAGGGAAATTTCGGCTCTGTGGACGGTGATCCGCCGGCGGCCATGCGTTATACAGAGGTTCGCATGACCAGGCTGGCCCACCAGATGCTAGAGGATATAGACAAGGACACGGTGGATTGGCAGTTAAACTATGATGAGACATTGCACGAACCCATGGTGCTGCCGGCCAAAATACCGTCTCTTTTGTTAAACGGATCTTCGGGTATTGCAGTGGGTATGGCAACCAATATTCCGCCCCACAATATCTCGGAGCTGGCAGAAGCCATAAAAGCTCTGATTGACAACAGTGAGATATCAGTAGATGAGCTTATGGAATATATGCCGGGCCCGGATTTTCCTACCGGCGGCATCATCTACGGAACAGAAGGAATCCGCCAGGCTTATCACACGGGCCGGGGCAAGCTTCGGATAAGGGCAAGAATTGACATAGAAGTTGAAAAAAAGACCAAAAACGAAATAATTGTGGTAAGAGAGCTGCCCTATCAGGTAAACAAGGCCTCGTTGATTGAAAAGATAGCAAACCTGGTACGCGAAAGGCAGATAGAAGGAATAAAGTATGTACGCGATGAATCCGACAAGGAAGGCATCAGGGTTGCCATTGCACTGAAAAAGGACCAGGTGGCCGAAGTCGTGTTAAACCTGCTCTACAAGCACACCCCTCTGGAAAGCAATTTCGGGATCATTTTTCTGGCAGTGGTAAACCGCAGACCCGAGCAGATGAATCTCAAGGAGATCCTTGAGCATTTCATTGTTCACCGCAAGGAAGTCATTATACGCCGCACCCGCCATGATTTGAAAAAGGCCGAGGCAAGAGCCCACGTCCTGGAAGGACTTATCGTGGCATTAGACAACCTTGACGATGTGGTGGATTTGATCCGCAAGGCCGCTTCCCCTGCAGAGGCCAAGGAGCAGCTGATTGGGCGCTTCGAGCTTTCCGATATCCAGGCCCAGGCCATTCTTGACATGCGGCTTCAACGGCTCACCGGCCTTGAGCGCGATAAGATCAAGCAGGAGCATGTTGAAGTGCTTGAAGCAATTGCACGCTACAAGGAGATACTTTCCAGCGAACGCCTGGTGCTTCAGATCATCAAGGACGAATTAACCGGGATACAGGAGACATTCGGGGACCACAGAAGAACAAAGATCGTCTCGGAAACCAGGGAAATCACCATGGAGGACATGATCGTCCAGGAAGACATGGTGGTTACAATCACCAACGCCGGATATATAAAGCGAAACCCCATTACCCTTTACCGAAAGCAGCACAGGGGCGGCAAGGGAAAGACAGGCATGGGCACCCGGGATGAAGATTTTGTATCTCATCTTTTTGTGGCATCCACGCATCATACGTTCATGTTTTTTACAAACAGAGGCAGGGTGTACTGGTGCAAGGTTTACGACATCCCCCAGAGCGGGAGAACCAGCCGGGGCAAGGCAATTGTGAATCTGCTCAATTTCGCTCCTGAAGAGCGGCTTACAACCGTTGTTGCGGTACCGGAATTTTCGCCGGGCAGTTATGTGCTGATGGGCACCAGAAAAGGGCTTGTAAAGAAAACAGACATCATGACTTTTTCCCGTCCCCGTTCAGGCGGGATTATTGCAATAAATCTTGCCGAAGGCGACGAACTTATCGCAGCAAGACTTACAGACGGCACGCGTCAGGTATTTTTGTGCTCCAGTTTCGGAAAATCAATACGGTTCCGCGAATCAGATATCCGGGCTTCGGGGCGCAATTCCATGGGAGTGCGCGGAATGGGCCTTAGCAAGGGGGATGAACTTGTGGGCATGGAGGTACTTACCTATGGCGAAACCCTGCTTACTTTAACTGAAAAGGGCTACGGCAAGCGTACTCTGATAGATGAGTATCCTGTACGCAAACGAGGCGGAAAGGGTGTTATCACCATAAAAACAAACGAGCGCAACGGCACGGTGGTGACAATCCTGGTTGTAGGCGATGATGACGAGGTGATGCTGGTAACAGGCGGCGGCAAGATCATCCGGCTTGCCATGGCAGATATATCAGTTATCAGCCGCAATACCCAGGGAGTCAAGCTGATAGATATGGAGCCTTATGAGCGGCTGGTAAGCGCTGCAAGGCTTGCCGAACAGGAGGCCCCTGACGCCGATGAAGACCTGCAGGACGAAGATTAGGAGACCGGGATTGATCATGAAGGATGCGCAGAACGCAAAAATAGGAGTCATAGGCGCGGGAAGCTGGGGAACCGCCATTGCCGGCATGCTGGGGAAAAAAGGCTACAATGTGGATTTGTGGGCATATGAGCAGGAGGTATGCCGCAGTATAGCCGAAGAGAGGGAAAACAAGATTTTTCTTCCAGGCATCCGGCTTTCGGAAAATATCCGGGTATCAAATGATCTGGCACTGGTGGCACGTGGCAAGGATCTTCTCGTGATGGTGGTGCCTTCCCATGTGATGCGCAAAGTGGCACAACGCGCGGCAGACGAGATTGACGACGGCACTTTCCTGTTAACTGCGGCCAAGGGCATTGAAAACAGGACCCATCTGACAATGACAGGAGTGCTCTCAGAGGTGATGCCCGGGCATAAGGCGAGCCTGGCCGTAGTTTCAGGACCGAGTTTTGCGGAAGAAGTCTCCCGGGAAATGCCGACCGTGGTAACCGCTGCATCCGAGGACCCGGATGTCGCAGAATATGTGCAGCAGGTTTTTGCGACGCATTTTTTCAGGGTTTATACCAATCCTGACGTAATCGGGGTGCAGCTGGGGGGTGCTGTTAAAAATGTCATTGCCATTGCCTCCGGGATAGTCGACGGCCTGAAGCTGGGTTTAAACAGCCGTGCAGCCCTTGTCACCCGGGGCCTGACAGAAATCCGGAGGCTGGGCATCCGCCTCGGGGCAAATCCCCATACTTTTGCCGGCTTAAGCGGGGTAGGGGACCTTGTTCTTACATGCACGGGGACTCTTTCCAGGAATCACACCGTGGGCAAGATGATCGGCGAGGGAAAGAGCCTGGATGAAATTCTGTCCCATATGTCTATGGTGGCAGAAGGCGTGCGGACTGCCAAGTCGGTCTATAACATGTCCAAAAAACTTGGTGTTGAAATGCCTATCGCAGATTCTGTCTATGCAGTGCTTTATGAGGATTTAAAGCCTCAGGAAGCCGTTTACCAGTTGATGACACGAAGTCTGAAATCCGAACTCGAAGATGTGGAATAAGGAAAACCAATGGGCTCGTAAAAAGCTTCTATCCTTATTTGAGGTTTTTACAGGAAGCAAGCCCTGCGGTCGTGGTCGGTTTTTTCGCTCAATGTTGCTTCAAAAACCGTCCCCGGCCTTGAAATTCGAAAGAATCAACGGGTCTTATGAAGCAGCAACAGTCTCATAAAGGAAATGGCCACCGCCGGAGGCTGAGAGAGAAATTTCTGGAATCCGGATTAAGCGGTTTCCATGACTACGAGGTGGTGGAGCTTTTGCTCACCCTTGCCACTCCGCGAAAAGACTGCAAGCAGCCTGCAAAGGAGGCCGTAAAACGTTTCGGGTCACTGCCCGGAGTGCTGGAGGCACCAGAAAAAGAGCTTTGCGAAATAAAGGGCATAGGTCCCAAAAACGTCTTCGGCATAAAACTTGTCCCTGCCGTGGCCAAGCGTTATCTTGAAAAAAAGGTGGTTCGTACCGATCCGATAAGCAATGCAGGCGCCCTGTTTGATTATTTGTATCACAGCATGGCAGACAAAGGCAGGGAGTGTTTCAAGGTTTTGTTTCTGGACGCAAAAAACCGGGTGCTCGGCATGGAAACGCTGTTTGAGGGAACCCTTACAGCAGGGGCGGTCTATCCAAGGGAAGTGGTGAAAAAGGCGCTGGATCAGCGGGCTGCCGCAGTGATATTCGCCCATAATCATCCTTCCGGCGATCCGGATCCCTCGTCTGCTGACGTGGCAATTACCAGGCGGCTTGTTTTTGCCTGCATGGCCATGGGGGTGACGGTCCATGAGCATTTGGTAATAGGCAACCGACGGTATTACAGTTTTGCCGACGCCGGCCATATAAGCCGGATGTGCAGGGAATATGAGCAGGAACTTGAAAAATACACGGGTGTATATGAATAAGGCAGTCAACAGGCCTGAATGTTTCGGAGTTCTGGAGCTCGTGTTCCCGGTCGGTGAAAACGGGCTGCGCCACAGCCCGGAAGTATGCATGACATGCGAGCATAAAGTCGATTGCCTGAAGGCCGCAATCGAGGACGGGGGCGGCCTTACGGTTGAGGATGAAAAGGTGGACCGGGCTTATAGTTCCGGAAGGATTAGTTTTTTTCAGCGCTGGGCCAAAAAGAAGTCAATCCATCTGCGCAAACAGAAAGACAATGCCGGAGGCAGAAAGTCTTAAATATGCCCAGGGAGGAAGGTCTATGAAATCCATAAAAGAGTTGAATATAGAAGGCAAAAAGGTTCTGGTGCGAGTGGACTTCAATGTTCCTCTGGATGAGCATCAGAATATAACAGATGACACCCGTATACGGGAGGTGCTTTCTACGCTTCGATATGTCCTGGATCACAGGGGAAAGCTCGTTATCATGTCGCACATGGGAAGGCCCAAGGGTAGGCCTGTAAAAGAGCTGAGCCTGGCTCCGGTTGCAAAAAGACTGGGCAGGCTGCTTGGACAGGATGTTGAGCTTGCACCTGACTGCATAGGCGAAGAAGTGGAAAAGCAGGTTCGCGACATGGATGGAAATGAAGTCATTCTGCTGGAAAACCTGCGGTTTCATCCCGGAGAAGAAAAAAATGATCCCGAATTTGCCTCAAAACTGGCCGCCCTTGGTGACGTATACATAAATGACGCGTTTGCGGTATCCCACAGGGCTCACGCATCGGTGGAGGCCATTGCCAGCCATTTTTCAGAGGTTGCGGCCGGGTTCCTGCTGTTAAAGGAGCTTAATTATTTCAGCGACGCAATGGAAAACCCCCGCCGCCCGCTGGCCGCAATTATCGGAGGCGCAAAGGTCTCCAGCAAGTTCGGCGCCCTGGAAAATCTGCTGTCCAGAGTAAACAAGTTAATTATCGGCGGGGCAATGGCCAATTCCTTTCTAAAGAGCATGGGCTTTGACCTTGGACGCTCCAAGGTCGAAGACGACCTGGTGGAAGCCGCCGGCAAGCTGCGGCAGCGGGCTATTCAGGAGGGCATTAAGTTTTATCTGCCGGTGGACGTTGTTGTGGCGCCTGAGCCTGACCCAAAGGCTGAAACCAAAATTGTTCCTGTTCAGGAAATTCCGGAAAACTGGATGGCTCTGGATATCGGGCCGGCCACATCGCGACTGTTCGATGAAGCCCTTTACAATGCCAAGACCATTGTCTGGAACGGTCCAATGGGCATGTTTGAAATAGACGCCTTCAGCCGTGGCACCGTATCCATGGTTTACAGCGTGGCCGATTCCTATGCCCTTTCCATTGTCGGCGGCGGGGACACGGACGTGGCTATCCACAGCACCGGTCAGACAGAGAGGATTTCCTATATTTCAACAGGCGGAGGGGCTTTTCTGCAGCTGCTTGAGGGAAAGCCTTTGCCCGGTGTAGTAGCTTTGGGCGGATCGGATACAGGTTAATGAAACATAGAATCCTGTCCTTTGTCAGGGATTACTGGATTCTGCTGCTGCTGCTCGGTTATAGGTGCCGGGAGACTTTTTATAAGTGGGTCGACCGGCAGGATGTCGGATAATTGTTTGACAATTCAGGGAAAACAGGTTATATTTATTTTAGATTTTCTGTTAACCTGCCTCAAATCGCTGTTTAAAAGGAAAAGGAGACCTGATCTTTGTACTGGCGCTCAAGGGACGAGCTGAGCTTAGAAAACAGACTGCGGCGATCATATTATGAGCTGCTGCGCGACGAGCTTGATCAGTTTGTCGTGGCCCATTCATTGAAGGAATCCTATGAGAATTTCAAAAACAACGCAACCCCGTATCCCTTTGTGGAGCGAAAGGAGTTAAAGCCACGGGCCCGTCTGCCCAAGGAGGAATACGGGCTTCATAATTCCTTTCTGGTGATATTCGCAGAAGACGCGATTCCACAGGAATATAAGAAATATATACGTTTTTTTGAGTCCAATAAAATTACAAAAACCAATCTGCTGCGCTCCAAGACCCTGTCTTTGGGACCGGATTTTGACAGAAGTCAGAAATTTCTGGATTCGGTTCATTTCTACAACTTTTTAAAAGATCTTCTTCCCGTGGACTACGCCCTGCTGATTCAGCGCGATACCAGTCATGCAAAATCCAAGCACCGGTATTACATTTCTCATTTCCATGTGCGAATCGACTGGCCCATTTCAGAGGCTGCCGAAGATCTGGCAAGGTATCTGCGTTATATATCCAAGGATGTATATGAAAAAGGGGAGAAATACGCTGAAGATATTCAGAAAAAATTTTTTGAATATTATGGTTTGCCCGAAATGAGCGGGGGGCGGCGGACGGCCGCAAGTATAGCAGCCCAGTATATGAGGCGACTTCCTTTTATTTCAACCGTCTATGTATCAAGCAGTGAATCCCGTTCCCTAAACCGCTATTCTGAGCAGGGGGTTGCCAAGATGGTACTCATGAAGCTCAGCCCGCGCGAAATGGATCAGGTGGCGGAAAGAAATAATATGCAGGTCAGGGAGCTGAAACGTTTTTACATGGTTGATGAGAACGGTAAAAGCGGAATATTTCTATTCAGGGTATCTTATGCCCATACCACTCCCGCGCTTCCGCCTGAAGACGGAAAACTTCGGGATATCAAGCCTGAACTGTTCTGGCTGACCGTCAAATACCAGCACATCCTTCCCCTGCCCGGTGTATGGGAGCATCCCCCGCTGAGAGTCAATCTGATTTACACATAGCTTCAGAGCCGCTTTAACATGGCGGTTTCGTCGCAGTCCGGGAACTTTACGCAGTGAATGCAGTCTGCCCATATCTTGATAGGCAATTCCGCCTTGTCAATGACTATAAAACCGAATTTTTTGAAAAACTCAGGCCTATAGGTAAGCGTAAAGACCTTTTTGATCTTGTAATGGCGGGCTTCTTCAAAGGCGGTTTCAAGCAGTTTCCTGCCCACACTTTTGCCTTCGTATAATTCCAGGACCGCAAGAGACCTTATTTCAGCCAGGTCCTCCCAGCAGAACTGCAGAGCGCAGCAGCCAGCAATTCGGTTTGTCTGTGGGTCCTCACATACGTTAAAATCGCGAACATGGTCGTATAAAAGGCTCAGCGGGCGGGCAAGCAGTTCCCCCCTGGCGCCGTAGTACTTCAGGATTGCATGAATCGACTTGACATCTTCTATTGTTGCCTTGCGTATTATCATATGGCTTGTTTACCGGCTTAAAGGATTTTGATCAAGTTTTTTGTTTTCTGCTATGGGTTTTTCCTTAGCCTTGCGGTCACGCCGCCGCGGCCGGAAACCCGTTTTCCTGTATACGGGTCCATGCGCACCTGTTCGAGCTTCTCCGGGAAGTCAAAATATTTAAGGGGGCGGTCGGCAAGGGTTTTTCTCATAAATGTTTTCCACACGGGAAGAGCGGCCCTGGCCCCGGTTTCATAGGGTCCCAGCGGAGAGTTGTCATCTCTGCCCACCCATACCCCGGCTGTAATATCCGGGGAAAAGCCTACAAACAGCGCATCTTTGTATTTATTGGTAGTTCCGGTTTTGCCCGCGATTTCATAGCCTATGCTCCGGGCTCCCCGCCCTGTGCCTTCATTGATGACCCCCTTTAGGATATCTGTCATTATAGCGGCGCCCGTTCTTGACATGGCAATTTGTTTTTTCGGCCGACTTTTAATAATTACCCGGCCGTCCGGGCCCAGGACTTCTAATGCGGCATGGGGCTTTATGAATTGACCGCGGTTGGCAAATACTGAGTAGGCTGCGGTAAGTTCGAGCAGGGTCGTCTCAAAGCTGCCAAGCGCCAAGGACAGATCCGGAGACATTGGCGAGCTTATTCCCATGCGCCGGGAAAAATCAATGGCCGCGCTCGGCCCGATCTTGCCGAGCAGCCTTACTGAAGGGATGTTTCTGGAGTCTGTCAGGGCCTTTCTCAGGGTGATTTCACCTTTATAATCGCCTGAGAAGTTCTCGGGCCGCCACTGCCGGCCGCCTGCGGCCCCTGAGAAGGCCACAGGTGCATCAAGGAGCATTGAATCCTGGTCAAACCCGTTTTCAACCGCGCATGCGTATATGATCGGTTTGAAGGCCGATCCCGGCTGACGGCGGGCCGTGGTCGCCCGGTTGTAAACGCTTTCGCTGATGTTTCTGCCCCCTACCATGGCAAGAATCCGGCCGGTCTGGACCTCTATGGCCACAAGCGCTCCTTGGGGCGGACTTTCTGAAAGGCCGCTTTTTTCCGTGCGCGCCTCTATCTGCGAAAGCCCCTGTTTTACAGCGTGCTGTGCAGCCTGCTGCAGCTGCCAGGAAAGACTCGTATATACTCTGACGCCGCCCTTGTAGAGCATGTCTGATCCAATGGCGTCTTCTATTCTTCGTTTTACGAAATCAATGAAATACGGGGCCTTTACCTTGCCGCCGGGAGCCTTTTCAGGCGCTGTATATTGCACATCCAGTGCTTTTTCATAGGCCTGCTCATCGATTTTTCCGGTATCAAGCATCTGTGCAAGAACAATATCACGCCGCTGGACAGCCAGTTCCGGGTTGATCAACGGAGAATAAGTGGAGGGCGATTTCGGCAGTCCTGCAATAAGCGCGCATTCTGCAAGATCAAGCTCAGAGACGGGCTTTGAAAAATAGGTCCTGGCCGCTGTTTGTACCCCGTAAGCACCGCTGCCGAAATATACCTGGTTTAAGTACATCTCCAGGATTTCATCCTTTGTGTAGCGCCGCTCCATCTGCAGGGCAAGGACCGCCTCCTTGAATTTGCGTTCCAGGGATTTTTCAGGTGTTAAAAACAGGGTTTTTGCCAGCTGCTGGGTTATGGTGCTTGCGCCCTCGGCAAATGACCAGGTCTTAATGTCATTTATCACAGCCCTTAGGATGCCTTTTAAATCCAGTCCGCTGTGTTTATAAAATTGTCGGTCTTCAGTTGTGAGAAGAGCGTCTATAAGCCTGTCCGGGATCTGTTCCAAATTCACTGGATCGCGTTTTTCAACATAGAGCTCTGCCAGCAGGATCCGGTCCGCGGAATAGATCCTGGATACAGAAGAAGGCTCGTATTGTTCCAGGGCTTGGATTTCGGGCAGATCCCGCGTGGCGACAAAGCCGACCGCGGCCGCGGCCCCGCAGGCAATCGCTGCTATTGCAAGCAGGCTTAATTTGATCCATAATGACTTTTTCATAACACCCAAAAGACTTTGCAGCGGGCTTTTTCCCTTGACAGGAAAGTCCTTGTTGATATATTTTCAATAAAAATTAAAGGCGCGTAGCTCAGGTGGTAGAGCGCTACCCCGACACGGTAGAAGTCAGCAGTTCAAGTCTGCTCGCGCCTACCAGAATTACAAGGGTTTACGGTAAAGGTCAACCGTAAACCCTTTTTTCGTGTCATGGCGGCAATATGATTGAGCTAAGATTCGCAGTGAACCGGGCGCGCGAAGTGGGGAGGCCGTTTTTAAAGGATTTCAGCGATGCGATTTCAGCCCTGACCCTGGAAGATGTTTCAAAGCCTTACCTTGCCACCACCAATCTCCTCGATCAATTAGGACAGACGTGGCCTGAGATCAAAAGATCGGAACGCAGACCGGATGTGATTGAGATTATCGAGAATACTAAACTCGACCTGCTCATTGCCAAGGCAAAAAGCCTGCCGGCCGACGATGGTATCCGGTTGCTCATCGGGGAAGGGCTGGATTTTCCGGTTATTACCAAAGCCCTGGAGATTACCGGTGAAAAACTAAATCAGGTAAATGAGCAGATCAAGGCGGAACGGGCCGAAAGGGCGAGAGTGACATCCCTGCTTGAGAAGGTAGCGGACAAGACCGATGAAGAAAAGGTCCGGCATCTTTTTGACAATGATGTCTCCGAGGAATTGATCATGTAAATGGCCGGAGTGGACCAGGGTGTACTCGATGCCGCCAAAAAGGCCATGGAAAAGGAGCTGAAGGAAAAACAACGACTGGCCGAAGAAGAGGCCGCACGGAAAAAGGCAGAAGCTGAAGGACCTGCGCTGGAGGATATTTCACCCGGCGATCTGCTTGATTACATAGAATCCATTCGTGAAATCATGGAATTCAGTGATCAGGAGAAGGAAATAAGGGTGATGTGTGAGCAGAGCGCTATTCCAAAGGCCCTTGTGGATATCGCTGTCTCTGAGCCAGACAAACTGGATGAACTCGAAAAAAAGGCAGAGGGCTAAGTCTTAAATTCTTGAGTCTCCGGGCAAACAGAGGGGTTCTTTTGCCGCACCGGCAAAGAAGAACAGCAGGCCTGTGCCTTTAAAATACTATCTCTTCTCCGGCCGGCCCATAAGATAGTAGACCAGTCCCAGGACTAAAAGGGCCCCGATGAGCACAGCAAATGCCAGGGGGTCCTTGTCTTCCAGGCTGGCCACAAAGAGTTTGCGGATAAAGGCCACCATGGCGAGATCCACAAATAAGCTTACATGAAAGGCCCCGCCCTTAAGCTGTTCAATCTGCGCATGCAGCAATTCCACCATCATCCATAGTATAAGCAGGGAGCCAAGGGCCCTGATCACACCCTCTTCCACATTGGATGTAACGGCGGAAAAAATATCGCTGCCCAAAAGAACAATAACCCCGGCAGACATGATAAGCAGCCCGATCATGAGCGTTATATTCAGGCCATGCATGATCCGCTCTGCCCAGCGCACCAGCCAGTATTCCACCCGCTTGGAAAGAAAGACCTTTTTCAGCTCCGCTTCCCGGTATGAGTTGGTCATAATGTCCAGGCTGATATCCCAGAGCTTGTCCGACGTCTCCAGAAGGGCTTCCCGCTTTTTCTCTTCGGTCACTGCCTGGAACAGGATCTGCTGGCTGTATCGCCTTATAAAGTTCATGGCCGCATTCACATAGTGGCCTTCCAGCCCGATTCGGACATGAGTCTTTCCGGCCTGTTCCAGTTTATGGTGCAGGCGGTGATCAAGGGATGCTGTGAGTATAAGGTTCAGCCAGTGTTTGAAGGTCTTCTTGCGTTTGGCCACCGCCTCCTGGGTGGGGAAAAAAGAGGCGGTATAGGAATTTTCATGCAACATGTCATAAAAGTCATCGGCAAACTGGTCCTGGACAGGCAGCAGGAGTTCGGCCAACCGGGACCTGTGCTCCTCATCGTGAGCAGTGTAGTTGTAATGAGTCAATAGTTCTTCCATGATCGGCATGAAATGTGTCTCCTTTGTATTACGAGATCTTTGCAGGAAAAAGGCGTCTTAATATGGCAGGCAAGACCCCTTTGCTGCAATACATGTAGTTCGTAAAGTGTTTGCAGATATTTTACTATGTTATTATTTGTAACAGGTTTTGCCTGTACTTCATACAAAAATTTCCGGGTCAACTTTTCCCTAAACCCGTATTTGCGGGCTGTCGCTGCATCAGCGGGGCGGGTCCGCACTTGCGGTTCCTTGCTAAACATCTCTTTTATTTCCCAGGCGACACCTTTGGGCCTTTTATAATTGATTTACCTGAATTTCTAACCATCACAAGGAATTTTTTAAGAAAGAATCAATAGAGTTTAACCGGTAACGGATTATTATGTCTATGAGCATCTGACGGCTGAATAAATCCTATATTATAAACTCATAAAAATAAATAGATTTTGCTCCGCAAAAAATTTCTCCTTGTTTTAAAGACAGGATGAGGCAGTTGCTTTACACAGGAGCCGTATGCTGATATATGCTTTTATGGGTGGAAAAGAAATTTTATCTTTGTAATTCAGGGCAGACAGGCTGGCCATAAAGGAGAAATTTATCTATGCCTCAAGGCGCACTTGACAATGTAAAAATTTTGGAATTCTGTACTACTGTGAGCGGGGCGTATTGTACAAAGCTGATGGCGGATCTGGGCGCGGAAGTGATAAAAATAGAGCCCCCCGGTGCAGGTGACGGAGCAAGACGCAAGCCGCCTTTTTTGAAAGATCAGCCTGATCCTGAAAAATCAGGCCTTTTCATGTATGTAAATACCAGCAAATTGGGCGTTACCCTTGATCCGGCAAAATCCGAAGGCAGGAAAATTTTTGAAAATATGGTCAGGGATGTCGATATCCTGATAGAAGACCGTCAGCCCGGAGAAATGGAAGAAATGGGTCTGGGTTATGAAGTGCTGAAGAAGATAAACCCGGCCTTGATCATGACGGCTATAACACCTTCCAGGGCCGGGAGTGGACCTTACAAAAATTATAAGGCATATCAGCTTAATATTTCACATATGAGCGGACAGGGCTACCTTCTGCCGATGATTGCACCGAGTCTTAAACGTCCCCCTGTAAAGGCTGGCGGAAACAGCGGGAATTTCGATCCCGGGCTTGTGGCATCAATAGCCGTGATGGCGGCTCTTTTCTGGAGAGGTAAATCAGGCAAAGGCCAGTATATAGGCATGTCCAAACTTGAAGCACTGATGTCCATGCAGCGGGTGGAAAGCGTTACTTTCCCGAATAGCGGCGTGAATATGAGCCGTATGGGTATGGCACAGCGCAAGAGAGCCGGAGGTGTTATACCATGCAGAGATGGTTATGTGGTGATTGTGACGCCGGCTGAACATCAGTGGAAAAATTTTATGAAACTTATGGGCGATCCGCCATGGTCCAAAGAGAAATGGTGTCAGGACCGACAGCAGCGGCTTGAACATTCCGAGGAGATACAGCAATATATTTTTGACTGGATGAAGGATAAACCCAAAGAAGAAGTGTTCAGGAAAGGACAGGCACTGGGCGTTCCCATAGCACCGGTAAACACCGCCAAAGATGTGGTGGAATCCCCCCAGTTCAATGCCCGGGAGTTTTTTGTTGAAACCGAACACCCGGTTATGGGGAAAATTGACAAATTCCCTTCATCTCCCTACCGGTTTTCCAAAACACCATGGTCGGCCTCCCGGCCCGCGCCCCGGCTCGGAGAGCACAACAGGGAGGTTTTTTGCACCCGCCTTGGATACACACAAAAAGATCTGGAAAGATTTAAGGCGTTAAAGGTCGTTTAACAGGATAGTGTGAGTTTGAATCTTAAATCGGCTGCATTCAGTGACTTTGCCGCAGAATAATCAAGGAGACGGCATGGAAAAAAACGGTCCTCTCGACGGGATAAGGGTAACGGAATTTACGTCAGCCTGGGCAGGTCCTTATGCGACCTGTCTTCTCGGCTTTCTGGGGGCCGAGGTAATAAAGGTGGAAAGCAGGCAGCGCCCGGATCATTCAAGGACGCTTTCTTTTACAACCGGCAGGGAATTTGAAACTCTTGATGAATCCGAAGTTTTCAATAACTTGAATTTAAACAAAAAAAGCGTCAGGCTTGATCTTAAAAAACCAAAAGCAGTTGAGATTGCCACAAACCTGATAAAGGTAAGTGACGTGGTAATGGAAAATATGCGGCCCGGAGTTGTAGGCCGGCTGGGTCTTGATTATGAAGCGGCCAGAAAAGCTAAGGCGGATATTATTTATATTTCCTCCTCAGCATGCGGACAGACTGGACCAGACAGAGAGTATGTTGGTTATGCTCCGACTTTTGCAGCCCTTGCCGGACTTCCCCATATCACCGGCTATCCGGACTGGCCTCCCAGTAATTTCATGGGTTCCATTGATCTGAGAAGCGCATGTACGTCTGCCTTTGCTATACTTGCCGCCCTTTTCCATCATCAGCAAACAGGGGAGGGGCAATATATTGATCTTGCATCCCAGGAAGCTATTGCCACGTTTGCGGGTGATATATTTTTGGATTATGTGATGAACCAAAGAATCCCTGAGCGGAAAGGAAACAGGGACGATGTCATGGTGCCTCACAATTGTTACCGGTGCAGAGGGGAAGACAACTGGATCAGCATTGCCGTTGCTGCCGAAGATGAATGGAAGCGGTTGTGCAATGCAATGGACAAAAGTGATTTAGCCGGCGACAGCCGGTTTTCCGACGCGTCAAAACGAAAGCAGAATGAAGAAGAACTCGATGCCATTATTGCGGACTGGACCAGGGATAAAGATTATTACGAAGTAATGACAATTCTGCAGGATGCAGGGGTCGCGGCAACTCCTTCCCTGTCCAGTGAGGCCCTTTTTGCGGATCCTCACTTAAAGGAAAGAAACGTTTTCAGGCAGGTTGAACATCGGGTAATCGGTAAAAACTGGGTTATAGCACCGCCATGGCGGCTTACAGAAACACCTGCAAAATTCCGGAGCCCCGGCCCGCTGCTTGGTGAACATACAGACGAGGTTTTTAAAGAATATTTGGGGCTGTCATCCGAAGAGATTGCCGCGCTAAGACAGCAGCGGGTTATTTATTAACCGCGCCCGCAATTATCAGGGAGCGGGAAAATCGATTTTTCAAAAAACCATCAGGCTTTTTTTACCGGAGACCTTATGGTTA
>CAZVFQ010000033.1:0-27784 GCA_964626455.1 uncultured Desulfobacteraceae bacterium | reverse complement strand
GATGTGCTCTTCTGATGTGCATTATATTTAATCAGGCTTGAAATTTCATCAACCAGGCAGTATATATTTCCATACCATAGCTGCTCTGCAGAGTATGCGGGATACAGAGAACTGTTTGAAACCATACCATTTCCAGTCGGTTATGGAATTGGAACCCGCATGATCCTGGATAGATACAAAAAATGGGCCTTGACCTCACAGCCCGGGCGGATCATGATGATAATTGCAGAGTATATGAAAAAATTTAACAAAACATAAAAAATGATGGAAAAAATACAAAAAACAGAACTCATAGACGCCTACAAAAGGCATATCAACTATCTGCGCATTTCCATAACAGACCGCTGCAATCTGCGATGCATCTACTGCTCACCGGGCAGACCTGTTAAAAAGATGCCTCATGAATCAATACTGCGTTATGAGGAAATCCTCAGGCTCACCCGGGTTGGTGTCAGCCTTGGCATTACCAAGGTACGGGTAACCGGGGGGGAACCTTTTGTGCGCAAGGGATGCTGCGATTTTCTGGAAAAACTCGCCGAAACGAAAGGTTTGGCCGACATATCTCTTACCAGCAACGGGATTTTGCTCAAACGCCACCTTTCACGCTTATATGATACAGGAATCCGCAGACTTAATATCAGCCTGGACACCCTTGATCCGGCCAAATACAGAGAAATTACCGGGGTTAACGGATTTGGACGAGTCTGGGATGCAATCGCCTCGGCCCTTGAAATGGGCTTTTCCCCGGTAAAAATAAACGTGGTGGCCCTAAAAGGCATCAATGATGATGAGCTGAAAAACCTTGCAGAGCTAACATTCTCATTGCCAGTACATGTCCGCTTCATAGAACAGATGCCTTTTGGCGGCGGCTGCGGGCAGGACGGGCCGGCTCTTCTTGCCCCTGAGATAAAAAGGCAAATTGAGACCATTGGCCCGCTTCTGCCGGTAACAAAGCAGAAAAACGACGGGCCGGCCAGAAGATTTCGGCTTGAAGGCGCGCGTGGGGAAATCGGACTTATCACAGCAGTAAGCCAACATTTCTGCGATGAATGCAACCGGCTGAGGCTTACAGCAGACGGGCATATCCGGACGTGCCTGCTTTCGGACAAAACAACAGACATTAAAACCCCCCTGAGAAGCGGGGCAACAGATGATGAACTGGCAGGTGTATTTCTTGCCGCAGTGGCTGACAAACCCCGCAGACATCACATAACACCCGGCTGCGTGCCAGGGCTTAACCGAATGATTTCCATAGGCGGCTGAGCACGAACCCTTTGCCGGATTTTAAAAACACCCGGCAGAATCTTTTATTAAAAAAACTGATTGACAACTCAATCAGTTTTTGACAACAAGTTTTCGAAAAACACTTCCAGCTTTACAATCAGCCAATGGAGTTTGCGTGGGCACTGACAGAAAAACTGCAATACTTGAGGCAGCAACGCAACTTTTTGCGCAGAAAGGATTCTCTGAGACCTCTACTGCCGAAATAGCGGAAAATGCCAGAGTTGCCCAGGGAACGCTGTTTTATCATTTCACAAACAAGCAGGGCATAATCAGGGAAATTTTTTCCAGGGCAGGCTCTGTCTACCTGGCCGAGCTGAACAAAGCCCTTGCGCGGCAAGATACAGGAATGGAAAAAATAAAAACCGCCATCCGCTTTAACAGGCAATACAGCGAGCATCACAGCAGAGAAATTTTGATATTTTTAAGAATCTTTCCGGACCTGAAAGATACGCAGTCACCTGAAAGAGACCTCATAGAGTTGATACGCACCCGGGTAACAGAAATGATCAGACAATGCCTGGCTTCCGGCATTAAGGACGGAACAATAGAGTGCAGAAACGTTGATGAAACCGCCTGGATTATAAACAGTCTTATTTTCGGGATCAACCATATGAATTTTATGGTCGCAGCCGGCATGCCGGATTTGACCGCAAACGCAGTGAACTTCTGCAGCCGCGCCCTGGAGCCTTCTACCACGGGCAGGCAAAACAATGCCAATCAGCAAGGAGTATAAATAATGTTTCAGCCGGTCAGACTCTGCTTTATTTTATCAATCGTCTTTGTCCTGACAGTATTATTCCAGAGCACTGCCATATCTGAAAACGGCCGCGTGATAACCCTTGAGCAGGCTTACAGGACCGCACTGGAAGAAAACGAGGATATCCAAATTTCACGCCAGGAAATGAATCAGGCAGAGCACGATATCACCTCGGCCACTTCCGCCCTCTACCCGCAGCTCACTGTTCGCGGAGCCTATACCCGGGAAAAGGAACTCGGCTCCGGCAGTGCCCCTAAGGATACAGGAGGTGCCCCTACGGGTGCAGGGGGTGCCGGGGGAATCGAACCCCCCACCGAATACAGCACTTTAACCTTTAGCCTGGACCAGCACATATATCAGTGGGGCAAGGTATGGTCCGGCAGAAAAATGGCCCGGCGCTATTATGAAGGCTCCAGGCTGCGGCATGCAAGGCAGGCCCAGGAAATCCTCTACCAGATAAGCGTGAACTTCTATGAAGCACTGCTGGCAAGAAAATCCATAGAAATTGCTGAAACAGCACTTGAAAGGGCAGTACTGCAGGCCGAGCAGGCCAGGGGCAGATTTGAGGCCGGAGTAATAACACGTACAGACGTATTGCGGGCAGAGGTCCAGGTGGCCCAGAGCAATGAAGAACTGGAACGCGCAAAAAACGATTATGACATAGCGCTTGAAAACCTGGCCCTGGAAATGGGGGTGGAACTTACACCCGAAGATCTTAAAGAGCCCGCGGAACTTTCTTTTTCCCGGCAACCGGTTTCTGAATTGTTTGAAAGAGCTCTGGCCAACCGGCGGGATTATTCCCAGACGGAAAAGCAGGTTCAGGGCGCCGAAGAACGCGTTGATTTCGAGAAAGCAGATTTTTTCCCAAATATAAGCATTACAGGAGAATACATCCGAACCGATAAAAAAGACCTTTTCTCCGGCGAAGAGGACAACTGGAAAGCCGGCCTGGTAATCTCCTATCCCTTGTTTACCGGGTGGAAAAACAGTGCTGAGCTTGCAAAGGCAAAATCGGAAAAAAGCCAGGCCGGATACAGGCTGGCCAGACTTCGCAAACAGATCAGAAACGAGGTAAGAAGGGTTTATCTCGATATTCAAACCCAGCAGAAAGTCATCGCCCAGCTTGAAAAACAGGTCGATTCTGCAAAACGCAACTACCGGGAAACAACTGCCAGATTCAAACAGGGCATGGTAACAGCGGTGGACCAGGTAGACGCGTTTACCGCCTTAAATGAAGCTGAAAACAGGCTTGCCCAGGCCTATTACACTTATCAGGTCGATCTTCTGAGGCTGGAAATCGCAACAGGAACATTTCAAAATGAGCTGCTGGAAAAGGAGATTTTAAATGAAACCGGGTAAAAAAAACCAGCCAACCAACCGATACCGCAGGCTGCTGCCTGCAATGCTTGCGATATTAATAGCCGGAATCTGGGGGTGCGGCGCCCAGAACACCGGGGACCAAGGCACGCAAAGTGCAGATTCTCAATCCTGCATCCCTGTTGACACAGCAGAGGTTAAAAACCGGGATCTCGAAGAGATCATCCGTAGTATAGGTACCATAGAGGCCTTTCAGACAGTTACTGTCAAGCCGGAAACAGAAGGCACTATTGAAACCGTTCATTTCAAAGAAGGTCAGAAGGTCAAAAAGGGGGATCTTCTGTATACGATTAATGACGCTAAAATCCAGGCAGATCTCAGGGCCAGACAGGCGGCACTTGAAGAGGCGGAAGCCAACCAGGAAAACGCGCGCCTCATATTTGAACGCCGCCAAAGACTTTACCAGGAAAACCTTGGAACAGAAGAGGCTCGCGACGAGGCACGCACCAGACACCAGGCGCTTACGGCTCAGATCAAAAGGCTGAATGCGGAAATCGAAAATATAAAGGAAATTTTGGATGACACCCGGATAAGCGCGCCCTTTGACGGAATAGCGGGCGAACAAAATGTGGATTCCGGCCAGCTGGTCGGTACAGATACGGCTTTGACCTCGGTGGTACAAATCGACAGGCTGAAACTCTCGTTCACAGTTCCCGAGCGTTACATGGGCCGGGTCGCGCACGACCAGCAAATTCGGGGGAGCGTGGCGGCCTACCCGGAAAAAAATTTTACAGGCACGGTATACTTTATTGATCCTCAGATTGTCTCTTCAACCCGCAGCATAAAGATAAAGGCTCAAATGGACAACCCTGACAACATGCTGCAACCGGGGGGATTTGCAACTATCGA
Source organism: uncultured Desulfobacteraceae bacterium (assembly GCA_964626455.1). Lineage (GTDB taxonomy): Bacteria > Desulfobacterota > Desulfobacteria > Desulfobacterales > Desulfosalsimonadaceae > Desulfosalsimonas. The sequence continues at coordinate 23,517 of CAZVFQ010000033.1, read as the reverse complement.
GCTTATAACCGGTGTACGTGAAAACGTTCCTGTCGTCCCGGAAGAAGCTCTCATCCCAACCCGGGACGGATATATGATCTTTCAGGTCCTTGACTCAAAAGCCAGAGCACAGGATGTTGAGACAGGACTGAGGCAACCCGGAATTGTGGAAATTACGGAAGGACTTCAGGGGGGTGAGACAATAGTGCAGGCCGGTCATATCTCCCTGGATGAAGGCGACAAGATCTGCTCAGAATAAATTACAGAAAACTCGGGTAATTAAAAATTATGATCTGGAACTTCTGCATAAGACGGCCGGTGCTTACCACGGTATTTTTTCTCGTTATATTCGTATTCGGCATTTTCGGCTACAACCAGATGGCCATACGGGAATACCCGGATGTCGATTTTCCCATAGTAAACGTAAGTGCTGTTTTGCCGGGCGCTGACCCCGAAGTTATAGAAACCGAGGTGGTGGAGCCATTAGAAGAACAGATAAACACCATCGAGGGCATAGATGAAATCAAATCCACATCCCGGGAGCAGATTGGGATTGTAACAGTCCGCTTCGAACTGGACCGCGACATTGACCTGGCAGCACAGGATGTGCGAGACAGGGTAACGCAGGCCAGAAGAAACATGGCAGATGACGTTGAGGAGCCGATTATAAGAAAGGTAGATCCCAACGCCCAGGCCGTAATGTTTCTTTCGCTTCAGGGAGACAAAAGATGGGATACTGTAAGGCTGACAGAATATGCAGATACAGTTGTCAAGGATCAGCTGGAGCGGCTTCCCGGTGTAGGGCAGATCTTTATCGGCGGTGAGCGAAAGTATGCCGTACGCATCAGGCTCGATCCTGACAAACTTGCTGCTCACAATCTTACTGTACAGGAAGTTGTTGAAAAGCTTCAGGCAGAAAACGTGGATATCCCTTCGGGACGCGTTGAAAGCAGGGACCGTGAGTTTTTAATTAAAACAGAAGGCAGGTTCTCATCTGCAGAGCCCTTTAACGACATCATCATAGCCCACAGGCAGGGGGCGCCCGTGCGCCTTGCAGATGTGGGCGAAGCAGTTGACGGAATTGAAAATAAACGCACCGCAGCACGTTACAATACAGCCGAAACAGTAGGCGTCGGGGTTGTTCTGCAGTCGGATGCCAATCTAGTGGAAGTGGTTCAGCGGGTCAAAGATGAAATGAAGGTCGTGGCCCGGGATTTTCCCCCTGGATTAATATACGAAGTTGCCTCCGATGACTCTACATTTGTAAATGAGAATATCCGTGATCTGCTCTCCACCATTTTTATAGCAACTACCATTGTTGCCGCGGTCATTCTTTTTTTTCTCGGGACGATCCGCGGAACCCTTATTGCCGGCATAACCATCCCTACTTCACTTCTGGCCGGTTTTGCCGCAATATACTATATGGGCTTTTCCATAAACGTACTGACCCTGCTCGGCCTGATCCTGGTGGTGGGCCTTGTGGTAGATGACGCAATTGTTGTTTTGGAAAGCTGTTACAGGCACATGGAATACGGGGCTGATTCCAAACCTGCAGCCAGGACAGGTACCACTGAAATTGCTTTTGCTGCAATCGCAAACTCCCTTGCACTTTTGTCAGTATTTATACCCGTAGCATTCATGCCTGGAATGATAGGTATGTTCTTTTTCGAATTCGGCCTTACCGTGGCGGCCACTGTTCTTGCCTCTACCATTACGGCACTTACGCTGACGCCCATGATGTGTTCGCGCTATTTAAGGGCGCCCACGGCCTATGAAAGACGCCCGATAATTTTCCGCCTTACGGAAACTTTTTTTAAATTTCTTGAAAAAATTTATCACCCTATACTCAATGCGGCCCTGAGACAGCGCGCAATAACTGTGGCAATAGCCATACTGGCGCTCGGGGCAGGTATATTTTTTCTGACCAAACTGGAAAAAGAATTCACAGCCAGTGCTGATATGGGCCAATTCATGATTCAGTTTGAAACAGTTGAAGGCGCAACCTTTGAAAACACAAACCGCTACGGCGGCCAGATAGAAGAAATTCTGGACGGCATAGATGAAGTACGCTCTTTTTTCATGGCTATAGGCCTGTCAAGAGAGGGGCCGGGCAAATCAAATGAAGGATCTATGTTTATACGCCTTGATCACCGCACCGAGAGGGAACGGACCCAGCAGGAAATAATGGCGGAAATACGTGAAAAAATCGGAAAACTCACCGGTGTCCGCGGATACGTAATAGAAGGAAGCGGCCCCGGCGGAGGAGAGGCACCACTGCAGATCGTGCTCAACCACGGAGACATAGATAAGCTTGCCGATGCACAGGAAAAGGTGATGCAGTGGATGAAAAACCAGCCCGAGTTCGCTGGTGTCCGTGCGGATATGAAGCTTGACAAGCCCGAGGCCCGGGTAGTGATAAACCGGCAGAAAGCAGGAGAAATGGGGGTTACCGCCGCAGACATAGCCCATACCCTTCGCTTTATTCTGGGTGAACCAAATATCACGGAAATCGAAAAAAAAGATGATAGATACGAAGTAATTACAGAGATAACAACAGATGAAAACGTACCGGAAATAATAAACAACTTTTACGTAAGAAACCAAAACAACGACATGGTTTGTCTTGCCAACCTTGTGGACATAGAAGAAGGAATAGGGCCGAGTGAAATTCATCATTACAACCGGGGAAGATCAACAACCATAAGCGCGGACCTGCCCTCTGGAGTGGCGCTTGGCACGGCCCTTTCCAAGGTTGAAAATTATATTGAAAACGAAATCCCACCGGAATTCAAAAGCTCTCTTACAGGGCAGTCAAGCGATTTTGAGGAATCATTTTACTATCTGACGATGGCCCTGATTTTTGCAATTATATTTATCTTTCTGGTTATGTCGGGACAGTTTGAGTCCTTTCTGCATCCGCTGACAATTCTTATGTCGCTTCCGCTCGCGGGCGTTGGTGCCTTTGGCGCCCTTTGGGCGGCAAAAATGACATTGAACATTTTCTCCTTTATAGGCATTATCATGCTGCTTGGTCTGGTGACCAAAAACGCCATCCTGATGGTAGATTATGCAAATGTGCTTGTGGCAAGGGGCAGCACCGTCATGGATGCGGCACGAAAGGCTGGTCAGGTAAGGTTCAGACCGGTGCTGATGACCGCAATCTCGACAATGCTGGGAATGATGCCTATTGCCATTGGATACGGCACCGGGGGAGAAGTAAGGGCTCCCATGGGCGTTGCAATCACAATGGGTATGTTCGGGGCCACGGCTCTCACACTACTGGTGATTCCTGTGACATATACGCTTTTTAATGCACTGCAGGAAAAAATCATAAGGCATAAACTGCTTGCGATGGTCGCGGTCATGATTACAGCAGCGCTGATTGCAATGTATTTTACTTTTAATTAAACTTTTCCCTTCCGGAAGGAGACTGCCATGAAGTTTGTTCATATAACGTTTCACTTTGAATACTCAGAGGAAATAGAGCGAATACTCGACAAACACGAAATCGAAAACTTTGTCCGCTACCCGATGCTGGAAGGAAAGGACCGCGACGGAAAGCATTACGGATCTCAGGTATATCCGGGAAGCACAACCGCAATCCAGGCCCAGGTTCCCTCTGACAGGATCGATGCCCTGATGGCCGATCTAAAGGCGTTCAGGGAGGAAAAAACAGCACACCTGCATCTGGAAGCGCTTGTACTTGCTATAGAAAAAAAGCTGGAATAACAGCTCTTCCGCCATAACCCACAGGCCGGGCTATGACAAAAACTGCTGAAGCACCTTTGTAAGATCCGGCCTGCGTACGGGCTTGGAAATATATCCGTCCATGCCCGCTGCCAGACATTCTTCCCTGTGCTCTGCCATGGCATGAGCGGTCATGGCTACTACAGGCATATCCGAAAAGCCCTTTTCCCGAAGTCTCTTAAAAGCTTGGAATCCGTCCATTTCCGGCATCTGGATATCCATAAAAATCAGATCATAATCATCCGGGGCTTTGGTAAAAATTTTTATAAGCTCTTTTCCGGTGGCTGCCAATGTTACGCTGCATCCGAGTTTTGAAAGCATCATCTTGATAAGTTTCTGGTTTACTGCATTGTCTTCGGCTACAAGCACCCTTGCGCCGGAAAACAAGGAAGCCGTCAAATTCTCGTCAGTCTGTTTTGTTTCCGGCAGCTTTCCTTTATGTCCTCCGGTAAGGATTTCATCGAGCACCTGAAAAAGCCTTTCCCGCCGGATCGGCTTGATCAGCGACTGATCAAATCCGGCCTGGAAAAAAAGTTCGGGATCGCGTTCCCCGAGATAAGAGGCGGCTATCAAAGGCAGGGTTGAAATTTCGGTTTTTCCCGAGGCCCTTATCCGCCTTGCCACCTCATACCCGCTCATGCCGGGCATGTGGATATCAATGATGCACGCATCAAACGGATTGCCAGCCACTATGGCTCTTTCCAGGGTCGGCAGCGCCTCCATGCCGTTTCGCAGATCAGAAACCCTCAGCCCGGCGGAATGAAGCGCATTTTTGAGCAAATCCAGGTTGGCCTGATTGTCGTCAACTATCAGGATCTGCCGCCCGGCGATTACGGCCGCAAGTTCCTGCCATGAAACCTCCTTGTCTGAACGATTAAACCAGCCCGTGAAATGAAAAGTGCTGCCCACATCGGGTTCGCTTTCCACATGTATGTCGCCGCCCATTAACTGGGCCAGCTGCCGGGAAATCGACAAGCCCAGGCCGGTGCCTCCGTACTTTCTGGTGGTAGAGCCGTCTGCCTGGTGAAACGGATCAAAAATTCTTTCCTGTTTTTCTTCTGAAATGCCTATGCCGGTATCGCGAACCATGGCATGGACCTCAACGCTGTCTTTTTCTTCCTGTTCCACTTCGAGCGAAAGTACAATCTCTCCGGATTCGGTAAATTTGGGGGCATTGCCCATCAGGTTTAACAGGACCTGCTGGAACCTGACAGGATCGCCCTTCAGATATGAAGGCAGATGCTCATCGACCCGGCAGATAAGTTCTATTGGCTTGCCTGCAATTTGAGGCCGTATAAGTTCACAGACGTCATATGCCAGGAGTTCAGGGGAAAAATCCACATTTTCCAGCTCCAGTTCACCTGATTCAATCTTGGAAAAATCCAGGATATCGTTGATAAGCGTAAGCAGGGCCTCGCTGCTGGTTCTGATGGTCCTGGCAAAATCAAGCTGGGTTTCATTAAGAGGGGTATCTATCAGCATGTCTGTAAACCCCAGCACCGCGTTTAACGGGGTGCGCACTTCATGGCTGACGTTTGCCAGAAACTGACTTTTGGCCCGGTTGGCTTCTTCGGCATTTTTGGCGTATATGCGGGCCTCCTCAATGGCGGCCTGCAGCTGCTCGTTTGTCCGCATCAGGTCGGCTGCCCGCTCCTTTACCCTCTCGTCGAGATGGTCCCTGTGCCGTTCAAGCTCACGGGTAGTTTGCTTATGCTCTTCTATCTCCTTTTCTAAAGCCTCATTTTTGGCTTTAAGCTCCTGAGCCAAAACTTCATTTCTCTCAAAAACCCATGAAAATCTCCTGAGCAGGTTTTTTTCGAGCTTCTGGTCCAGGCGGCTTTCGGCCACGCTTTGCTCCAGTTCCTCAAGACGCGTGAAAGTGCGGGAGATCAGATTGAACCACGGCCTCCAGGATCTTGGAACACGCCTGATTGCATCGGCATCGACCGCATCAGAGCGCCTTTTTAAAGCCATGTATCCGAGCATACGCTTGGCGGGATTAATAAACAGGCTGTATAGGAACCATAATAAAGCGGCCAAAATGACAAAACCGGCAGCCGGGGGCAGTATAGCCCTTAAGCCCGCTCCTTTTACAAGCGCATCTGCAATGGCTGCTGCAAGGACTGCAGTGAGAAGGGCGGCCAGAAACCATAAAATCAGTTCATATCGCCTTGCAAATCCTGATGCCGCCTTATACAGAGAATCGAATTTCATATACGGATCAAAAAAAGCTTTTTCTTAAAAATGAAACTGCATCATGGCATCTCCCACCTCGATTACATCGAATTCTCTTAGCAGAGCGCCTGATCTTAAGGGACGGTAATTGAGCTTTGCCCTGGACTTCCGGGCTACAGGAGACAGATAATAGCCATCTGACCTCTTTTCTATCTTTGCCTCGATTTTTTTCACCAGCCAGCCCTTAACCCGGATATCGCAGGCCGGGTCCTTGCCTATAAGCGTTTCGCCTTTTTCCAGGGACCTGGGCTCATCCGGTCTGGAAAGAAAACTGAGCACCGCTGATGGGGTCTTTTTTTTCTCCTGCTCCGCGAATTCTGCCACGCTTCTTGCAAGACGAGCCCTGTGCTCCTCGGTATCAAGCTGCATTGTGGCCTGATGATTTACCTTCTCATAGGATTCCGGCCTTTTTTCATTTTTACCGTAAGCAAACACCAGCGTATGATTGCCCACTGAAATCAAATCTCCATGGCCAAGGCGCCGGGAAATTACCAGTTCCTTATTTACGAATGTACCATTGCGGCTGTTGAAATCAGTAAGATAATAATGATCGCCGTCAGGCTCGATCTCCGCGTGCAGGGTTGATACGGCAGAGTCGTCAACGGCTATCTCGTTTTTTTCCGACCGTCCGATCCTGACCTTGCCCGATGTGTTCAGGCGATAGGTCTTTAGTTTTTCCTCGCCATATTTTAAAATCAAATGAGGCATAGTAACCTTCCATATCCGGCCATTAGGGTGCTGCACTAGCATACCGCCCGGCCAAATCCACAAGATTGAATTCATATTCAACCGGTTATATTATATATATAAGCCGGTCATCCCTGAAAATCAATATGAAAATATCGTTGACGACGGCACAGACAAAAAGCTATCCTAAACAATCTGCCCTGCGAAAACTCCATAGACGGATGAAAATGGCCAAATCGCATCCAGACATAAAGCCTATCGTAGAATTCTTTCTGGACCTGTTTGTACTCCAGAGCCTGGGGGCGGGAAAGGAGGCCGATTCTGCAAAAGCTTACCAGGTATCCGGGGAACCGGCCGGGACTTCTGTCTACGAATTTACCGTAAAAAGCGGGGAGCGCAAAAAACACAGAAGAATGAGCGTACAGCCCATAGGCGAGCAGGTAGGCAGCAAAAGCGTATGCTACAAGGTAATCTACGATGACCCGCTGGTGATAAAAATCCCGCCTCACCCCATAACCGATTTTTCCGAATACCTGAAATATATCCGCAGGGAACACCGGATTGTAAACCGCCTGTCCCCTGATATCTCGTGCGTATTTCCGAGACTGGAAGCTATTTTGAAAATGGTGCCGTTTCTAAAATTTTCCGAACCCCGCTCGCCTGAAGAAACCGAGGATGCTTATATCAACCAGCTTACCAGGCGGCCCGGACTGCAGCAGTTTTTAAAAATCGGCGGCAGCTTTGTTTTCTTCATGAACCTTTCCGAGCATTTATTCTTCAACCAGGTGATAGAGTCCATGCACAGCCTCAGGGACCGGGTGAGAAACGATATATTAAGAAACCTGCCAGAGGCCTTTGAAGACCCCAACGCTTTTGAGGCGCTCTATGGAGAGGAGAACTACCCGGTTTACCTGGAGATGCGGAAAATTTTTTCAGGCTATGAAAGCAAAGTAAAGCACCTTGGGGAAAAATACAGCAAAAATCTTTCCATACCTGAATACAGATGGCGGGAGTGGTTCTTCTTTTTTCTGGCCGGGCTTCAACCCGATATTCAGGCAAACGGGGCTGCCGAAGAATTCAGCAGGGAGCTCAACTCCCTGGCCACCGGGGTGATAAGTGAATATAAACAGAGTATTCAAAAAATTTACCGCACGATACAAGCCAGAGTCAATCAGAAAAACTTCGAGTCCAACCGGGCCAGGATAAAAGGAATTATCATCAATGTGCTCGACCTGCTCTGCCAGCTAAAAGAACGCTCTCTGGCATTAAGGGACTTAAAGCCAGACAACATGTACATTGACAAACATCTGGATGCGGCCGATCACATCCTTGCAAACCCGGAAGTCTACGGCTTCGGGCTCATAGATCTTGAAACCGCAGTACGTTTCGACCCCGGCCAGCCTCCGGGCCAGCCTCTGCTTGCAGGCACTCCGGCCTATGCCACACCTTCGCATCTTTTTCCGAACAAATTGCTTGAGGCCATGTATCCGGGAGAACTCGGCCGTATATTTTACATGCAGGACTGGTATGCCGCTGTTGGTATAATATTTAATGTGATCACCGGCAGGCTTCTGTTTGCCAAAACCGCACGCCTGATGCCTGAAATCATGAGGGTAAAAAAACGCGGCCCCAAGAATATGGCCGGCAGCACGACAACTTATAAAACCGTCTCAAGCAGATTCTGGGAAACAGCAATAGAGGAGTTCAACGAAAAAACGAAATCTTACGCCGGCAGATTTTCAGCCATAGACCTGGAACTGCCCGGCCATTTAAAAGAATTTCTCAAAAAAGAAGCAAAAAAAGAACAGCAGTTGATCCGCACCCACATTTCTTTGCTGCTCAAAAGAGCCCCTGTGCTCAACCGTTACCGGGAACAAATGCTTGCCTCATCCCATAGGGCTGTTGTCAATACAATAAAAAAACACAGATCCGCAAAGACAGGGGCAACCCGGCAATCAGATGCAACCCTGCAAACGCTTATCCGCATCGCCGGACACAAGTACCGCCAGGAACATCTGCATCATGCAGGAAAATATCTTTCCGGGCCTGTGGGAGCCCATTTTCTGATTTCTTTTGTTTTTGACCGAGCCTTTTATGCCATGCACCAACAGGAATGGTTCAGAAAACAGCCTTGGCCGACCGGACCCTGCCTTGAAAAATACAGGAAATTTCAGTCCAGAATGTGACGTTTCAGCTCGGCTGTAAAATTTGCCACCTCGTTTTCCAGGAGCGAAAAGATTTCGCCGGCCGCATAAAGTCTGTTTTCCTTTGCCGCCTTTTCAAGATCCGCGGAAATCCGCTGAAGCCGGATCGCAGACAAATTGGCAGAAGCCCCTTTAAGCGAATGAGCCGCACGCATTATCCCGTCTGTATCCTTTTTCCCGATGCGATCCCGGATCAGCCCGATTGTTTCCCGGGCATCATCAAGAAACATCTCTCCGAGCTGCCTTGCAAGTTCCAGGTCGCCTTCTATCCTGTCAAAAAAATCCTTTTTGTCAAACACCATGCCGTAATCTTCTTCTTTTCCTGCCATACCCGTTTTTCCTTGGTTAACACCCGGGGCACAATATCCGGTAATTGAATTTAAAAATTTTATACAGAGATTCTCACTTCAATTATCACCAGCGGCTCTTTGCCCGTATTTTCCAACTTGATTCTGTTTTGCGGTAAAATCTCCAGGAATTTCCCCTTTTGCGCATCAAAAGCTGAATTTTCCTGCTCTATGCGGCCTGTACCCGAAATTATCGACCAGTGGATCATCCATTCGGCCGGCGTAATAAATTCCATCTCTTTTGAGGGCTTCAGGCTCAGCCTCCGTATAATATGAGTTTCATGTTCTGTGACCCGGGTTTCTTCACCCCATTGCGAATAAACGGCCTCATGGCAGAAAGCTTCCCTGCGGTCGTCTTCTTTTAAGGCTGAAACCACGGACCTGACATCCTGGGTCAGAAAACGCCCTGCCACCAAAAGGGCATCACTGGTATCAACCACAACACTGTCCTCCATACCCAGCACGGCCACCAGCCGCCGGTCTGAAAGCACAAGGCTGTTTTTTACCCCGCGGGCAATTACCCGGCCATTTATAACGTTTCCGTCCCCGTCTTTTTCCCCTGCCTCCCACATGGCAACCCATGACCCTAAATCGCTCCAGCCTGCCTGAAAAGGAACCATGGCACCTTTTTCCGTTTTCTCCATTACCGCGTAATCTATGGAATCCGAAGGACACATCTCAAATGCGTCCTTATCCAGACAGAATGCGCCGTCCTCTGAAACGCCCTTCTGCCAGGCCTGCCGGCACACGGAGACAATTCGGGGTACAAACCGCTCAAGTTCAGCGTATACATCTTCGGCGCGAAACAAAAACATCCCGCTGTTCCAGCAATACAGACCTGAAGCCAGGTATTGTTCCGCCGTCTGCAGATCCGGTTTTTCAACAAACTGATCAATTCCATAAGCCTCCGCCATCTTTTCCCGCCCTGCGCCACGATCCAGTCGTATACCCTTTCGGATATATCCATAGCCTGTCTCAGGGGAATCTGGAACCACCCCGAAAGTAATCAGATAGCCCTGATCTGCATAAAGCTCTGCCGTGTATACAGCCCTGCAGAATTCATCGACATCTGTTATGAGATGATCTGCAGGAAGCACCAGGATTTTTGCCTTTGGATCCATTAAAAGCGCCTTCATGGCAGCGATCACCACGGCGGGAGCAGTATTTCTGCCCACCGGCTCCAGAATCATGTCAGGCTCCGCAAAGCCGTCAAGCTCTCTGACCTGTTCGGCAATGGGATAGCGATGCTCTTTATTGCAGATCAGGAAGGGTTCAGCCGAGTTTTCTATTCTGCCCACCCGCAGAATGGTCTGCTGGAGCATTGTATGCTCTCCTGTGAACCGCAGGAGCTGTTTTGGAAACATCTCCCGGGACATCGGCCACAGGCGGGTCCCTGAGCCGCCGGCAAGTATCACCGGTATAATCATTTAATTCCTCCATTATTCTCTGCGTTCTCCGTGCCTGTATCCTCCGGCTCCTTCAGGCACCCCCCTGACCGGCCCGCCTGTATAAGGCAAACAAACGCCCACCTGAAACGCCCCCGGCAGTTGTCCGGTTATTGCATCAAAAACACCGGGCGGACAGGCAAAAAGCAGTTCATAATCCTCGCCGCCCGCAGCCATAACCTGCTGCGGCGATTTTTCGTATTTTTCACAATATGCAGCCAACTCCGGGGAAACCGGCACAGCTGAAAGATCCAGATTTATGCTCACTCCTGATGCTTCGGCAATATGACGGGCATCTCCTGCAAGGCCGTCGCTTATGTCCATAACACATTCAACCCGGTTTTCAGCAAGCACTGACGCGGCATCAAAACGAGCCACAGGATGGATAAAAGCACGGATTAGTCCGGTAAACTCCTTGTCCCCACGGGTCAGACAATCCAGTCCGGCCCTTGCCAAACCCAGCGGGCCTGTCACGTAAAGGCCCCATCCCGGCCTGGCTGCGGAACGCACCGGGAAAATATCCGGATTCGCCTCTCCTGCAGCAAAAAGATCAAGGGCCAGCACGCGGCCAGATGAAATATTTCCTCCCGCCGCAACCGCATCCCTGAGTGCAAGAGATTTCTGAATTCCTTCATATATCTGCACCACCTGATCCTCTGAAATATCGGCAGGCAGGGCAAGGTTTATAAACAGGGCCGCAGGCGTGGCATAGGATGCTGCAAGATCGCTTAATGCAATCTCTGAAGCCTTGTATCCGATCTCTGACATGGTCTGCCATCTGCGGCGAAAATGCACGCCCTCGTGCTGTGCATCAGTGGTAAAAACCGGATTTTTAAGGGTACTTAAAAGAGCTGCATCATCTCCCGCCCCGATCCGCAAAACCCCGGTTTTATCGGGATCTGCTCTGAAGCCTGAAATTATACGATTGATCAGAGAAAATTCATCGCTCCAGGCATCTGCGGTTTTTACGGGCTGAAGTCCGCAGGCTGCAGCAAATCTGCCTGCAGCAGCCGCCGGATCATCGGCCCTGGTGACGGCGCTAATTACTGCCACTCCTGAAGCACCGGCTTTAATACATTCATGCACATTATCCGGGGCTATACCTCCGATTGCAACCACGGGCAAAGGCGCACGAACAACCACATCGGCCAGACCCACGGTTCCGATAACCGGCTTGGCATCCGCCTTGGTGCCTGTTGCAAACACCGGCCCCGTACCGATATAATCACAGGGGGAAAGATCAGTGCCGTCAAGCTCTTGCATGTTTGAAACCGAAATGCCGATAACAGCCTCGTCTCCAAGGATTTTACGGGCCAGGGCAGCGTCTGCGTCCTCCTGGCCGAGATGCACTCCGTCTGCCTCCACAGCCCGGGCCAGTAGAATATCATCGTTTATTACAAAACAAACCCGGTTTAGTAAGCAAAAAGCACGTATTTCAAGGACTTCTGGCAAATCCTGCAAAGAAAAGGCCTTGTTCCTGTACTGAACAGCAGTGGCACCTTGGGCGACCGCGATCTGCACTTGCCGCAGGGCGCTTAGGCCCGGGACGCTGTCATCTGTTATAAAATAAAACCTGAGGTCGATTTTTGCGTTTTTCAAAGCGCCTGCTTTATGATCTTAATCTGCTTTTCGGCTTTGCTCCGGCATCGGAGGTGTTTCGACTGACACCGCCGAAAATCTCAAGCCACCTGCAAAACCTTTCGGCCCTGTATTCGCCGCGTTTCTTAAACCATGCAATCGCCTCATCCACGGTGCGCCTGGTCCCTTCAGGAGGCGGGGTCTTTGAAAAAAAAGAATCCGCAAAACAAATTATCTTTTCTTCCACTGTTTCAGGCACCATGTCGCGATCCGGAAGATCAAGGCCCTGGAATTTAATATCAGCCGCGCTAAGCCCGCCGCCGACATGCCTTTCACAGACCAGCCCATGGTCATGAAGGCCGTGTTTTTCCAGCAGTTTTCGGCCCAGATATCCGTGGCACACGTACGGATACTTTCCAAAACACCCTATTTCCGGGGCATTTGTATATAATATCCCTATGTCATGAAGCATGGCTGCTTCATATATAAAAGCAACATCAGGTGAAAGATGAGGCACGCGCCCGGCAATTTCAACCGCCGCCTCTGCCACAAGCCGGCAATGCCGTATCAGCACCCTGTGGGCAAAACTTTCCGGCCTGTAATATTTCTCAATAATATCAAGCGGTTTCATTGAGCTGATCAGCGCCCTGAGAAACTCCGGAAAGCAGCACAGCCTCAATAAAAGGATCTATCCATCCGTCGAGCACTGCATTCACATTGCCGATATCCATGTTGACCCTGTGATCCTTTACCATCTGGTAGGGATGAAGAACATAGGAACGAATCTGGTTTCCCCATGCTATCTCGCCCTTGGTTTCATGGATGGCCTGCATTTTCAGGTCCTGCTTCTGCTTTTCAAGCTGATAGAGCCTTGCACGCAGCACTTTCATGGCCAGTTCCCTGTTTCTGATCTGTGATTTTTCCTGCTGGCACTGTACCACAATGCCTGTAGGCTCATGGGTGATACGAACAGCGCTGCTGGTTTTGTTTACATGCTGCCCGCCAGCGCCGCTGGCGCGGAAGGTGTCTATCCGCAAATCCTTTTCATCAATATCCACAACTATTTCATCGTCTATCTCCGGGTAGATGAAAACAGAAGCAAAGGACGTATGGCGCTTGCCCCCGGCATTGAAAGGCGAAATCCGCACCAGGCGATGAACGCCGGTTTCAGCCTTGAGATAACCAAACGCGAACCTGCCTTTTGCCGTAAAGGTAACGCTCTTGATTCCGGCCTCATCGCCGGGCTGCAGATCCATGACCTCCACTTTGTAATTTTTTTCCTCACACCAGCGGTGATACATCCTGTAAAGCATCTCTGCCCAGTCCTGGGCCTCTGTTCCGCCCGCCCCGGCATTGATGGATAAAATTGCGTTGCGGTCATCATCATTACCGCTTAGCATAAGGGAAACAGAAAAATCATGTATCTGTTTTTCCAGGGATTTTGACTGACGCCGAACCTCCTGATAGGCCGACTCGTCGTCTTCCTCCTCTGCCAGCTCAAGCAGGGTATCACAGTCCTCCACCTCCTTGTATAATGCGCGCCAGGCTTGCAGGCGTTCATTTAATCTGGAGCGTTCCTGCAGGACCTGCCGCGCCTTATCCGGATCATTCCAGAAGTCTTCTTCTGCTATCATGCTCTCTATTTCCGCCAGCCGCTTCTCTGCTGCCGGTACGTCAAAGATACCCCTTTAACTGTTCTGTTTTTTTATAAAATTCATTTATTGTCGATCTGAGCTCCTCTGACATCGGAAACCTCCTCGTATAATAAAATTTATTTTTTAAGACCGGCAATCAGGCAATGAACTTCAAATCTGTCCCCTGCCCCTGTAATTATTTAACCACTATACTGATGCACTCGTAAAAAGCTTTTTACGGTGCCATCATAATTATTTATCAGCAATTCCGTTTTTTTCTCAACCCTTTTCTCAATCCGGATTTTATGCTCTTTTTTCCCGCCAGGCCGCAAAAATAACACACAGCGACAAAACCATACAGATCCATGGCAGCACATCCCCGCAGCGCGAGTAAAAGCCGGGCTTATTTTGAATCACCGGGATCTTGTATATCATAGTTAATGTCTCAAAAATATTCGAAGCCCCCTTAATCCTGCCCACAGGATCTATAAACCCGCTGATGCCGGTATTTGCAGCCCGGACAAATGCCCGGCGGTTTTCCACGGCCCGCAGCACCCCCATGGAAAAATGCTGAACAGGAGCTGCTGTTCTTCCAAACCAGGCATCATTGGTGATATTTACAATAACATCCCCGCCCCGCCTTACCATGGCAGAAGACAGCTCAGGGAAAATCATCTCGTAGCATATCTGCACCCCGAGACTCACGTCCTGCATGTGCAAAAGCTGCCCTGCCCGGCCGGCTGAAAAATCCATTTCCTGGGGGACCATGGTTCCAAGAAAAGGCAGCCACCTGCGCAACGGCACATATTCGCCGAACGGCACCAGATGGACCTTGTCATAGCGGCCTACAGCTTCTCCTTCGGGATCAATGAGATATGCACTGTTGAAAAGAAAAAAGTTTTCGCTTTCCTGGCTGTATTCATAACTCGGGCTTCCGATCAGGTGATAGACGCCTGCCTGTTTGACCGAATCCAGAACCAGGGAGGTAAGCTCCTTGTCGCGGAAAAAATAAAACGGCATGGCGGTTTCAGGCCAGACAATCAGGTCCGGCGAATCATCTAATATTTCCTGTGTAAGACCGATATATTTGCGGGTGGTATGTTCGCGGAATTCCTCGTCCCACTTCAGTGACTGATCTATGTTGCCCTGGATTACGGCAAGCCGGATTTCAGGTGCATCTTCTGCAAGGCCGTCCATCTGCTTAATACGCAAATTTCCGTATCCCCACGCACCTGTAATCATCAAAACGGCTGCAACAGAGACAAAAAGCGCATGCCGGACAGCCACCGCCCGGTCCTGCCAGCAGCGGCCGGAAATCGCCAGAACCAATATAAATAAAGCCGCATTAACAAAAGCCAGAAGAAACGACACCCCGTATACACCGAATATGTCGGCTAACTGGATCAGATGCAGTCTGGAATACTGACTGTAGCCGATCAATCCCCATGGAAATCCGGTGAACAAATGCCCGCGGAGCCACTCAAGACTCACCCAGAACACCGGAACCATTGCCAGACACCACAGGGGATGTTCCAGGCGCCCTCTGGAACACCAGACCACAAGCCCGGAAAAGGCTGCAATATACAGAGCCAGGTAAAACGCCAGAAATACAAGGACCCCGGCGCTGAGTGCAAGCGGCATGGGAGCGTAGGTGTGCATGGTTGGTACCAGCCAGTAAAGAAGGGTCAGAAAATGAATAAAACCCGCCCCAAGGCCGAGCAACGCAGCGCGGCGCGGAGTTGTATCGCGCAGACATGCCAGAAGCAGGGTCAGTGCGAACCACGCACACCAGTGTGCACCAACTCCGGGAAAAGCACATGTCAACGCAGTGCCTGCAGCAGTGCAAAGAAATGCCTGCCGGGCTTTTTCAGCTTTACCCCGATCAAATAACATATTTTTCACATATATTATTTTCTTGTCAGTTTTAGAAGCAAATAGCGCTTCTCCCGGGCAAAACGTTCAGGATCCAGCCCTGCAATCTCTTTTTCAAATTTCGCATTTACATGGTCAATAATATTATCAGCATAATACCTGAGAAAGGGCTGCTTGCGTTTTAACTTAACATCTGCGAATTCAATAACAGGCTTAAGAACCCTGAATATATCCTGCCTGATGTTTATCCGGAGTAAGACAGACAACCTTATATCCATGTCCCAGAAGCAAATTGCCAAGCCCTCCCATGCCTGCTCCCGCATCCAGCACACTTCCGGCCGACGGGGAAACAAGGCTGCTTATTTTTTCGGCATAGGCAATCTGGGCATTTTCCATATCGCGAAAAGAAATATCAAGCCAGGATATATCACTGTCTTCAAAATATCCGTAATGAAGCATATCCGTTTTAAGCACATCAGCATAAAACCTAAGCTGAGGGTCTTCCTGGGTTCTGCTGATGAGTTTTTGCGTTTTTGCATACTCACGGGCTTTATAGAGATTCACAGGATTAATTACAGTGCGCAACATTTGCCTGACGGCTTTTTGCTTCATGACAACTCCCGGACAGTGCGTTAAAAGATGCTATCTTTTATTTAGATTCTAACAGTTAAAAAGAAAAGTGTCCCCTTGAAATCTGTATCAATATACAGAAAAGGGGGCGCATCTTCAAAGGAATTCAGCAGAAACCCGTAAAGGTCCCTGTATTTGAATCACAGGCGGGGAATTGGAAATATTATAAAAAATCCGGTATCACAACAGCATCTGCCGTGCCTCGGCCGGTGTGGCAACCTGCCTGCCAAGTCGCTCGGCCATTTCTGCGGCCACTTCCACCATCTGAGCGTTATCCCGGGCGAGAACTCCTTTTTTTAAATAAATATTGTCTTCAAAGCCCACACGGATATTTCCGCCCAGCAAAATTCCCATTGTAATCATGGGAAGCTGTGCGGCTCCGATTCCAAGAACGCTCCACTTAACGCCTTCGGGCAGCCTGCTTTTCATGAACATAAGACTTTCCGGGCTTGCGTCAATGCCCCAGCTAACCCCCATGCAAAGCTGAAAACAGGCCGGAGGGTCAATCAGCCCTCGCTTGATCAGGTCTTTTGCCTGTTCAATATGGCCCGGCTCAAATGCCTCGATTTCCGGCTTTACTCCGGCCTGCTGCATTGTCCTTGCAGCCTGCTCCGCCCACTGGGGTGAATTATAAAACACCCGGTCCCGGAAATTCACCGATCCAAGATCCAGAGAACACATATCCGGCTTTAAGGAAACAGGCTCCAGGCGCTTTTCTGTTACATTCGGACCGGTAAGTCTCAAACCGCTTGTTGTAAGATTTACAAGCATGTCGCATTTATCGCGAATCCTGTCTAACACACGCCGGAAAAGATCAATTTCAAAGGCCGGAGCACCTGTTTCCGGGTCGCGAACGTGAATGTGGGCAATGGCGGCGCCTGCCCTGTGGCAGTCAACCGCCGCCTCAGCGATCTCTTCGGGAGTATATGGCAGCGCCGGATTCATCTCCTTTGTCGGAGAAGATCCTGTTACCGCTGCTGTAATAATGATTCGCTTTTCCATAGGGCTTCCTTCCTGTAAAAACCTCAAATGAGGTTAGAAGCTTTTTACGAGAGCATCAAAGCTTTATTCATCAGTGTTGTGCCAAAACGTCTGCTTAATCTCCTTCATCACAGCGCGCATTCTGATAAGCAGCCTGTCTCTTTTTCTGTAAATTTCCTTTTCATCCAGATCCCTGTAGTCGTAAAAGCCCCTGCCGGATTTGACTCCAAAGCGCCCTTGTGCCACAAGATCATCTATGGCCATTGACGGCCTGTCTTTGCTTACCAGTTCTATGGACGGATTTGACAGGACCTTTTGGGTAAAATCAAGACCTGCGAAATCGAACCTGCGCACGACCCCCAATACCGGAAGCCTTATGCCAAGACTGGCCAAAACCGCCCTGTCTATCTCTTCGGGCCTTGCATACCCCTCGTCTATGAGATGGAATATCTCTCTTCCCATAGCCCGCTGCAGCCGGTTTACAATAAAGCCGGGAATAAATTTTTCAATTATCACCGGCTCCTGGCCGGCTTGGGCAAGGATTTGCTTTATCCATTCAACAAGATCGTCGCGCGTCTCCGGGCCCTTTACAATTTCAACCAGCGGGATAAGATACGGTGGTGCGTAGAAATGCGAGATCAGGAGCCTTTGCTGGATGCCGGGAGGTGCCAGTTCAAATATGTTAAGATACGAGGTATTGCTGGCAATGACCGCATCGGCCCGGCAAAGATTTTCGGTTTCCGCGTAAAAGGATCGCTTGATTTCCTTATCCTCGGATACAGACTCAATTATCAGATCCGCCCCGGCCATGGCTTCTTTTTCCGTGGAGGTTTTTATGCGGGCAAGTATTTCTTGCACCTGCCTTTTTTCCAGGCCCTCCTCCCGGAGCATTTCCAGATGCCCGCGAATCTGTTCAATCGCTTTTTCAAGGACGTCTTTGCCTGTATCCAGAAGAGTAACCCTGTTGCCGGCCCCGGCCATAACAAGAGCCAGGCCGTGGCCCATGGTGCCGGCACCAGCGACAGTCACTTCTAAGTTATTTTGATTTTTAGGCATTTCATCTTCGGTCTGATAAAATTTCCGCCTGCAATGCAGATAAACCGGGCTGATCAACTGTCGCCATGATATGATGAATGCATATATTTAAGTGAAAACAGGACAACTATCACCAAAAACATCAACAGCAATAAAAACAGGTTATAATGGGTGTTCTGCAAATTTTCTTTGTCAAAAAGATAAAAAGCAACCAGGATTATAAATAAAAATATCCATTCCCTGAAATATTTCATGCCGCAACCCCCGCTTTTAAAGACCTTTTTGCCATTATATAATACAGGACAAGAAACAAAATGCTGCCCAAAACGCCTATTGTATCTGTAGCAAGCTGAGGGAACAAGACCATAAGACTCAAAGCACAGGCCAGAATCCTGCCAAAGACATTGACCCTTGCAAACAGGTAGCCCTCTGTGGTGATTGTCAGCATGTAAATCCCCAGAAACCCTTTAAAAATACCCCATGCAATCTCAGGATAAGAGCCCACAAAAAGCATGCTCGGATCATATACAAAAACCAGAGGCAGAAGATACTTTGCGATCCCGAGTCTGAAGGAATGCAATCCTGTCTGCATGGGATTTGCCCCTGCAACCCCTGCTGCTGCAAATGAGGCCAGGGCCACCGGCGGGGTAATGGCAGAGACCAGCCCGAAATAAAAGGCAAACAAATGGGCTGCAATAGGCTCCACTCCCATCTCAACCAAAGCCGGTATCACCAGGGCGGCCACTGTAATATAGACAGCAGTTGTAGTAAGTCCCATGCCCAGAATCATGGAGGCAAACATGGTAAGGATAAGAGCCACCCACAACCGGCCGGCTGCAATATCAATAATAAGGTTGGTAAGTTTCATGCCAACCCCGGAAACAAAAACGCATCCGATAATAATACCTGCCGTGGCACACGCCACTGCCACAGGAACTGATTTTCTGGCCCCGTCCTCAAGAGCCCTTAGTATAGATACCGGCGTCATCCGTGTAGCTGCGCGAAAAAAACTTAAAATAAGAACGGAAATAATGGCATAAAACCCTGCAAGCATGGGCGTATATCCAATAGCCAGGGCGCCGATAATAATTATAATGGAGAGAAACAGATGCCCTCCCTGCTTAAGCTCCCTGGCAAGGCTGGGAATTTCTTCCTTGCTTATTATGGGAAGGTTCTTTTTTCTGGCCTCAAAATGCACCTGGACAAATATGGAGAAAAAATAAATCACAGCCGGTGCAAGAGCAGCCAGGCAGACAATCAGGTAGGGCATGTTTAAAAATTCCGCTATGATAAAAGCTGCAGCCCCCATTACCGGAGGCATAATCTGGCCTCCTGAAGAAGCACAAGCCTCTACTGCACCGGCATAATACGGGGCATATTTTATTCGTTTCATCAAAGGAATTGTAAAACTGCCTGTTGTAACCACATTTGCAACCGCACTTCCGGAAACGGTAGCCATCAGGCCGGAGGCGACAACGGAGGCTTTGGCCGGTCCGCCGGGACGATGGCCTGTGAGGCCAAGGGCAACATTTAGGAAAAAACGCCCTGCCCCTGATTCTATGAGAAATGCCCCGAACAGGATAAACAGAAAAATATAGGTGGCCATGACCATCAGCGGGATGCCGAAGATACCGTTTTCCCGCATGAACAGGTAATCGATTATGGTAAACCATGACGAGGGCGGTCCGTAAAAAACACTGGGGAAATAGTTTGAAAACGCGGTATGTATCAGGAAAAAACCGGCCACAATGACCATGGCCCATCCAACCACACGCCTTGTGGCCTCAAGGAGAAGAACTATATAGATTGTTCCGAACCACAAATCCCAGACATTAAGATCCCCCCTTCTCCAAGTAAAGGCATCTATATCATATAACTTATAAATCTGAATAACCACAATCAGAACAATGAAAAGACAGTCAACAAAAAACCATTTATTTAAAGGATCTCTCCAAGTCCGCCTACCCAGGGGATTGAGCAGAAAAGCAAGAATAAGGATAAAGGCCAGATGGGTGCTTCTGAAAACATGAGCTTCAACTGATCCTGCATAAGCAATAAACAGATGATAAAGTGAGAGAGAAACAGCAAGAATGGCAATTAACAGACCAAGAAAGTAATGCACTCCAAGTTGTTTTTGTGAAAAAAACCATTCGACAATACTTTCAGTCTGCCTTAATTTGTCTGTAACCGCTACTTTTTCAGCCATGGCGCCCCCGCACTCCTTTTATTAAGAGAAACTCCCTTCCGGCCCTTATCCTATAGACAAAGATTGATACTTATCCTTTTGAGTACATCTCCGATGCTGCTACTCGAGAACTCCTACCTCCTTGTAGTATTTTTCAGCACCCGGATGAACGGGTATTTTATTTCCCTTCAGCGCATTTTCCAGTTCAGACTCCTTTATGGCTTTTTCCTTGACTTCCATCAGGTCGTCGCGGTGTTCCCAGAGGGTCTTGACGATTTTATAAGCCAGTTCCTCGGACATATCCTCTGTTACAACAATCTGGGTCACAGTGCCCGCGGTTTGAACCGGTCCATCCATACCCTTATAAGCATCCTCTGGAATTTCCGTGCTCATCAGGCCCGGCTCGAGTTCCTGGACTTTTTCCATGTGCTCGTCATCTATTCCAATAATCCTGATGCCGGGTCTGTGATTAAGATCGATAATAGTGGACTGCGGGCATGATGTCACGGCCATATAACAATCACTGTGCCCGTCTTTCATAAGAGCCGCAGAATCCGCATACCCCACGAAACTAACTGATCCTCCGTTTTTCTTAATGCTATCAAATGTGAGGTCATGGGCTTCTAGGATGATTTCGGCTATCTCAGTTCCGGTAAAACCGACCTTGCCCGGAACTATCCGTTTGTCTGCAAGATCACTGACAGATTCAATATCGCTTTTTTTGGGAACCGCCATCTGAAATACGCCCGGATAAAGCGACATTAAGTGGCGCAGTTTTGTATGCTCTTTGCCAAATTTACCGCTTCCGTTATACGCATTGTATGACGTATGCGTATAAGTCCATCCAAGATCCGCCCTGCCGGACTGAACATCCTTGCAGTTTCCGACTCCGCCGCCGGGTCCGCATGAAGTTGAGACTTCGGGAATATTTTTTTCAACAATGTTCATCATCGCAGCTCCCAGGGGATACCAGGAGCCTCCCTCCGGACCCGAGAACATGCGAACAAACTCTTTGTCTGCAGCAAAGCCTGTACTTCCTAACGCCAGAAGTGATAATGTACAGATAAGAATTAAAGTCAGCTTTCCGAATTTCTTTAGCATTGCAACCCCTCCTTTTTAAAATTAAGGTTTATAATGCATCCATACCACGGCAGCCTCCACAGTCCCTGCCAGGGTACCATTGAACAGATCACCGGATCTGCTGCCTTGCTGCCAATGGAAAGTGCCCTGCCTTATACCTCATCGCAAAATGCTTTCTTTAAAACATAAGCCTGCAAACTGAATGCCGTAATGAAAACCGGCGCGCAGGCAAAACATGAATACAGAAAGCAAACTTAATGCATGCAAATATAACGTGAATACGGAAGCTTAACATTGTTTAATTTAAAATAACAAAGTTCTACTCCTGTGTCAATATCTCAATAGAACGAAAATCAGGTCAAATCATAACCCGGCAAAAATAACAAATAAAACATTAATTGTTCAAATTACTTATCCCGATTAGCCTTCCTTACTCCCAGTTGATCGAGTGCTATGATCATTTTACAGATATTGGCCGAGCCCTCGACCATGTAGTATGTGGGCATATCCCGAAACAGCCTTTCAACCGGATACTCTGTAGAATATCCATAGGCGCCCAGGATGCGCATGGCAAAGTTGGCGGCCTTGTTTGCCACTTCCCCTGCAAGATACTTGGCATGGGCTACATCAAGGCCGTTGTTTAATTTCCCCTGATCCTTATTATATGCGGCCTTGTATACCACCAGCCGGGCTGCTTCAATTTCGGCTGACAATTGCCCGATCATTTCCTGATTCATCTGAAAATCACCGATGGGCCGGCCGAACTGCTTGCGCTGTTTGCAATACTTGATAATCTCATCAAGACATGCCTGGGCCAGACCAACCCCGCCTGCTGCCGCAGACAAACGCGTCTGGTTAAGGGAACTGAAAACAATTCCGGCTCCGTCACCCGGCTTGCCCAGAATGTTTTCCTTGGGGACCCTGGTGTCATCAAGAAACACCTCGCCGGTCGGCGAGCAATGCGATCCCATTTTTTCAAGCCTGGTGGTCTTAACACCATTGAAGTTTTTGGGTTCAATTACAAAGGCGGACAATCCCTTTGAGCCCTTGGACTTGTCAGTATAAGCATAGTAAATAAGCACATCTGCAATATGGGCATTGGATATCCAAACCTTGTTGCCGTTTAAAAGCCAGTGATCGCCCTTATCTTCGGCAGTGGATGCTATTCCCATAACATCTGAGCCTGCGTCCGGCTCTGTTATGCCAAAGCCGCCCACGTATTCGGCTTCCACCAGCTTGGGAATATATTTTTTCTTCAGCTCCTCGCTGCCGTATCTGTAAATAGTGTAAGAGCAACCCAGTTCCTGCATGTTTACCTGCACCCTCAGGGAACTTGCCGCCCTGGCCAGTTCTTCGGTAACTATGGTAGAAGCAACAAATCCCATGCCAATGCCGCCATATTCCTCCGGGATCACGGTGCCGAAAAAACCCAGCTCTCCCATTGGGAGAAGAGCTTCTTTATAAGGAAAGTAATGTTCCTTGTCCCAGTCTGAAAGATTTGGCACAAGCTGCTTTGTGGCAAATTCACGCACTGATTTCCTAAGCATTTCCTGTTCTTTGGTCCATGAAAAATCCATTAATTCCTCCTCTATAAACTCGGTCCCTGAAAATACAATTCAACAGGATCCTGGTGATTTATTGTTTCAGTCTTTGTTTTTGCACCTGATGCAATTTCGAGAATCATCGCAAGCAGGCGATCTGCGGCCGCTTCCGGGGTTTCTGTGTCCTGAAGTATGGTTCCGGAATTAAAATCAATATTGTCCTCACCGCGCTCATAGGTCTGGTAATTGCCGGTAAGATACATTATGGGCGAAACAATGCCTGCGCTTATGCTCGGAGGCGGAAATTCCCTGCCCGGCACACCGGCTCCTCCCATTT
>CAZVFQ010000032.1:0-28669 GCA_964626455.1 uncultured Desulfobacteraceae bacterium | reverse complement strand
CCGCAGGGCTTCCTTCCTGCAAAAACATCGGGCGATTCAAAAAGCTTTTTACGAAGCCGTCAAGGTTTAAGAATTGAAAAACAGAGACCAAAAAAAAAGGCTGCGCTCGGGGTTTACTACCGGGTGTGCGGCTGCTGCGGCGGCAAAGGCGGCTGTACTGGCACTGCTGGACACGCATACACCGTCGGTGGTTGATATTTCGCTTCTCACCGGAGACAGCCTGAAAATTGCGGTTCATAAGTGTTCAATAACTAATGCTTCCACTGCCGCTGCCACGGTAATAAAGGACGCAGGAGATGATCCGGATGTTACCAACAGGGCTGAAATCGGCGCAAGGGTCCGGCTTAGGCAAAATACCCGGGATCTTATCATCACGGGCGGGCACGGCGTGGGCACTGTCACGCGCCCGGGCCTTGAGATTTCACCCGGAAACGCAGCCATAAATCCCGGGCCGGTAAAAATGATCACCCAGTCCGTAAAACAGGCCCTGGATTCGTTTTCTGATTTGCGCGGTGCTGAAATAAAAATATTTGTGCCGCGCGGGGAAGAGATCGCCGCGCGCACATTAAACGCAAGGCTCGGAATCACGGGCGGAATATCCATTCTCGGCACCACCGGAGTGGTAAAGCCGATGAGCCATGAAGCCTATATTGCAACAATCGCCTCTGGCATGTCAGTGGCTGCAGCATGCAAAACAGGCTCGGTGATCTGCACAACCGGCCGCAGAAGCGAAAGATATTCTCAGGCCCTGTTTCCTGAAAAGGCGGAGCAGGCATTTGTTCAGATCGGCGACTATTTTGAAAAATCCATGAAACTGGCGGTTAAAAACGGATTTTCTTCTGTTGTTCTGGCCGTGTTTTTCGGAAAAGCTGTGAAAATAGCCCAGGGCGCGCCTCACACGCATGCCGCAAGATCGCGCATGGGCCTTGATAAGCTGTCTTCGTGGGTGCTTGCCTGCTGCGGTGACAACAGACTTGCGCAAGAAGTTGCTGATTCAAACACTGCAAGGCAGGCATTTTTCATTATCCGCGAAAACTGCCCGGAAGTTTTTAAAGACATTGCAGAACGCATGATATGTGCTGCGCAAAACTTTGCTGGCTGCCCCATAGAAGTGCGCTCGGTTATTTTCGATTACCAGGGGGGCGTGGCAGCAGATATTTCAAATGCGGAGACCTGCTGATGGAAAATCTCATACATGTTGTCGGAATGGGAATGTGCAGGGCGGATCTTTCCGAAAAGCATCTGGGTGTAATCAGAAGCGCGCAAGTCCTTGTCGGATCTGAGCACCACCTTGGATGGTTTCCGGATCACCCGGCACACAGGCGTAAAATAGACTCTCCCATGTCCTCGGTGATAAAAGACATTAAAGCCTTTTCACAGTCAGGCAGGGTTGTGGTGCTTGCAAGCGGAGACCCGCTTTTTTTCGGCATAGGAACAACCCTGATAAGACATTTCGGAGAAAAAAACGTTGCGGTTTATCCCAATATATCCTCCATGGCTGCGGCGTTTTCCCGTATTAACAGGTCCTGGCAGGATGCGCGTGCTGTGAGTATGCATGCAAGAAACGGCAAATCCGCACTTGCAGAAGCGCTTGCATCCGGCCGGTCCGTGTTTGTTTTGACAGATCCTGAAAATACCCCTGACAAGGTGGCTCAGATGTCAATGCAGTGCTTTTCAGGCAGGCTGAATTTGCTGGTAGCAGAACGCCTGGGCATGGACGACGAGCGTATTCGGAAGTTAACCGTTGAGGAGGCTGCAGGCAAGACATGGCTTCAACCAAATGCGATGATCCTGGAACCGGAAGGCGACAGAGGGAAGAAGACAGAGGACGGGAGACAGAGGACAGAAGACAGAGGACAGAAGACAGAGGACAGAGAACCGGGGGCAGAGGAGGGAAGCCGGGCTCCGGTGTTTGGAGGGCCTGAGGAGAGGTATGCACACAGGCAGGGTATGGTTACAAAATCTGAGGTAAGGGCTATTGTTTTGTCCAAACTGCGCCTGCGGCCCTGGCACGTTTTCTGGGACCTTGGGTCTGCAAGCGGATCAGTTGCAATAGAAGCCTCTGTTTTCGTGACCTCGGGCAGAATTCTGGCAGTGGAAAAAGACTCCGGCCGGGCGGCAGACATTGCTGAAAACACGGCAAAATATGCGCCATGCAGAGTGGAAGTTGTTGAAAAGACCCTGCCCTCGGCAATTGACGAACTTCCTGATCCTGACCGGATTTTTATAGGAGGCGGCGGAAAGGACATTGCAGAAATCGCGCACAAGGCGGGGAAAAGGCTTGCACCAGGAGGCAGAATGGTCATAAACGTTGTTGTGCTCCAAAACCTGGCAAACTGCCTGAAGACGCTGGAAGAACTGGGATTTGAAACACAGGTAACCCAGGTCCAGGTCAGCAGGTCTTCGGCTATGGATGCAGGTATGCGCCTGGCAGCCCTGAATCCGGTATTTATAGTAACAGGAAAAAAACGGTGATGGGTTATGGGTTATGAGTGATGGGTTATGGATGTAAGGAGGTAGTGAAAAATGAAGACTTATCCGGTGCAATTTGTGGGTGCCGGGCCCGGTGATCCTGAGCTTATAACGGTTAAGGGCATGAGGGCACTTGAAAATTCGGATCTTGTAGTATATGCAGGCTCGCTTGTGCCGGATGCTGTGCTGGCATGGACAAGCCAGGGGGTGCGCCTGGAAAACAGCGCCAAAATGGAGCTGGAAACAATGGTGGATTTAATGGCACAGGCCCATTTTGAAGGCAAAAAAGTGGTGCGGCTGCATTCAGGAGATCCCTCCCTGTACGGGGCGATTGCGGAACAGTTAAAGAGCCTGGAGCAAAAGGGTGTTTCATGCGAAATCATACCCGGGGTAACAGCCGCATTTGCGGCAGCAGCCTCGCTTAAAATAGAATATACACTGCCAGAGGTAACCCAGAGCCTGATTCTAACCCGCATGGAGGGGCGAACCCCGGTGCCGGAACGCGAGGACCTGGCATCCCTGGCAGCCCACGGTGCGAGCATGGCAATTTATCTTTCTGCGGGCATGGCTGATAAACTCCAGGAGACGCTTGCAGAAAGCTACGGGCCCCAGGCACTGGTGGCGGTCGTCTACAAGGCCTCCCACGGGGATGAAAAAACACTGTGGACAGAAGCGGGAAAACTTGCCCAAAGCATGAAAAAAGCAGATATCACGCGACAGGCACTGGTAATTGCAAGCCCGGGACTCCGGGCGCAGAAAAACATGGAGTTTGCGGCATCCAGATTGTATGACAAGACATTTACCCACGGCTACAGGCAGGGCAGTGAATCAGAATAACAAAAAAAACTCAGTTGCGGTTTGGGCCGTAACCCCGAGGGGGGCTGAAATCGCCTCCCTGATTTCAAGGAATCTTCCGGGCGCAAAGCTTTATACAGGAAAAAACGCAGGAGATCTGCAGGGGGCGCAGCGCTTTGAGAGCCTGGCCAACGCTGTTGAAAAGCAGTTTGCAGCCCATGGCGGACATGTTTTTGTAATGTCTGCAGGGATTGCAGTTCGAATGATCGCGCCGATGATCCGTTCAAAACTCACCGACCCGGGGGTTGTGGCGATAGATGACTCCGGAAAGTTCTGTGTCAGCTTGCTTTCAGGGCATTTGGGAGGGGCTAACGCACTTGCCGGAAAAATCGCCGAAATCACGGGCGCATGCCCGGTCATTACCACGGCCACGGACCGGGCCGGGGTCCCTGCCATAGATATTCTGGCATGCGAACATGACCTGGAAATCGAAAACCCCGGGGCGGTCAAAACAGTCAGCTCCGCCCTTATAGGGGGGAAAAAAGTGCTTAGATTTGATCCTTATAAGGTGCTGGAGGCGCAGCTTGAAAAATATACGCAAATACTAAGACAACCGGTATTTGAAAACATCCCCGGCATATACATATATCACGAAACAAAAGAATTTTCTGAAAACGTGCTTGTGTTAAGGCCCGGCTCTCTGGCTGTAGGCGTGGGGTGCAACACAGGCACCCCGGCAGAAGAAATGTGCAGAGCGGTTTACAGGGTGTTTGCTGAAAACCGTTTGTCAGTAAAAAGCATCAGGGTGTTTGCAACAATTACACAGAAAACTTCAGAACCCGCAATACAGGAAACCGCCCGGCATTTTAACCGCCCGCTTACAGGCTACAGCAAAGAAGAGCTTGCCGCGATAAAAAACGTGCCCACCCCGTCTGAAATGGTGGAAAAACACATGGGAGTAAAAAACGTATGCGAAGCAGCAGCCATAAAAGCAGCACAAAACGGACCTGTTGCAGTGACCAAGCAGAAGACAGCAAACACGACAGTGGCAGTGGCAGTGCTGCCCTTTTTATAGTCGGCATAGGCCCGGGAGACCAGGCCCACATGTCAGGGGCGGCGGTAAACGCCATAGAACGCTCAGAGGTGATCTGCGGGTATGCCACCTATGTGGATCTTATCAGGCCGCTCATAGGAAACAGAACAGTGATTTCCACGGGCATGACAAAAGAAGTGGACCGGGTGTGGCGGGCTGTTGAAACCGTCAGGCAAGGCAGGACGTGCACCCTTGTCTGCAGCGGCGATCCCGGCATTTACGCAATGGCGGGGCTGGTATTCCAGATTTGTGCGCAAAACGCAATTGCATTGGGCTCAGGTACAGGAGAAATCCCGGTGCTGGTGGTGCCGGGAATCCCGGCCCTGTGCGCGGGCGCAGCCCTTCTGGGGGCACCTTTGATGCACGATTTCTGCGCCATAAGCTTAAGCGACCTTCTAACCCCCTGGGAAATGATTGAAAAGCGCCTTCATGCGGCAGGTTCAGCAGACTTTGTTACAGTGCTCTACAACCCGAAAAGCAAAAAGCGCAGCTGGCAACTTGATTCGGCAAGAAAGATCCTGCTAGAATACCGGGACCCGGAAACTCCGGTTGGTCTTGTTACTTCAGCCATGCGGGAAAACGAAAACATCGAACTTACCACCCTGCAGGCCCTGGACACGGCACGGGTCGGCATGCAGACAACAGTTTTCACAGGAAACAGCAAAACATTCGTGTACGGGAATAATATGGTTACTCCAAGAGGATATGAAGGAAAATACGAACTTGAAACCGAAAAATGAACCTGAAGGGTTCTCACAAACCATGAACCAATCCGAAAAAAGACCTGCACCCTGTCTCGCCTTTCTCGGCACCGGCTCGGAGGTGGGAAAAAGCGTGCTTGCCGCGGCCATGTGCAGGGTTCTTGCAAACCGCGGACTGCGGGTGATGCCCTTTAAGGCCCAGAACATGTCAAACAACTCAGGGGTAACTCCGGAGGGGCTTGAAATGGGACGGGCCCAGATAGTGCAGGCAGAGGCTGCAAAAACAGCCCCCCACGTAGACATGAATCCTGTTTTGTTAAAGCCGGCAGGAGATAACGGCTCCCAGGTTGTTGTCATGGGCCGTGCCATGGGACACAAAAAAGCAAAAGAATATTACGCTGAAAAAGACGCGCTTTTCAAAACTGCCGCACAGGCACTCGACAGGCTGCGCATGCAGTGTGATGCTGTAATTATGGAAGGTGCTGGCTCGTGTGCGGAAGTAAACCTCATGGACCGGGATTTTGTAAACCTTCCCATGGCTGCATATGCAAACGCGCCTGTTGTACTTGTGGCAGACATAGACAAAGGCGGGGTTTTCGCCCAGATAACAGGCACCCTGGCCTGCCTGCCGAATCATTTCGCAGACAGAATAGCAGGATTTATAATAAACCGGTTCAGAGGCGATCCCGGGCTGTTTTCAGACGGGCTTTGCTGGCTTGAAAACAGGACAAAAAAAACCTCGTTCGGGGTGATTCCCTGGTTTGGTCATATACGGATAGAAGCCGAAGACGCGGTATCAATTAAACGCGCATCCCCCCCGGCAAACAGCTCTGTTAAAAAACCCGCGGTTGCAGTGGTGCGCCTGCCGCGAATATCCAATTTCACGGATTTTGACCCACTGGATGCCGCAGAAGGTCTGTCTCTATATTTCATTGAACAGCCAGGGGATCTTTCGCCTTTTTCCGCTTTAATCCTGCCGGGAACAAAAAACACCCGGGCAGACCTTGAATGGCTGCATGAAACCGGATGGAGCGATGCAATCAAAAAATATCACCGGTCAGGCGGGCACGTGCTCGGCATATGCGGGGGATATCAGATGCTGGGCTATTCAGTGCAGGACCCGGACGGAATTGAAGATGAATCCGGCACAACACCGGGACTCGGTCTTCTTCCTGTTGAAACCGTGCTTGCGGCGCCCAAAACCACCGCGCTTGCACGGTTTGTCTGGGACAAAACCGAGGGCACCGGCTATGAAATCCACATGGGGCGCACAACAGCCGATAAAGGATTGCCCCTGTTTTACGTAACAGAACAGAACTCCGCGAAATGTGATTTCACGGACGGTTGCATATCAGAAGACAGCCTTGTAATTGGCACTTACATGCACGGACTTTTTGACAGGCCGCAGATACTGGAGAAATGGCTGGAGCATACGGGCGTAAAAGGCGTAAAAGTGCCGGGGCTGCAGGGGCATGCGGAAAGAGACAGGCAGTATGATCTGCTGGCTAAACATTTCGAGGCGCATGCAGATATTGAAGCCCTTATCAGACTCCTGGTACCGGAGGTAAAAAAATGATCCACGGACACGGCGGCAACATATTTGCCGCAGCACAAGCTCTGGGATGCGCGCCTGAAGACATTACAGACATGAGCGCAAACATCAACCCACTAGGTCCCATGCCTGGTCTCTTAGAGCATCTCGGCCATAATATTGAAAACATCTGCAGGCTGCCGGAAGTCGATGCTTACAGGGTGGTAAAGGCATATGGCGACTGGCAGGGCATCGATAAAAACAGAATTATTGCAGGGGCCGGCACCACGGAATTTCTGTATCTGCTTGCCCGGGCCCTGGAAATCGGCTCTGCGGTTGTGGTGGGTCCCACTTATTCGGATTATGCAGATGCCCTGGAAATAAACAATGTAGAATACAACTATTTCCTGCGCAAAAGCCAAAACCGGTTCAAACCGGATTTAAACATGCTTAAAAAACAAGCAGAAGCAGCTGATGCGGTGTTTTTCTGCAATCCCAACAATCCCACAGGCGAATTTACAGACACTGAGCAGCTTGCCTCACTGGCCTCCTGCCTGCCCGGCACATTATTTGTCATTGACGAATCATATCTTCCCTTTGTCTGCGGCCGGAAGAATAAAACCATGGCGCATACAGGGCTGCCAAACGTCCTGGTTTTACAGTCGCTTTCAAAAATCCACTGCATTCCCGGCCTTCGGGTCGGATTTTGCACCGCGCCCCTTTCTGCCGCTGAGAAGATACGAAAATACCTGCCTCCGTGGAGCCTAAATTCCCAGGCTCAGGCAGCAGTGCTTTTTATTGCCCGAAACAGTGAAGCTGCAGACGCCCATGCTGAAAAAACCCGGAAATACTTGCAAGGTCAGAGGGCAAAAATATATGAGCGGCTTTCTGACATCCCCGGGCTTGAGGTCTTTGACTCTGATACCACATTTATGCTCATGCGGGCTGAGAGCTTTAATGCTGCGCAAATCGCGGATCATATGCTCTTAAGCCGCCTTTTGATAAGGGACTGTTCCAATTTCCACGGCCTTGATGAACACTTTTTCAGGATATCTTTAAAAGAGCCTGAATCAAACGAACTGGCTGCGGAATTGATTGCCGGATTTGCAGAGGACAAAAGGCGGAAGGCCGAAGACAGAAGACAGAGGGCGGAGGACCGGAGATAAGTGATTGAGATGCTTTCAGCATGGTATGTGATTCCTGCGGCCGCAGGTCTGGACCTTTTGCTCGGCGATCCTTTATGGCTTCCCCATCCGGTGCGGCTTATGGGGCTGGCTGCAGAGCGCGCGGAAAAGGTTTTGCGAAGCCTTGTAAAAAATCCTTTCACAGCTGGTCTGA
The DNA here is from genome assembly GCA_964626455.1 of uncultured Desulfobacteraceae bacterium. Classification (GTDB taxonomy): domain Bacteria; phylum Desulfobacterota; class Desulfobacteria; order Desulfobacterales; family Desulfosalsimonadaceae; genus Desulfosalsimonas. The sequence continues at coordinate 20,739 of CAZVFQ010000032.1, read as the reverse complement.
TATTTGCCGCAGTCCTTGTATGCAGCGCTTATTTGGCTTCGGTTTGTTTAGTATTTCTGGCAGGGCTCATACACCCTGCAACAAAAATTATCTGCGAAATCATATTGCTCTATACGTGTCTTTCAGCCCGCTGCCTTTATACAGAGGCAAAAAAGGTTCATGCGGCGCTTGTGTCAGGTGAAACTGACAAGGCCCGGGCTCTTGTTGCCATGCTGGTATCCCGGGATACGGGTGAGATGGATGAAGCCGGCCTGTCAAGGGCCACAGTTGAGACAGTTGCTGAAAATTTCGTGGACGGAGTGCTCTCCCCGCTTTTTTTCGCGCTAGTGCTCGGCGCACCCGGGGCGATTGCCTTTAAAATGATCTCAACTTTGGATTCCATGACTGGATACAGGACAAAGCGCTATGAACAGTTCGGAAAAACCGCAGCCAGGATAGATGATGCAGCCAACTGGATACCTGCAAGACTCTCTGTTCCTATCATATCAGCCGCAGCGCAAATAACAGGCCGCACCGGGGGCAGGTCTTTTGCCACAGCAATTTTTGAGGGCAAAAACCACAAAAGCCCCAATGCCGGTCTGTCCGAGGCGGCATTTGCAGGCGCACTTGGTGTGCGCCTTATCGGCCCCGGCATATATAACGGCAAACTCATTGAAAAACCCTGGATCGGCGCCGCCTTCCCCCTGCCGGGACGGGATCACATCATTTCCGCAGCCCGCCTGATGCTTGCATCCGCCATAGTTGCAGTATTTATATTATCCATAGGGTTATGCTTATTTTAGTCCAGCTCAACCCTGTTTCTGCCGTGTCTTTTGGCCCGATACATGGCCCGGTCCACCCGGCTTAAGAGCTGGTCCAGGCCTTCTTCCGGCTCATACTCGGCAACGCCGAAACTGCAGGAAATCCACCCTGCCGCGGTCAGATTCCTTTGATCTATGGAACGCCGCAGATGTTCGGCCAGGATGGCGGCTCCCTTGCCCGAAGTATCAGGACAAATAATCAGAAACTCCTCGCCGCCCCAGCGCCCCAAACTGTCAGCCTGCCTGACACTGACCCGCAGAAGGCCGGCAATCTTTTGGAGTACTTTGTCGCCTGTTTGATGCCCGTATAAGTCATTGACATCCTTAAAATTATCCACATCCATCATAATCACGGAAAAAGGGCGACTGCTCCTTTGCGTCCGCTTGACTTCGTTTTGCAGAAGATCTTCGAGTTTCATACGGTTATATATACCGGTAAGTCTATCTGTTATTGAAAGCCTTTCCAGTTCAAGGCTCTTGGCTTCCAGGGCCTCGTGGGCCGTGCCGAGCTGCCGGTTTAAGCGGGCAAGTTTCCTGTTCCAGAAAACAAACATGGCTATAAGAAAAGCCCCTCCTGCAAGAATCTGAAACAAAAGAACCGTGTCCAGTCCCTTATCATATCGTATGGAAAGCCATTTTCTGGTAATCCGGCTGACATCCCGCTCGGTGATTGTCTCCATGGTCTTGTTAATGATGGAATTTAAGCTCGGGTCATCACTGCTGATACCCAGATGGAGATAGTCCTTGTAGGGTGTCTGGCCGGCTATTTTCAAATCATAAAGACCAAGCTCATGGATTGCATAGCTGACCCTGTGCAGACTGCCAACCGCAACATCTGCTTCCCCTTTGGCAACACTCTGCAGGGTCTGGTTTAGACCAGAATAAAAATAAAAGGAAATCCGGGGATAGTTCTTCTTAAGATAACTTCCTATGGGGTTGTTTTTTTCTACTGCAACCCGCCTGCCTTCCAAAGCATGCAGATCCGGGATATATGGTTGTGCATTGCCGGCCACCATTACATTTACAGATTCGATATAAGGCTTGGATACTGCAAAACTGCGTTCTTCCTGGTTGTTTTTGGACACAGCCGAAAGAAGATCGCATCTGCCGTTTTCCATGGCATCAAGGCTTTCCTGCCAGTTGTTTGTTGCTACGACCATAATCGGCACCCCAAGTCTTTCTTCGAGCAGGGAGATGATATCTGCCACAATTCCCCTGTAATCCCCTTTTGAATCGATTTCTTCAAAGGGCGGCCGGTCAGGATGAACACAGATGCGAATACCATCTTTTTCCTCCAGCCACTGACGCTCCTTCGGGGAAAATGCAATCTTTGGCTTTCCATGCTCCTGATAATTTTGTCCCAGCCAGCGCCGATACAGCCTTGCCCGATCTTCCTGGCTGACGCTGTCCATTGCCTTTTGCAGGATATCACGGAGAATTGTCCGGTCCTTGTTCACACCTATAGATACGGGCGTGTTTTCGAAATGGCTGCTTTCCATTATCGGAACGCTTTTTAAATCCGTAAGGAAGTGCCGGTTGATCAGAAAATCAAAAACCGGTTTTTCTGACAAGGCCGCATCAACTTTTCCGGAAGAAACCGCCTTAAGGCAGCTCAGGGTGTCTTTTTCAGCGACAACCTCAACATCGGGATAATGCCTGTTGAGTATTTCCTCAAAATAAAAAGCTTCCGGGACAGCAACTTTTCTGCCGGCAAGGTCATCTAACCGCACAAACCGTTCATTTCCCCTGCGTACCACAATACCGGAAAAGATAGTCAAATAAGAATCAGTAAAAGCAATTTCTGGCTGCCTGTCCGGAGTTTCTACCACATCTATAAGACAGTCCACCTCCCGGGTCTGCAGTCCTTCCATGAATTTAGCCCAACTGGATCCCGGGACAAACTCGATGCCGATGCCCAGTTTGTCGGCCAAAAGCTGCATATAATCAACGCAGAATCCCCTGGGTTCCCCCTTTTCAATAAAGTTAAACGGCGGCCAGTTTCTTAAGTTATCCACCCTTAGCACAGGATTTTTGCGTAAAAACACCTTTTCCTCAGTGGTAAGATCATGGACCCGGGTTTGCTCAACAGGGAGCCATTTCTCGGCCAGTTCCACCTTTTCCCTGTCTGTTACGGTATCCATTGCCTTTTGCAGGATATTGCCAAGCGGACGAAATTCGCGGCGTACGGCAATGTGGAGGCCCTGCGGCCCAAGCTCTGCCGCCTTGCTCTCCCCGCGGATTTCCAGACTGCCCAGAAACCGTGTGGCCATAAGATAGGCCACTGTTCCCAAATAACCGATATAGGCGTCAGCCTCGCCATAGGCGACCGCTTCCATTGCCTGCAGGGCGTTTTGAACCTGAAAAATTTTGATCTCAGGATAAGAATCCTGCAGCACCTCCTCCTGCTTATAGCCCTTTGCTGCGGCAACAGTCCTGCCTTTTAGATCGCCAAAACTCCGTATTGATTTATCTTCTTTACGGGCTACAATAACATATGGCAGTTCCAGAAAGGGGGCGGTGAAATGCATGTATTGCTCACGGCTTCCGGTTTTCCACAGGCAGGGCAAAAGGTCTATTTTCCCGTCCCTGAACAGGCTCAGCAGCTCAAACCAGGTGTAACCGTTAACGTATTCAAAGGAAATGCCCAGGCGCCTTCCCAGAAGCTCGAGGTGATCAATGGCATAACCCCTGGGACGCCCGTGTTCGCTGAAATCAAACGGAGGCCAGTCCTCCTCGTTGCCAACCCGGATAATCGGATGACTTTCTATAAAAGCCCGCTCTTCAGGAGTCAGATTGATCGCCGGGGCGACAGCCTCTGCAAAAACGGTGCTTTGTTGGCTGCCCTGAGCACTGTCAAGAGCACAGACATTCTGCAATGGGAAAAAAAGAACACAAAAAAATATAAGAATTAAGGCCGACAGGCCGTATAACTTGTTCATATTTTATCCAATAAGCAGCAGGCCGGGTTCCAGAATAAGCGCAAGCACAGCACTTTTTTTCTTCACTATAAAACCAGCAAAATTTTACTATACCAATTTTATTTGAGCTTTGAAACAATTTGATGTTAAAATAAAGAAATATTATTGATGGCACCGTAAAAAGTCGATTTTCGACGGCAATATAAAAAATTCAAGATCAAAATGCGCAAAATCCCGAGGAATGCAAAGTAGTTATCGTACGTGAAATTCCAAGGAATTAAGCGCAGCGCAGATATTGGGTTTTTTACAAAGCCGTTATTATTTGATGCAAAAAATAAAAAGGGGAAAAGCAATGGCACAATTTATCACCAACCGGCGCGATATTGATTTTGTATTGTTCGAGCAGTTCGATACCGAAGCCCTGACGCAACACGAAAAATACGCTGAATTCAACCGCAAAACAATTGACCTTATAATAAATGAAGCAAGAAATTTCGCCCTTAAAGAACTTTTGCCAACAAATGCGGAAGGCGACAGACAGGGCGTATCCTTTGAAAACAGTGAAGTAAAAGTGCCTGAATGCTACCACCGGCCTTACAAACTCTACCTGGAAGGCGAATGGACTTCGCTTAGCGAACCTGTGGAACAAGGCGGCCAGGGCATGCCGCCGATTGTCGCCCGTGCGGCTTACGAATACCTGGTGGGCGGGAATTACTGCTGTGTAAACTATGCCAATTTCGGCCACGGCACAGGTAAAATGATACAGCTTTTTGGAACAGAAGAACAAAAAAAACTTTTTGTAAAAAAACTCTACAAGGGCCAGTGGACAGGCGGCATGCTGCTGACCGAAGCAGAAGCCGGCTCGGATGTAGGGGCGCTTACCACTGAAGCAGTTAAAAACCAGGACGGTACCTACAGCCTTACAGGAACAAAAATATTTATAACCAACGGAGAGCATGACCTCTCCGAAAATATTATTTCGCCCGTGCTGGCCAGAATACCCGGCTCACCGCCAGGCACAAAAGGGATTTCCATCTTTATCGTGCCCAAATACTGGGTCAACCCGGACGGCTCGGCAGGCGAGCGAAACGACATTGTATGCACCGGCATTGAAGAAAAAATGGGCATCCACGGAAGTGCTACCTGCACTATGACTCTGGGGAGCAAGGGTGAGTGCAAGGGCCTTCTGCTCGGCGAGGAAAACAAGGGCATGAGAATCATGTTCCACATGATGAATGAAGCCAGACTTGGGGTTGGATTCCAGGCCTTTACCTCTGCTGCCGCTGCGTATCAATATGCTTTAAATTACGCGAAAGAAAGAATCCAGGGACGGGATATCACTGCCGGCAAAGACCCTAACACTCCGTCCGTGCCTATTATCAGGCATCCGGATGTTCGCCGCATGCTGACGTGGATGAAGGCATATGTTGAGGGACTGCGCAGTTTTATCTATTATACGGATCGGGCCATGACGCAACTGGCCCTGACTGAAAACGAGGAGGACCGGCAGTATTATCAGGGACTGATCGATTTGTTTACCCCGCTTGTCAAGGCTTTCAGCGCCCAGCGGTCTTTTGACGTGTGTGTCCAGGCCATGCAGGTCTACGGGGGATATGGTTATACAAAAGAATATCCTGTGGAACAGCTTGTGCGGGATGTCAAGATAACCTCTATCTATGAAGGAACAGACGGTATTCAGTCCATGGATCTTCTGGGCAGAAAAATCCTCATGGACGGCGGAAAAACCTTCGGCAGCTTCATGAAAGAGGTAAATGAAACAATTTCCCGGGCCCGGAAAATCGAATCACTTAGTGAAATGGCCGGTTCCCTGGAAAAAGCGGCAAACCGGCTCTCCGAAGTCTGTGCAAATCTTGCCAAAACAGCTGCTTCAGCCGATGTCAAACGCGCTTTTGCCCATTCATTCCCGTTTCTCGAAGCCATGGGCGATGTCATAATGGGATGGATGCTTCTGTGGCGTGCCTCTGTTGCGGCTGAAAAGCTTGAAAAAGGGGCAAAGGCCAAAGACAAGGCCTTTTATCAGGGCCAGGCTACAACGGCTGATTTCTTCATCCACACTGTGCTCCCTGAAACCATCGGCAAAATGGAATCCATCGACAAGATGAACGCGGCCGCAGTAGAAATGGAAGAAGACGGATTCGGCAGCTGATCAGGTAACATTCATTACATAAATGGCCCCCAGCGGGCATGCCTCGATACAATCCCAGCACCCCATGCACAGATGCTGGAAAATCATCGGCTGCTCGAACGGACCATCCATCTGCTTGATCACTTTATGGGTGCAGGCGGCTACAGCCGGACAAACCCCGCTGTCAGGGTCGCATTGTTTCGGATCGCAAATATTATAATCAACTGATGCAAAGGATTTTTTCGCCTGGAAACTCATTTTGCATCTAATACCGAAAAATCACTTCCCCTGCAACATTTTTATAGAGGAGGGACGTTCTTAACTTTTTAACTTTTCTGGAACAGGAAAACACAGCCGCATATGCTGCCTTAAAAAGTTAAAAAGTTAAGAACGTCCCTCTTGAACTCTTGCAATTTGCTGCGGGAATGTATATATTGCTTTTCGCTGCTGCATTAAAATAAGCCCTTCTGAATTTTATCGGAAAGCAAACCTGCCCTGATTCAATTCCGGGACTTTATAACAGAAGTAACAGGAGTATAAGCTGTTGAGCCGTATAGTAAGAAATGAGAATTTAAGAAACATTGCCATTATAGCACACGTGGACCATGGCAAAACCACCCTGGTCGATGCCATGTTCAGGCAAAGCGGCATGTTCCGCGAAAACCAGGCAGTGGAAGAACGGATCATGGACAATATGGACCTGGAAAGGGAACGGGGAATCACGATTGCAGCCAAAAACTGCTCGGTTGCCTGGAACGGAGTGCGCATCAACATCATCGACACCCCCGGCCATGCGGACTTCGGCGGTGAAGTCGAACGGGCGCTTTCCATGGCCGACGGAGCACTGCTCCTTGTTGACGCCTCAGAAGGCCCCCTGCCCCAGACGCGGTTTGTTCTTAAAAAAGCCCTGGAAGCAGGTTTGGACATAATCGTTATCATAAACAAGATAGACCGCAGTGATGCAAGGCCGAATGAAGTACTTGATGAAATCTACGATCTTTTCATCGACCTGGACGCAGAAGAGCGCCAACTGGACTTTACCTGCCTTTATGCCATAGGCCGGGACGGGATCGTCAAAAAAGAGATAAACGAGAAAACAGATAATCTCCATACACTGTTTGACACCATTGTTTCAGAAATAGCCCCGCCTTCATACTCCCCGGGCGAACCCTTTCAGATGCTGGTCTCGGATCTTGGCTATTCAGACTATCTGGGCCGCCTGGCAGTGGGCAGAGTGGCAAACGGAAATGTCAGGGCAAACGACTCCCTGGTATGCATCAACGGCGAAAACCGTGCTATACCCCTTAAAGTCACACGTCTGCAGGTCTACCGGGGAACCTCGCTGCAGCCTGTGGAGTCTGCAGAACCGGGAGATATAGTAATACTGTCAGGCATTGAAAATGTTGCCATAGGAGATACGATCTGCACGCGCGAGCAGCCCGTGGCACTTGAACGTATAAACGTGGACCAACCCACAATCTCCATGGTTTTTACCATAAACGACTCGCCTTTCAGCGGAAAAGAGGGCAAATACGTCCAGTCCGCCAAAATCAGGGACCGGCTCGTAAAGGAAACCCTCATGAACGTGGCCATTCACATGGAAGACACAGACAGCAGGGACAGATTCGTGGTAAAGGGCCGCGGGGAATTCCAGCTGGCCATCCTGATTGAAACCATGCGGCGGGAAGGTTTTGAATTCTGCGTGGGCCGTCCTGAGGTGATATTTAAATACGAAAATGGCGCAAAGCTTGAACCTGTTGAAAACCTTTTCATTGATTGTGCTGAAAACTACATGGGAGTGGTAACTGAAAAACTCTCTGTGCGCAAAGGCAAAATGACCAATCTGGTCAACAACGGTTCCGGCCGTATCAGGATGGAGTTTTCCGTGCCCGCAAGGGCGCTTGTTGGATACCGGGACGAATTTTTGACAGACACAAGGGGCACGGGAATAATGAACGCCGGTTTTGCAGGCTACGAGCCCTACAGGGGAGACTTTCCCGACCGTTTTACCGGCTCGATTATCGCGGACCGGCAGGGTGCTGCAGTGCCATACGCCCTGTTTAATCTGGAGCCCCGGGGCACGCTCTTTGTATCACCCGGAGAACCCTGTTATGAAGGCATGATAATCGGGGAGCACAGCCGGGAAGTTGACATCAATGTAAACCAATGCAAGGAAAAAAAGCTGTCAAACGTGCGGGCTTCGGGCAAGGACGACGCAGTGGTCTTGTCTCCTGTAAAACCGATGACCATTGAACGCGCGATTAATTTTATCCGTTCGGATGAACTGGTAGAAATCACCCCGAAATCCATCCGCCTCAGAAAAGTTATGCTTCCGGCCGCCCGGCGCCGCGACCGCCTCAGCCGTTTTGCATAAAAGTCAAAAGGCCTATGACCACGGCCGGGCCTTTGCAGCAGCCCGCCTTTTTAATTTCACTTTGTTAACAGAAACCCACATGCTTAACATTAAAATGAAACTTTTGTTTTTTTAATGCAGACAAATTAATACGAGGTCGTCCGCAACGGAGAAGTAATAGGCAGTGTTGCCCATCGCCCCCAGTACACCATGCAAAGGTTTCATTTCGCAGACGTGTTTGAGAAAAATCACCAGGGCGGGGCTGCCGGCTATATTGTAAAAGCTGTGGACGCGCGCGGAAACAAAGCCGAAAGCCGGCGAGTTTATGCTGATCCCGACACTGTTGCCGATTTATAGACCTGCGTATAAAACTTCCGGGCTGACCCTGGACGGCAGAAAAATGGAGAATATGAATGCAGGCCCGATTTTCGGCAAACGGCCAGACCGTTACAGACAACCTGACCGGCCTGATGTGGACGCGCGATGCGGCGGCAACAGGACTTCCCATGACGTGGAAGGAGGCGCTGGAGCATGTATCTGAAATGAACCTGTCGGGTTTTGCCGGATACCGGAACTGGCATCTTCCGAACCGAAGGGAGCTTTTCAGCTTAATCAGTCTTTGCCGGATCAATCCCGCAGTGGCAGAACATCACTTTTTTGATAATATTTTTAACGGTTATTACTGGACTTCAACCTCCTGTGCCCGCCTTCCTGCCCAGGCATGGTATATCCACATGGGCGGGGCAAAAGTTTACCGGGGCATGAAATACGCATCCTGCATGCTATGGCCGGTACGGGTTGAAAAAGAGCCTGAAGGGGTTTTTAAAACCGGTCAGTACAGGTGCTTTGATGAAACCGGTCTGGAGATTTCCTGTGAGAATACCGGCCAGGACGCTCATATGCTTATCGGCCGTCCATGGCCTGATCCCAGATTTAACAGCAGCAGCCGCACGGTTTACGATCATCTGAGCGGCCTGACATGGACGCGGCATCCTGAAAGCGACTGCCTGCTAAACTGGCACGATGCACTGGAACGGGTAAAGTCAATGAACCTAAACAAAAAACACGGATACAATGACTGGCGAATGCCGGGCATTCGTGAACTGGAAAACCTGGTCGACCTCGGCTCTCACTCTCCTGCCCTGCCCTGTAATCATCCATTCGGCAAAACCGAAATGTTCTACTGGTCATCGACAACCAGCAAATACGAGCCCCGTTATGCATGGGCTCTTTATTTACAGGACGGTGCTCTTGGAGTTGGATTCAAGGCTAATGCTGAATTTTATCTCTGGCCGGTTCGCGGCTGAGGCAAATCTTGAGCCGGCTGTTTAAGAAAAAAAGGGATAAAACATCAGCAGGCGGGTTCCAAGCTGCTTTACATATGACCTGGATACTGTTATATAATCAAACAGTATAAAATATCGTCCTTTCCACAACTAGAGTTCGATACTTCTAAAGCCTGTCAAATAGAGAAATGGACCGGAACTTGTTATTATTGTAAAATCAAGCATTACTACTCCTTCACGCAGCCCGAAGCGGGAGAAACACCTGTGAATGAAGACAATAACCCCTCTCAGCCAAGTCAAAAGCAAAATGAGCTGCATGTAGAGCCAATCGAACCTGAAGAGCCGCTTGCATTCTTCCGTTTTGACCAGGCCTCTTTAAAGGATGTGGTAGAAGATCTGCAGGATGGTTATTATGAGACCAACCTGCGGGGCGACCTGATCGCCTTTAACCGCGCCTTGTGCAGAATCCATGGTCATTGCCCGGAAACCATGGTAAACATGAATTTTCGTGATTTTTCACCGCCGGAACTTCATGATGCAATATTTTCCGCCTATCAAAATGTCTACAAAACAGGGCAGCCCGTACAGATCCTGGATTACCAGGTAACAAGGCCGGACGGATCCATTTGCATCATCCACACCTCGGTTCACCTTATCCGCGACAGCGAGGGCCAACCCACCGGTTTTCGGGGTATTTCCAGGGACGTAACAGATCAGAGACGAAACGAGGCCTACGAAAAAGCCCGCACCATAATACTTGAAATGATCGCCAGAAATGAGCCCCTGGAAAAAATAATGGAGGCCATACTGGCATCACTTCGACAGCAGATGCCTGATTTTGCCGGCATGCTTTTTCAGGAAAACCAGGGTAATCTGCAATGCCTGGCTTCCTTGAACATGCCGGATTCCATTGCATCTCTTATGAACGAGGAAGTTATCGGTCCTGACGGAAAATTTTTCAGCAGGGCCGCATTCAGCCGCGTGCCTGTTATTATCGAATCATTGGAAAAAGATAAAAGGTATGCCCAACACTACGGCGAACTTCTTTCAAGCGGCATCAAGGCCCTGTGGGCCTATCCGATAATCTCCGGGGAAGGCAGCCTGCTTGGTGTGATAGCGGCATGTCTGGGCACGGAGCGAAAGCCCCTGGACAGGGAAACCGATTGGCTGCAGTCAGCCACTGCAACTGCGGAAATCGCACTTGACCACCATCGCATGACAAACGAACTGTCTTATTTAAGCAGGCACGATACCTTGACCGGGATGTTAAACCGCCGTTCATTCATGATAGAGTCAAGGCGAATGTTCTCCCTGTCCGAACGCAAGGGCTGGACCTGCGGGATTTTATTTCTGGATCTTGACGGCTTCAAGCAGATAAATGACACGTGGGGACATCAAGTCGGCGATCTTCTTTTGGTGACAGCCGCCCGGCGGCTTTCTGAATGTCTTCGTCAATCAGACTGCCTGGGCCGGATGGGAGGAGACGAATTTGCAATTTTCGTGCCTGAAGTCAGCGCCGAATCGGTGCAAATAATCGCCAACCGCATATCACACGCCATATCCCAGCCCTTTGACTTAAACGGCATGATAGCCAGCGTGGGGGTTAGTGTAGGCATCGCACTTGGCCACGATGATAAGAGCAACACGGTTGACAGCCTCCTGATCCAGGCCGACGAAGCAATGTATTACGCAAAAAATCAGGGGATCGGCTGGGCCTTTTACAAACCAGAACACCAGAAAATCGCGAGCCAAAAAGCGCGCATGGAATCAATGCTTCGCCGGTCCATGGCAAACAATGACTTGCTGGTTTACTATCAGCCCGTCAGGGACTTAAAAACAGGCAAATGGGCGGGGGCCGAAGCCCTGGTCAGATGGGAGCATCCTGAACGGGGAATTCTAACTGCGGCCGAATTTTTATCCCTTGCGGAATCGCGCGGGTTGATCTGTGAAATAGACCGCTACGTACTGCCCCGGGCCCTGAAAGAAACCAATCACTGGACAGGATGGGTCTCGGTAAACGTTTCTCCGGTAAGTCTTTGCAGGGCCGACTGGGTATCGTTTGTCCGCAAAAGCCTTAAAGCCCATAGTTTTCCGCCTGAAAGGCTCGTACTGGAAGTAACCGAAAGTGTTCTTTTGGATATGGCCCGGGCAGCCGCCCCCCTTGAAGAGCTCTGCCGCATGGGCGTACGAATCGCACTCGATGATTTCGGCAAGGGATATTCGTCGCTTTCCTACCTGTCACAGCTTTCTGTGCATTGTCTTAAAATAGACCAGGGCCTGATCAAAGAGTTAAACGACAACTCGCGCAACACCATCCTTGTGGAAATGCTGCTTGCGCTTTCAAAAAAGCTCGGGGTAGAAACTGTGGCAGAAGGAGTTGAAACATCCGAAGATCTGAACTGGCTGATTAAAAACAACTGCAGCCTGGCACAGGGATATTTTCTTGCCCGCCCGGCAGCATGGGACAGCCTGGATTTGGAAAAAGATTGACATTAAGATATTGATGAGAAATTGCCCGTAAGAGATAATTTCAGACAAGTCTAGTTCAATTTATTCCGGTTTACAGCCAGACATCCTGACTATTTTCAATTTTCAGAACAATTTTCCAATTCCCCCTATAATGACAGAATAGATCAAAACAAAATTGATCGCATGTTTATGCCTGTAGCCGACCTTATCAGACAGGGAATTGAGATGAAAATCATAAAAAATGTGGATGTCGAGATGATTACCGCATTTGTGTTTTATCCTGTTATTATTCTTTCCAATCCCCGGTTATGCAGAAATTTCAACATGACCGACAAACAAATTGATCAGTCCTTTCAACTGGCCTGGGATGCAGTTAAGCTGTGATCAGTTGTTTTTTAATTCGCGGCTCTTAAATGAACATTCATTTATTTAAGAGGAACCAGAGGATAAATAAATAATAAATGATGTTGCAGGACTTGATGCGTTTTATGTCACCCGGCTTGCAAAGACCTCCGCACCAAAAGAATTTGACGGAAACAATCTGGCCTTTTTTGATAACATCTATTACCAGAGACTTGTAAACAACGACCCGGATGCTGGCAAAAACCGCAGCAATGTGGTCGTTGACAGGGAGCTTGAACCCCAAACTGACTACGGCTGTTTTGTGGAAATCACAGACGCCAATGTCGGCGGCGAGGCAAATATCTGCATTTTCCAGCCACATCAGTTCTTTAAAACTCCTTAAAAACAGACCAGACCCGGTAAAATTACTTAAAATTACTACTTTTTTCATACTTTGGTCGTATTCCTTTCGCCTTGACTTGATGCTATAAAATTATAAAACGGATGCGCGGGAAAAAATGCAAAACAAAAGGACTATGAAATAGGAAAAGGAATGATGAAGAACCATAAAAACCAAAGCTTCAAAGATCCGCGTATTCAAATCAAAAGGGAAGGCGGGGGGAGGTGATGCGGTTTTTGATAAAAACCGGAATATTTTTAAAGCACCAGAAACTATTAATTATTTCAGGTTTTAAAACACAAACAAACCGCTAAAATTTATCGGGAGATGAAAAATGAAAAAATTCGGCAAACTTATTATAACATTGTTCATGGCGGTTTCACTTCTCGGGCTCGTGGCATGCGAGCCGTCAGGGGTTGAAACCGAGGATATCAGCGGCTATACCATCAGCAGCGTGGATTCCGCACGCCTGTTTTACCCCAGCAATATCAGCGAACTTGACAATGTCGGGGCCACCACCTTATCTAGCGGCATGGGCGGATCCAAGGAAGGAATGTACTGGCTGGCAGAACCCCTGGCACAGGCAGGAATGGTTGTCCTAGCTATCAGCGCCTCGGACAACATGACCGTTAGTGGTTATGAAAGCGCCCATAAAGGCGGGGTTGATCGTCTTGAGGAGCTAAACGCCGGAGGAAGCGCCATCTCCGGCAAGGTAGCTGACTACGGCGTGATCGGCTATTCCAAGGGCGGCGGCGGTGTAATCAATGCGGCCTCAGACCTGGGAGATGAAGTCGGCACCTGTGTAGCCCTGGCCCCCTACATGCCAAACCCGACATACAACCACAGCGCAGCAACCATGATACTTACCGGTACCAGTGATATGATAGCACCTGCTTACATGGGTGAAGGTGCTTATGATGATCTGCCTGCGGGCGTTCCAAAGCTGTATGCATCCATGTATGGCGAGGGTCATATGTACTGGAACAGCAGATCTTCGCTTGGCAGCGAGACAGAGTTTATAACTGCATGGCTGAAATATTACCTGGAAGGCGATGAAGCCGCCTATGACGTGTTTGCAAACGGCCCGGGATCGGGCATGACCGACTATGAATTCGATGACGGCTCCGGCGGCGGCTCAGGAGGCGGCTGCAATTAAGTCCTTCTGCATGCCTTGTTTTTAAAGGAAGTGCAGAAAAAACCACAAAAAAAGCCCTTTCATTCTGAAGGGGCTTTTTTTATAATCTTTTCCCGGCATTAAACATTACTCCACATTTAGAGGCAGATATGATCAAATACCTGGAACTGGCATCCAAGTATCCGTTTGCACACACAGCCGGCGAGATCTATTATTATGGCATCAGTTTTTTTGCTGTTGTTTTTTTTCTGTTTCTTGCAGCAAAAAAGCTCGTTTCCCTGGGGTATCCCAAAAACCGCGTCATGCTGTTTGCAGCTGTTTTCATTCCCGCCACATGCGTGCTGGGATACCTTGGCTCGCGCGCGGCCTCAATGTTTTACCGGCCTTTCCATGAATGGAGCATCCCGTTTCTCATCGAAAACATCCTGCATAGCAGCACCCATACATTCCATGGCGCCCTGATTCTTCCGGTTATTTTTCTGATAATTTTATGCCGTATTTTCAAATTCAAAGCGTTTGAAGGCCTTGACGCATTTTTTCTCTATGTTCCCCTGGTGCATGCACTTGGGCGCTCGGCATGCCTGGTTGTGGGGTGCTGCTGGGGGGTGCCCGTGCGCATGTATGTTTTTAATTCAGCAATAGGATTTCCCAATCCTGTTCCCCTTTACGCCATTGTGGTGAACGTTGTTATTTTTTTCTTTTTGCGGCGCGTTTACACGCGCGTTTATGCAGCCCCCACCCTGAGAAAGCGATACACCGGCGCGGTATTAGCCGGCTATCTCCTGTTATATCCTCCTGCGCGAATCATTTTCGAAGTCTTTCGCATGGAACCGAGGATATATGAGGGACTTACCCAAGCCCAGATATCAATGGGCCTTTTCATGCTCGCCGGAGCTGCAGTGCTTCTGGTAATCAGACGCCGTTACACAAAACAGGAGGCCGGGGCAGAGCCAGAGCTTACAAACCTTTTTTCCATGGCAATCCTGCTGGTTGTTCTGGTAATTGCAAATTTCCTGATAATTTACTTCACCCGCCAGACAAAGATGTGGCCCTGGCCCATACAACCGGTCCATTCCCTTGCAGAAGCCTACAGCCGTGTGCTTTACTACATGCCCATGATGATCGTACCAATTTTCTGCCTCTTTTGGCTCCGCAAGTTTCGGGAACCCATACTGCCCTGGTTTCAATGGAAACAGTTCTCATACGTATTTCTCATCGGCCTGGCATTAAGCGTTTATTACAGTGTAAAACTGCTGATATTAAAGGATGTGGATTTAAGAGGCCCGGCATTCTGGCCGCCGGTGCTGATTATGAGCATCATGAACGCGCCTGCAGAGGAGATCATGTATCGCCTGGGCTTGTATAACCTTTTAAAAAGAGCATCTTATCCAAGGTTGACAGCCAATATTGTGCAGGCCATTGTGTTCTCACTCATCCATTTCATGATCGCCGGGGTGGTTTTCGGGATTTTTGCCTTTATATACGGATTTGTGCTGGGCATCGTTGCTGAGCGCAACAAAAGCATAATCCCGTCGATTATCTGCCACTTTATTATCGATTGGGGAACCATTGGCATGCCGATTCTCAGGCATTGACAACGATAGGCAAAAAATGGCTGACACCGGATCAAATCATATTGTCTGACAAATCAAAACAGCGAATTTCTGCTATTGACGCCTTAAGAGGCCTTGCCGTACTGCTGATGATAACCCAGCACGTGATATACTGGGTATGCGGGGAGCTGCACACCAATCCGGCAATGCCGGCACTGGGTGCAATGGGCGGCCTGGCTGCGCCGATATTCATTGTCCTGGCCGGAACCGGAGCCACACTTACAGCAGAAAGGCATAAAAACATTGATCGGCTGCTTGCAGGGCGGGGATTGATGATTATAGGCTTCGGCTATCTGCTAAACCTGCTCACCCCGAATTGGTTCTCCTTGGAATCATGGTACGTTCTTCATATGATCGGTTTCGGACTTCTGACTGCACCGGTTTTAAGAAGACTTTCAAGTCCGCTGCTGGCGATACTGGTGCTTGTAACAATCGCGCTGACTGCCCTTATTCAAAGCAGCCTTAACACCCCGCTGGTCATGCACAACCAGCACATGGCATCAACTACCCTGCCCGGAGGGATCTTTCGGCTGGCACTGGCTGAAAGCTTTTTCCCGGTTTTTCCGTGGATGGCATTTTTCATTGCCGGCCTTCTTGCCCGCAGGTGGCTGGTTTCAAAAACTATTTCTTTTTTGTGGCGCTCTGCTGCTTTGCTGTTTGCAGCAGCGCTGCTGCTATCAGGTGTCTATATGGCAGGCTTTGATTTTGCGCGCCACGCCTCATTGATTCGCGTCTTTAAACCCATCCCCAATTTTTATCCGGCCCTTATGCCCATAACTTTTTTACTGCTCAGTGCAGCACTTTTTTTACTGTTTGTTTTTATGTTTTTCAGCAGTTTTCATAAACCGCTTAATCCCGCCTCTAACCGATTGCAGACAAACCCCCTGGTCTGCCTGGGCCGCTGTTCGCTTACAATTCTCATTGTACACATACCCCTTATACGGGAACCGGTCGTGCGCATAGACATCTGGCGAACCCTGTCGGTTCCCGAAACCCTCGTGGTTACCCTGGCTGTCTTGATCCTTTTTACCCTGGCTGCACTATGGTGGAGCAGAATTAATTTCCGGTACGGTGCAGAATGGCTCCTGCGCAGGGCATTTCTTTAAAACAGCCCCCTTCAAGATAAAAAAACAACCCGCTGCAGATAAAATCTACTACTTTTTTCATACTTTAGTAGTATTTCATCCGGTACGTTGAAATGTTAGTCTTCTTTACATAATGACAATCACCACTTGAACAACATTGGAAAGCTCAGAAAACGAAATGAAAAAGGAAGCCTGGAAGCGAACCGGTCGCTTATGCATCTGCGTATTCGCTTGCAGGATTTAAAAAAGGGGGGTGATAAGAGTTTCGGCAAGCCGCAAAGATTTTTGTAAAAGCGGCGGTTGAATTTAAGATGAAATAACTGCCAAAACACAAACAATCCTTTTAACTCAAAGGATTAAAGGAGGGGAAAATGAAGACCATAGGCAAACTTTTTACATTGTTTTTAATGACAGCCGCCCTGCTGGCCCTTGCAGCATGCGAACCGTCAGGCAGCGGAGTGGACGAATATGATGTGGATACAGACTGGTTCTCTGATATAAGCTCTGCCCGCGTATTTTATCCGGGCAACATAGAGGAGCTGGATAATGTGGGCGCCACCACCCTGTCAAGCGGCATGGGCGGAACCAAGGAAGGCATGTACTGGCTGGCCGAACCCCTGGCAGAGGCAGGGTTGGTAGTCATGGCGATCAGCGCCGATGATAACGATACAGTGGGCGGATATGAAGACGCCCATGAAGAGGGTCTCGATCTTCTGAAGGAAGCCGACGAGACCAGCGGCAACCCTCTTTACGGCAAGATCGGCCGTTACGGCCTCATAGGCTATTCCAAGGGAGGAGGCGCTGTTATAAATGTGTCATCCGCACTTGGTGACGAAGTAGACACCTGCGTAGGTCTGGCGCCCTGGAGCCCGAGCCCCACATATAACCACAGTGCGGCGACCATGATCCTTACCGGCACCACGGACATGATCGCACCTGCTTACATGGGTGAGGGAGCCTATGACGACCTGCCCTCAGGCGTGCCCAAACTGTATGCGTCCATGAGCGGCGAGGGTCATATGTACTGGAATAACTTATACTCCACTGGAAGCGAGACCGAGTTTATCACGGCATGGCTGAAATATTACCTGGAAGGCGATGAAGCCGCCTATGACGTGTTTGCAAACGGTCCGGGCTCCGGAATGACCGATTATGAATTTGATGACGGCTCCGGCGATGATGGCGGCGGCGGATGCAACTAACCATCATGATAAATCTATTATGATAATGCCGAAAAGGCAAAAGCCGTAAAAAAAGGCCCTTTTAAGAATGAAAGGGCCTTTTTTTAGGGATGCAGCGCAATACAGATATTGGACTTTTTACTTTGGCATCAATTGTGGATATATATTTTTATTTGCCTTTCTATTTTGGCTAAAAGATCGTTGCTGCCTGACTGCCTTGCTTTTTCCAGGGCCATGGCTGCGGTTTGCTCGGCCTCAGGCCGGCGGCCGGCCTTATTATAGGCTATGGCAAGCGTGGTCAGCATAACCGGGTTGCGCCCGTCTGTAAGTGAACATGCCTTTTCAGCATGAAAAACAGCGCTTTTAGGGTCCCTGACGCTTTTGTCAGGGGCGGTGGCCTGAATCCATGCCAGTGTATTTAGGGCCTGGGCCATTTCCGGTTTAAGGCTTATGGCTTGTTTAAGATGCGCCGCAGCATCTGAATACCGGTTTTGCCTGGCTGAAAGATATCCCGCGTAATAATGTGATTCAGCGATTTCCGGATGCACGCGCAATGTTTCCTTGAAATAAAACAAGGCTTTTTCCGGCCTGTTTTTTTTGAGCTGGGCAAAGGCCATGTTCCCCATTGCCTTTATAAAGCCCGGACGCAGTTCAATGGCCTTTTTAAAGTGGGATATGGCAGAATCAACATCTCCTTTCTGATAAAGCAGAAAACCCAGGTCATTATGAACCCTTGCATCTCCGGGCTCCAGGGCAAGAGCATTCCGGTAATGCTTTACGGCTTCCTTGCTCATGCCCGCCTCATCAAAAAGAGAGGCCAGATAGCTGTGAGCTGGGGCCTTGTGTATTATTTCAGGCAGCTTGTTTTTAATAGAGTCTACCTGGATTGTATGCAGCCTGCGGGCAATCTCAGTGTCTTCCACCAGGTTGAGATCCATTGGATTTTCCCTGCAGTAGCCTGAAAGCAGGTCTTCGAATCTTTCCCTCTGCCCGGAATCTGCTCTGTCCAGATCCACCATGCCATTAAAAGGTGAGTAAACCGACAGGGAAAATTCCGCAAAATCAACCTGATCATCAACAGACTCACGGATGCGTTTGGCTGCAGATGCAGTGTCAGGGCTTATCCATGCGCGGTTTTCCAGTTTCCCGAGCAGCACCATCTGGGTTTGTTTTCCGTGATACATGAGCCTGGGAGCGGAATACTCAAGCAAAGGAAGGTTTTCCGTGTTTACAGGGCCTGGTCTGAAAAGCCTTTGCAGGTCCTCTGATACTATTAACCGGAGCAAAAGTTCAGGCCGTGCCAGTTTAATGTTTGACGAGCGTTGTGCATAATCTATATTTTCACGGGCCTGCTGCCAGTCCAATCCCGCCCTGCCCTTGAAGCCGACAAAAAGAAAATCCTTGGCCAATCCGCCAGGATCGCACGATACCAGCATACTGTCGGGAAACACTTCTTCAAAAGTCCGCCCGATAAGGGCAAACGTGGGCCAGTCCATCTGGTAGCAGTGAAACCACTGCACATAAATTCCATCGTTTGTTAGGCTGTCTTTTGCGGTTTCAAAAAAATCACGGGTAAACATGGATGCCATCCCTGCCATCCATGGATTGGAGGGCTCGGAGATGATTACATCGTATTTTGTTTGCGAAAGAGTCAGGTGGGCAAGAGCATCCTGCAGAATTGGTTGAGTACGGGGATTTTCAAGCACGTTGTTGTTCCACTGCGAAAAAAAATCTGCAGCTTCAAACACGCACTCGTTTATATCTATTACATCCAGTCGCCCCACGGGATAGTGCAGTACCTCGCCCGCGGTTACACCGCTTGCCAGCCCCAGGACCATGACTTTTTCCGGATTTTTGGCAAAAAGCATCGGAAAATGGGCCAGAAGCGTCTGGGTATTCATATCCCCGCGGGAAGAAGCATCCATTTAAAGGCATAAATGACGCCTATGGATCTGCCCACGCCCTCTATGGACCGCGTATGAATCTTTGCCACCAGCGGAAAGGCGGCCCCGAAAAAAATTGTCGGCAGAACCATGAACCCGAAAAGCACCAGGGCTTCAACAACAGAAAGCAGTCCGAACTGATCCCTGAAAGCATATATAAGCTTTGCAAAAAAAGCTGACCGTTGCCGAACACGTGGCTTATTACAAGCGCGAAAAAAGCTGCAAGAACCTGGGTTATTATAAGAAGACCGAAAGCATTGTCTGTTTTATCCGCCCATTTGCCGAAAATCAAGTTGCCCAGGGCAAGCCCGGTAATAAAGGTGACCAGGACGATGGTAAACGAATATGTTGTCGGCCCCACAACCAGCCCCAAAAGCCTGGTCCAGAAGACCTCGCAGGCCATGGCGCAAAAACCTGAAACCAGGAAAACAGCCAGTGCGGCTTTGACCGTGCTCCGGGAATATAAATTTTCACCAACGATACTTTTTCCGCCCGGCACAGCGCCTTTCTTCTTCTTTATCTTTGCTCCGGTCTCTTCTGATCCGGATTCAGGCTGTTTGGTGGCCTCGGCAAGTCTTATTAACAGGCAGGTCAGTCCGATTGCTGCGTTTATGAAAACCGCGGCCAGTATGGAGCCCCAAACCCCCAGAATGCTTATCATCCAGAACCCGCAAACCAGGGCGCCAATGGCTGCACCGAAAGTATTAATACCGTAGAGCCTGCCTGAATGAGTGCCGAGCTGTGAAAGGCTTCTGACATAAAACTGGCAGAGAATGGGCAGGGTCGCTTCCATGCATATGGTGGGAAAGCCGAGCAGTAAAACCGCCCCTGCAAATACAAAAAGATTAAAAACAAGGGTGTGCTAAAAAAACTGTTGTATAAAGAGCTGTACACCCCGCCGGGCAGCATAAGAAGAGCCGGCACAAAAAGAGCATAAACCGCTGTGGCAATTTCCAGAACACCGTAAACCCTGACCAGCCTGACTCCATACCAGCGGTTTGACATGCGGCCGGCAATATATCCGCCCAGCCCCAGCCCGGCCATAAAAACCACAAGGATTGCACTTAC
>CAZVFQ010000031.1:16081-28965 GCA_964626455.1 uncultured Desulfobacteraceae bacterium | reverse complement strand
AATGGGAGCAAAAGGTCTCCGAAATAGTGGAAAAGGCGGGCCTGATGCCGCGGCCTGAGCTATAGCCGGGAAAAAAGCCGCACATTAAAAGTGATGCTCTTGTAAAAAGTAAAAACAGAAACAACGGAAAAACAATTAAGTAACAAGGAGCCGCGCACATGAGCGACAAAAAACTTGTAATGGTAGTAGATGATGACCCGGATCTGGTCGAGGCTGTTTGCATGAAGCTTGAATCAAAGGATTACCGGGTTGAAAGGGCATATGACGGCGAAGAAGCAATGGAGAAAATAAGGACGGAAAAACCCGTCCTTGTTATTCTCGACGTCATGATGCCCCGGAAAAACGGATGGGTGACCTGCGACGAGATCAAAAACGATGATGCCTTAAAAGACATTGTGGTGGTGATGCTGACAGCTGTGGGAGATGCCGTGCCGTCGACAAGTTATACCCATCATGACGGCAAAACAACACTTGCTGACGACTACATCCCGAAGCCCATTGACATGGACAAGCTAATGGAAATCGTGGATGATCACATGGGGGGCTGATGCCCAAATCTAAGGGCACGGCACCTGTGAGGATGAACGGTCTTCGGGTAAGCGACCGGCTCATTCGGCTTGAGCAGGTATTTGACGGCCAAACAGACCCGCGGCAGGCTCCTTTCTATCAAAAGCTTGCCGCGGACAGGATCAACATTTCATTTTTATGCGCAGACTACCTGGGTTCCGCAAAACTTATCTGCTGCCTGGTTGAGCCGGAAATACTGACCCGGGCCGGCAATGATTCAACCAGCAGCCAGAGCATACCGATACATCCGGATGGATCAGCCGCAGCAGAGGTTTCCGTGTTTCCCCACAGGTTCAACCCGGCAGCAGTGGGCGCAATTCTTCAGGCATTGAGCTGTGAGGCTGTCCCGTGGCATTACATGGCCAGTTCAGGTTCGATGTTGTCTTTTGTAATCGATTATGCGAGCCGGGAAAAGGCTGTTGATGCAATTGCAAAACATATTGATCTTCCTGAATTCCATGGGCCGCTTTGTCCCGGCGCAGATTATGATCCCATAGCCAGATCCCTGAAAATCGCCCCGGAAACGGTTGCCAGGTATGTTGAATCAAAGATCAGGACATATGGTATCAGTGTGCAGACCGGGCTTACGCTGTGCAGACTGCGGATGCCTGCTGATGTGCTCAAACAATGGTCAGGAGCAGTCGCGGATAAGGCCTTTAGGTTCTGCTATGCTTCTGCTGTCCACAGCGGCGGCAATGATTGCGTCACGCTGGAAATTCTGCTGGAGCCTCCGGAAACCCGACAGGGGCGCAGGGCGGATATTATGTCGTGTCTTCCGGTTCAGGATCCCGACGGCCGGGTGGAATTACGGGAAAATGCGCAAATGATAACTTTCCACGGCCCCCATTTCGGAGATCGCTATGGTATAGCAGACAAAGCCCTGGGGGGGCTTGAGAGTGCCGGTGTGGAAGTCTGGCTATCCGGATGTGTCGGAGCGACCGTTTCGATCGTGATTCCGCCGGGCACTGAAGAAACAGCAAAAAAAGCTCTTTCGGAGGTCTTTGAAATTCCATGACAGAGCAAACCGGAGATAAAGCAGCCGCCATAAAAGAAGCTGTTGACAAAGAAGAGCTAAACTGGCGCCTGCGGGTTTTTGACTCTCTTTCCTACCCCACGCTTATTATCAGGCCGGATTACACCCTGGTAAGTGCAAATCGTAGATTTTTTGAGGTCTTTGGCCAGCGGGCCGAAGATATCAAAGGCAGAAAATGTCATCATTTTTTCTATGGCACTGAAAATCCCTGCAATACTGAAAATTGCCCGCTTATCCAGGTCCTGCGGACAAGGCAGGGCTATACCCTGCCCTGGAGGCACAAAGACAGGTGGGAAGACCGGGTATTTTCCCCTATTCTCGATGACAGGGGAGAGGTCGCCTATATTATTGAGAGCATCCGGGATGTAACAAGAGTCAAGCAGCTTGAAAGCGAGCTTTCCGGGATAAAGGAGCTTATAAGCAATGTAGTGCACAGTTCGGCAAGCGCTATTGTCGCAGCAGACAGAAAAGGCAATATCCAGTTGATGAACCCGGCAGCCAGAGAATTGTTTAAAACAGGAGATAAAGAGTATTTTCAGATTGAACGCGCCGAACAGCTTTATCCGCCGGGAAAGGCCAGGGAAATAATGAGGATGCTGCGCGATGAAAACATGGGCGGAAAGGGAAAGCTCTCCGGTATCCGCACTACAATTGTGGCCGTCGACGGCGAGCAGATACCCGTGGAGCTGAGCGCGGCCATTGTCTATGATGAAGATGATAATGAGTCGGCCACAATGGCGATTTATAACGATTTGAGAAAAAGACTCGAAATTGAAAAACAGCTCAAAGAAGCGCAAAAACAACTGGCCCAGTCCGAAAAAATGGCATCTTTGGGCCAGCTTGCAGCAGGTGTTGCCCATGAAATAAACAATCCTCTTACGGGCATTCTCATGTATGCCGGCATGATCCTGGAGCATCTCGATGAGCAAAGCCCGCTTAGCAGGGATATAGAATATATTATTGAGGATGCAAACCGCTGCAAGGAGATTGTAAAGAGCCTGCTGGCCTACAGCCGAAGCACTGATTCGAAAAGAAGCATCATACATATAAATGAACTGGTGCAACAGAGCTTCAAGCTCACCCGGGACCAGAAAATTTTTCGGAATATCTGTATTGACAAACAGTTTTCCGACGAGATGATGCTGGTTAACGTGGATACAAACAAACTAAGCCAGGTAATTATCAACCTGGTTATAAATGCCGCAGACGCAATGGAAGGCCAGGGGAGGCTGACAGTGCGTTCATACAGGGATAAATCCGCCCAGAAGGTTTTTTTTGAAATCTCTGATACAGGCTGCGGCATAGACGAGGAAAATATTTCAAAAATTTTTGATCCCTTTTTTTCCACCAAGCCAAAGGGTAAGAGCACGGGGCTGGGCCTGAGCATAGCCTACGGCATTATAGAGGAGCACGGCGGAAAGATTTCAGTAAAAGAAACCGGTCCGGAGGGCACCACGTTTTTGGTGGAACTGCCGCAATATATTCCGGCCGAAGAATGAGAGAAGAAAATGAACGCAAAAAATGAAAATATGGTTGGCCTGTCAGAGGAAAAATCCCAGGGCATCAGTGATAAGCTTGTCAGGGAAAGTATGGAGGAGATTTTTTTTCAGCCCAGGGCCCTTGTAATAGACGATGAAGAACGAATCAGGGATGCCTGCCACCGTTTGCTTACAGAAGACGGCTTTGAGGTTGAATGTGCAAAAAACGGGGAAGCCGGTCTGCAGATGATAGAAGAAGCGCATTTTGACATTATTCTTCTTGATCTTATGATGCCCGGTCTTTCGGGATTTGATGTTTTAAGCCGCGTCAAATCGCTGCATCCGGATACCGTTATTATCGTGATTACCGGATATGCCACAATTGAGCATTCAATCGAAGCGATGAAGAAAGGGGCTTTTGATTTTCTCACAAAGCCTTTTTCCCCTCAGGATTTAAGATTAATCGTGCGCAAGGCTGTTGAATTTATACGTACGCTTCAAGATATTGCCACGGAAAAATCCAGGATGAGAATGCTGATTAATCTCCTGACAGACGGCGTCCTCGCCACAGACAACCGTAAAAACGTGGCCCTTGCCAACCCGGCCTTTTTGAAAATGAGCCATTGTATGGAAACAAACGTACAAGGACGCCGGATAGATGAAATTATAGATAATTCACAACTCCTTGGAATGATTGATAAGGCCATGGCACAGCCTGAAAACAATTTCGCAGAGATTGCAGAAGAAATAACGGTCGGCGGAGAAGACGGCGGTGAGGAGACCATTTTCGGGGCCAGATGCATTCCGTTTCGCGACCGGCTTGGCAGAAAGCTCGGCACTGTCACGGTGTTAAACGATATCACAACGTTAAAGAAGCTGGATCAGGTAAAGTCAGATTTCGTGTCCATGGTCGCCCACGAGATAAAAGGGCCCCTGAATTCAGTGCTAATGCTGGTGGATAATGTGAAATCCGGACTGGCGGGGGATCTTACGGAAAAGCAGGCCGACATCCTGGGCCGTGTTTCGTACAGGATACAGTCTTTGACAAAACTTTCCTCAGAGCTGCTGGATCTGGCCAAGATCGAATCCGGGCTTATCAACCAGGAAAGAGAGACATTGGATCTGTGTGAACTTGCCGCCGAACAGACAGAGCTTTATAAGGAAAAGGCTGCTGCTGAATCTGTCTTGCTGGAGTTTGCCGGAAACGAGGATTCTGTATTCGTGATGGGCAACCCCACTAACCTTGGTGAGGTGATTGCAAATCTGGTTTCCAACGCGATTCGATACACTCCAGAGGGCGGCCGGGTTAGTGTTTCAGCCGGTGAGGACGGTGATTATGCGGTTATTGAAGTGGCCGATACAGGCTACGGCATTCCGGAAGAGGAGAAGGAGCTGATTTTTCAGCGATTTTACAGGGTAAAAAATGAAAAAACCAGGTTTATCAGCGGTACCGGACTTGGGCTTGCCATCGTAAAAAGCATTGTTGAGGCTCATAAAGGCCTTGTACGTGTGGAAAGCCAGCCCGGCGAGGGAACGGTATTCAGGGTGTATCTGCCGAAAACCGCTGAAGCATGAGTCTGATCCCGGTATCAGGAAACGGCTTTATAGCCCGGATTGTTTTTTAAGAAACCATCAATATTGGAGGAGACGGTATGTTTAAAATCGTCAGGCGTGAAACCATGGCCGATGATACGGTCATTTTAAACGAAGTCGAAGCGCCGCGGATTGCCGCAAAGGCAAAACCCGGACAGTTTGTGATATTAAAAGCAAATGAAACCGGAGAGCGAATCCCCCTTACAATCTCGGATCTTGATCCGCAAAAAGGCACTATCACAGTTATTTACATGGTGGTGGGCAAATCTACGGCGCTGTTTAAAACCTTGGCAGTGGGCGATGCCTATCAGGATGTAATAGGTCCTTTGGGCAAACCCACGGACATCGAAAAAGTGGGCAGAGTGGTATGCGTGGGCGGAGGCACGGGCATAGCCGTGCTCTTTCCGATTACAAGGGGCTTTAAGGCGGCCGGAAACGAGGTTATCAGCATAATCGGTGCCAGGAACAAGGATCTGTTGATCCTGGAGGATAAAATGCGTTCTGTATCCGATGAACTGCATGTGTGTACGGATGACGGCTCCTATGGAAGAAAGGGTTTTGTTACCGAGGTTTTAAAAGAGGTTCTGGAAGAAAAATCCGCGGATCTGGCAGTGGCAATCGGCCCTGTACCCATGATGAAGTTTGTGTCTAAGATGACATATGATTATAACGTAAAAACCCTTGTCAGCCTCAATCCCATAATGATTGACGGTACGGGTATGTGCGGCGGATGCAGGGTATCTGTTGGAGATGAAACAAAGTTTGCCTGTGTTGACGGCCCTGAGTTTGACGGGCACAAGGTCGATTATGACAATCTTATGAAGCGGCTGCGTGCCTATGAACAGCATGAAAAGCAGGCACACGAGGAGTTTTGCAAATTAGAGGGTGTATAATAAAAGGGATTTGCCACTTGTGCAGCAAGTATGGAGGATAAAATGACTGAAAAACAAGCAAAAAAGAAAAAAACCCCGCGCCAGCCCATGCCGGAACAGACGCCTGAGGTACGGCGGCGTAATTTTGATGAAGTTCCTTTGGGCTACGATCGGGATACGGCAATTACCGAAGCCCAGCGCTGCCTGCAGTGCAAAAAGCCGTCTTGTGTAACCGGCTGCCCGGTTCAGGTTGATATTCCGGGTTTTGTTAAACAGGTGGCAGACGGTGATTTTTCCGCCGCTATTCAGACCATATGGACAAGAAACAGCCTGCCTGCAATCTGCGGCAGGGTATGTCCCCAGGAAATCCAGTGTGAAGGCGAATGCATCCTGGGCAAAAAGGATGAACCGGTTGCCATAGGTAATCTTGAGCGGTTTGCAGCAGATTATGCAAGACAGCACGGCGGCGGCGCGCTGCCGGAAAAAGCTGCCCCAACAGGCAAAAAAGTGGCAGTTGTCGGATCCGGACCTTCAGGGCTGACAGTGGCAGGCGATCTTTTGTTAAAAGGCCATGATGTGACCCTGCTTGAAGCTTTTCATAAGACCGGCGGAGTGCTGGTCTACGGCATCCCCGAATTCAGGCTGCCCAAGGATATTGTTGCCTCGGAAGTCGCCGCACTCGAAGAACTCGGACTGAGAATAGAGGTAAACAGTGTAGTGGGGCGCACTGTAAGCCTTGATGAGCTGTTTGAAGAAGGCTATGATGCGATTTATATCGGGGTGGGGGCCGGACTTCCCAGGTTTTTAAATATACCCGGTGAAAACCTTATCAATATTTTCTCTGCAAATGAATACCTGACAAGGGCCAACCTGATGAAGGGCTATCTTTTTCCGGAATATGACACGCCTCTTGTAAAGGGGAAAAATGTCGCGGTTATCGGCGCCGGCAACGTGGCCATGGATTCGGCCCGTACAGCCATGCGCCTGGGAGCCGAGCGGGTGCGCATTGTCTACCGCCGTTCCAGGGAGGAAATGCCGGCAAGAGCTGCTGAAATCCATCATGCCGAAGAAGAGGGCATAGAATTTCATCTCCTGACCAATCCGATCCGTTTTATCGGCGATGATGACGGCCGGGTGGCTCAGATGGAGTGTATGCAGATGGAGCTCGGAGAGCCAGACGACTCCGGCCGCAGGCGGCCCGTGCCAATAGAGGGCTCAGAGTTTATCATGGACTGTGATCTTGCGGTTGTGGCCGTGGGCGCAGGTGCAAATCCCCTGCTGACTGCATCGGATCCTGAAATCAAGCTAAATTCCAGGGGCTATATTGCAGCTGATCCAAAAACGGGCAAGACCACTAAGAAGGGGGTATGGGCAGGCGGCGATATCGTGACAGGCCAGGCCACAGTTATACTGGCCATGGGTGCAGGCAGAACAGCTGCGGATTCAATACACGATTACCTGACCATAGGGTGGTAGACACAATTTTTCTTGTTTTGCAGAAGGGTTTATAAGAACACGCACCCGTGCAATCCTTTTCGGGTGCGTGTTTTGTTTAATCAGTTTGCCATGGCGGCATCTATCATGGATATGATTTGCCCTTCCCCGAAGCCTTTGAGTTCTATTGCGCCTGAGCGGCAGGAAGCTACGCATAAACCGCAGCCCTTGCACAAAGCGGATTCGATTTCCGCTTTTCCTGTTTTTTCACTGAAGCGGGGCGCTGAATAGGGGCATACAGATACGCATACTCCGCAGCTTGCACACAGGTTAGGATTTACCTGGGCCACGGTTCCGCTTACCGGGATGGTTTTTGCGGAAAGAAGGGTTACCGCTCTTGCCGCTGCAGCCTGGGCCTGGGCGATTGACTCATCAATCGGTTTTGGCGCATGTGCAAGGCCGCATAAAAATACACCGTCTGTTGCAAAATCAACCGGTCTGAGTTTCAGGTGGGCCTCTACGTAAAAACCGTCATCATTCCGGGTGACCTTGAAGAATCTTGCCAGAGGATCGTCTTTTTCGCGCACAATTGCTGAGGCAAGCACAACAAGGTCTGGCTTAATCTCCATTTGCCGGCGTAATGCAAAATCGGTGAACCGGATTTTAAGATCGCTGTTTTCCCTGTCTACCTCCAGGCCTTTGTCAAAGTCGTACCTGATAAATTTTATTCCTTCCCCCCTTGCCTGCCGGTATAAATCTTCTCTTAAACCATAGGGGCGCATATCCCTGTAAATAATGAATACGTCTGTTTCAGGCCTGTTTCTTTTTAATTCAAGGGCGTTTTTAATGGACTGGGTGCAGCAGAGCTTGGAACAATAAGGCCGTTCAGGTATTCTTGAGCCCACGCACTGTATAAATACTGCAGAGTTGACCTGTTTTAAGGATTCATCCTTTTCAATAAAGCGTTTTTGAAGTTCAAGGCCGGTTATAACCCGGCTGTCTTCTCTGTAAAGATACTGGCCTTCCGGTTTGAGCTCAGATGCTCCCGAGGCGATAATTGCAACCCCGTGTTCAAGGGTTTTTTCCTGTCCTTTATTTTCAATCGTGGTTTTAAAATCACCCACAAAACCTTCCACGTTTTTTATGGCCGAATTCAGATGGACGGTAATATTTTGATTGTTTTGGATTTTATCCGCCATTTGCACGATAAAATCCTGTACATCTTCGCCTCTCCAGGTTTTGTCAACAAACCTGGCATTGCCGCCCAAAACGTCTTGCCGCTCTACAAGGTCAACCTCGTAGCCCTGCAGTGCAAGATTTTCAGCTGCGGTCATTCCTGCAATACCGCCTCCTATCACCATAGCCCGCTGGTTGATCTGCAGGATCGGCTCTTTTAAAGGCTCGATTCTGGCAGCCTTGGAAACAGACATCTTAACCAGGTCTTTTGCTTTTTCAGTGGCCTGGTCGGGATTGTTTTTGTGTACCCATGAGCACTGGTTTCTGATGTTGACCATTTCAAAAAGATATTTGTTTATACCGGCATTCTGAAGGGTCTCCTGGAAAAGCGGCTCATGGGTTTTGGGGGTACAGGCAGCCACCACAATGCGGTTCAGATCCTGCTCCTGGATAACCTGTGCCATTTTGTCCTGGGTGTCCTGGGCGCAGCTGAACATATTCTGTTCCGCATAGGCTACGCCGGGCAGCTTTTTTGCAAACTCCACCACTTCGGGAACATTGACCACGCCTGCGATATTTGTGCCGCAGCAGCATACAAAAACGCCGATCTTGGGAGGATCACCTGCCACATTTTTTTCTTCAGCCACCTGTTTTGTTTTTGTCCTGGTCCATCTTGACTCAGACAGCCTGGAGCCGACCACCCCTGCAGCAGCGCTGGAATCAATTACAGAGGAGGGAATATCCTTTGGTCCCTGGAAGGCGCCGCATACATAAATGCCGGGAACAGAGGCTGCAACCGGCTCAAAACTGTTTGTGCCGGCAAAATTGTAATGGTTGAGTTCAATGCCCAGCTTCCTGCCCAAATCCGCACTTTGTTGGGTAACACCAAGGCCGACTGAAAGCACAACCATATCGAATTCTTCTTCGCATCTTCTGCCTGATTCATCAATATAGCGGATCAGGTGTTTTCCGGTGTCATCGACCGGCGGGAGCCCGGTAACCTTGCTTTTTATAAATCTGACCCCCAGTTCATCCTTTGCCCTGTTATAGTATTTTTCAAAATCTTTTCCATTGGTGCGGATGTCAATGTAGAATATGGCAGTATCTAAATTTGATTTGCTGTGCTCTTTTGCCAGCATTGCTTCTTTTACAGCATAAGTGCAGCACACAGCAGAACAATATCCCCTTGCACCGATGTGTTCGTCCCTGGAGCCTATACACTGGAGCCATGCGATTTTTTCAGGTTCCTTTTTATCCGAAGGCCTTACCAGATGACCTCCATAAGGACCTGATGCGGAAAGAATTCTTTCAAATTCCAGGCTGGTTACTATGTTTGCGTATTTGTTGTAACCAAAAGTATCGTGAACAGAAGGGTCAAAAGTTTCGCTTCCCTGGGAAAGCACCACCGCGCCAACGTTAAGGGAGATCTCTTTTTTAGTATCCTCGTAATTGATAGCTCCGGTCGGGCATTTCTTCTCGCATATTCCGCATTTGCCCTTGGTTAGCTTGATACAGTGCTCATCATCAATGGCATATTTCAGCGGCACCGCCTGTGCATACTGCACATAGATTGCCTTGCGGTTGGCAAGCCCGCCGTCGTATTTGTTGGGTACCTTTTTAGGGCATTTTTCAGCGCAAAGACCGCAGGCGATGCACTTGTCCATATCCACATAGCGGGGGTACTGGGTGACACTGACCTTGAAATCGCCTTCCTCGCCCGAAATGTTGTTTACCTCTGAGAGGGTGAGAATTTCTATGTTGATGTGCCGGCCGACCTCGACCAGTTTGGGCGAGATAATTCACATGGCACAGTCATTGGTCGGAAATGTTTTGTCCAGCTGAGACATCATCCCGCCAATTGAGCTTGACCTTTCCACAAGATAGACGTAGTAGCCGGAATCTGCAAGATCCAGTGATGCCTGCATCCCGGTTATGCCTCCTCCAACAACCAGCACAGCGCCATTGCTTTCCTGTGGCATTATTTACTCCTTGCTTAAATAGGATTTTATCCTGGTTATATCGAGCTTGTTTGCTTCCAGTCCCAGTTTTTTGGGGTCAACATTCATTGCAAGCCCAAGAAGCTGGGGGAAAACAAGGGAAGCCAAGTGTTCTGACCCCGGATTTTCGGTTTTAATCATATTTTGTACAGTGTCGAACTGAATCTGACAGTACGGACAGGATGTGCAGAAAAATTGGGCATCTGTTTTTACAGCCTCTTTTATTTTTTTTATTAAAAGATCCGCTGACAGGTCATCATTTATTCCAATAAGGGGTGCGCCGCAGCATTCCAGTTTGTTTGTCCAGTCAACGCTTGCCGCCCCTGTTGCGGCAACAAGGTTGTCAAATAAAGAGGGATTGACCGGGTCATCGAATTGCGTTACAGCGCCGGGCCTGAGTGCATGACATCCATACTGCACCGCGATATTAAGATCTTTGTAAGTTTGATGCAGATGTTTTTTAAGGTTCTCAATGCCGATTTCATAGTAAAGCACGGATAAATAATGGCGGATCCGGGTTTTTCCCTGGTAGGACAGGCCCATTTCTCCCAGTTTCTCCAGGATTTCCTCCTGCAGCGGGCCCTTTTCGGTCATTATATGTTCTGCATTTTTAAGAGCCCCGAAGCAGCAGTTGCAAAGCACCATCATGTCAAGGCCGGCTTCTTCGGAAAGGGCCAGGTTTTTTACAGACGAGAGAAGAAACGCTTTTTTATCCACGTTTCTCATGGGATATCCGCAGCAATTAAACTGCCTTATGTCCACCAGATCCAGGCCCAGTATGTTGAAAACCTCCCTGGCGGCAGATTCATACTGCGGTATCCTGGAGGGGATCTGGCAGCCGATAAATAGACTGTAGCGCATCATGATTTTATTAAACCTCCGGCCTGGTTATCATTTTCCACTTTCTCATCCATATTTTCCACGGCCATGTATTTAAGCTCATAGAGGATATCTGTTACCTTTACGTTTTGCGGGCAATGCTGCTGACACTGGTAACAGGTCAGGCAATACCATATCATTTTTGCTCCCAGGGCTGTTTCGGCAAGTCCCAGGCCGAGGCAGCACATAATCTGATGGGGCAGAAGTCCTATTTCTTCCTGCGGGTCTTCATAGTTGCCGACCACCGGGCATACCGTGGAGCAGTTCTGGCAGCCGAAACAGTATGAGAATGTGGTATCGGAAATAAGTGAAGGTTGTTTTTCTTCTGCAGGTTGATCCAGGTTAATGGGCCGGTCTGTGTCAAGCAGCGGCTCGAATTTTCCGCAAATCGCCTGTTCGGCTTTTTCAAGGGGCGGTAGATAGATTTTCTCCGGGAACTGTTTTCGTTTCAATCCCCTTAAAAATGAAAGCTGAGAGAGAATCAACGGTTCAACAGGCCCCTGCTGCAGGAGTTTTTCCCTTGCATTGATCCATAGCTGTCTGAGGTTAATGCCCGAAGGGCAGACAACAGTGCACCTGTCACAGTTCGTGCAAAGATAAAGCCCCTCGAGTATCGCTTTTGTATCGTTTTCATCAAGCTTTTTGCCTGCTGCCAAGGCTTTTAGGGGTGCTATTTTTTCAGACGGCAGAATATAGGAATTTTCTCTTGCTTCATATCCCATCATCGCAGAGCAGTAAAGACTGCAGGTGCCGCAGTGGGTACAGGCATCAAGTTCCAGAATCTGCCGGGTTGCAATGTTTTCAGGCTTTGATTTTTCTTCATCCATTACAGCGTTTGCCAAAAGGCTCAATGGTGTTGAAAAAATATGGAGCATTTTGCTGAAGGGCAGGTATGCGAGTCCGATAAAACAGGAAAGAAAATGAATATACCAGAATATGGCAGCAAAGCCTGCACGATCCAGAGGCGCGGCAACAGGACTGATGATTTTTGCAAGAGAGTAGCTTGCAAATGCGGATTTTGCCGGGGCATGGCAGTAAGCGCAGTAGCTTTCGTGCAAACTCTCTCCTTGTTCAAGCATGTCGTCTTCAAACGGGCGGGTGATTTCTTCGGAGACAAGGCCATGATGTTTTACCCAGTAGGCTTCAAGGGGCAGTGCTTCTTTTTCCTGAAGCCCGGCATAATCATTTACCATGTTTGTAAATTCGGTTTTTGAGGTGATTTTCAAACCTTCAAGAAAAAAACCGGAAAGGATTATAAGCGCCACTATGGCAATTGCATATTTATCCATTCCAGTGGTTATAAGCCGGGGCACCTTCAGGATAAACCGTCTGAAAACGGCAATTACGATTCCTGCCAGGACCATGAAGCCGAATAAATCCCGCAGGAAAAAATAAGGATTCAGGGTTGATTCGTAATCGCTGAAAAGAGAGGCAGTGATAATCTGTTCCAGGGCGTGCATGAGAAGAAGCAGGATAAATCCCCAGAAAATGAGCATGTGCATGGCCCATCGCCAGAAGCTTTCCTTGAGGATTTTTTTTTGCAGAAGGATATCCAGAAAAAATACTTGAATAAGTTTGAAAAATTTTGTGCTGAAAATAACTGAAACAATACCGGTCAGAGCGCTAAGCCCCCTCTTTGAAACGGCTGGGCCGTCTGTATTATATCCTGTCTCCCGGCTGAACCAGGTGCCAATTCTGTATGCAAGTCCGAGAAGAAATATTATTAAAGAGGCATATAGTAAGACCGTAAAAGCCATGCCGAATCCTCCGCTGTTAATCAATACCGGTTAATCGGGAAAATAAATTGTTCAAACTTATTTTTTTAGAGCATTGGCTCAAATAGGTCAAGCAAAAA
>CAZVFQ010000031.1:0-15981 GCA_964626455.1 uncultured Desulfobacteraceae bacterium | reverse complement strand
TAAATTGTTCAAACTTATTTTTTTAGAGCATTGGCTCAAATAGGTCAAGCAAAAATAAAATATAGCAACAACGAAAGCCTGCGGGCACGTTGGCCGCTAAAATTTGCAAATACGGGCTGTTTGCGGCTTGACATGCTGCTGAATTCCTGTAATATTTTTTATATAAGGATTCACGTTTTGCCGGTCAGGGAAATTTATGAAAGGAGGTCGCAATGATTGAAATAGAGGATCTTCAAAAAATTAACATGTTTAAACCTCTTGATGATAGCAGGCTCGAGCGAATGCGGGATCTGGCCTCTCTGGAAAGCAGGCGCAAAGGTAGTTTCTTTTTTCACGGCGGCAGCACGGCAGACAAGATTTATGCATTGCTTTCAGGTCGCATCGGTCTGGCGGTTGCCAAGCATCCTGAGCATCATACCTGGCTGGTGGAAATGGGGCCTGGCAATAGTTTCGGGGTTTCTGCGGCCATATTTGTTCCTGACGGAACGTATATGTACTGTGCCAAGGCCCTTACAGATGTCAAGGCATTATCATGGAGGGGCGAGGATCTCAGGACGCTCTTTGAAGAGGACCCGGCACTTGGATATCGTTTTATGTCCGAGATGGCCAGAATGGTCAAGGAGCGGCTTACGGTTGTAAATATACAATATGTGGATATCTACGGTTGAGAGCGGCATTTAAACTGCCAGCATTTTCTTTACCGCTGATAGTGCCGGAATACGAATTTTTTCCGGTACCCGAACCTCGCCGGAAAGATTCTCCAGACTTGCTTTAATATCTTCCTGGGTGATTTTTTTCATGTCTTTGCAGTACATCTGATCAGATGCAGGATAAAACGATTTTTCGGGACCGGCTTTTTTAAGTGCATGAATAAGACCGGTTTCTGTTCCCACTATAAACTCATCTGACCCGGAGCGCGCCGCATAGTCAAGCATTCCTGATGTGCTTGTCACAATATCGGCCATGGCCGTAACCTCAGGGCGGCATTCAGGATGGGCCATAAACACAGCCCGGGGATGATCCTTTTTTATGTTTTCTACAGTCTTTGGATCAAGTCTGTCATGATACGGGCAGAAGCCTTCCCGGAGATGGATTTTTTTGCCGGTATGAGCAGCGGTATAGGCCGCAAGATTGCGGTCAGGCACCATCAGTATTTCTTTTTCCTTAAGGTTTTGTACAACCTTTACTGCGTTTGCCGAGGTGCAGCATACCGTTGACATCGCCTTTACAGCAGCGCTTGAGTTTACATAGGTCACCACAGGTACCCCGGGCATTGAGTTGATTTTTTCCTTCAGTGTTGCGGGGGTTATCATTTCAGCCATGGGGCATCCCGCATCAGTGCGCGGCAGCAGGATGGTTTTTTCCGGGCAAAGTATTGATGCAGTTTCAGCCATGAAATGCACGCCGCAAAATACAACAATCTTGGCCTCTGTACCGGCGGCCTTAATGCTAAGCTCCAGCGAGTCGCCGCACATGTCTGCTATATCCTGTATTTCCGGCGGCTGGTAATTGTGTGCCAGGATCAGGGCGTTTTTCTGCCGGGCCAGCTTCTGTATTTTCTCTGAAATCGCACGGTCCATAAACTATTGCTCCATTTTCAGCACATCGGCGCCCGATGGTATGCGAAATTCAAAGCGGCTGTCTTCCATGTCCGGATCAAACTCCTGGTTCTCAAAAAAGATGCTTGTAACATCCCCGTATATGTTGACACTCTCCACCTGCTTGATATCCATGCTTTGCTTGTTTATTTCAAGATAAACCTCCGAGAGTTCCTGCTGGGTTTGCCTGGGTTTGAGTTTCAGCCTCACGCTGTTTTGCCCGCGCTCATCAATGCTGACTTCAAACAAGTCTTTTAATACCCCGAAATCTGCAAGAAAACTTGCGCCTTTGCCGTTTCCAAAATAGGCGACGGCATCCCCGGTCAAGACCTGCCGGTCCTCGGGTCGGTAAATCCAGAGGGTCTCTCCGTCAGAGACGATCACGTGATTTTCCGGCTCAAGGTATTCCCATCGCATTTTGCCGGGATGTTTAAACCATGTTTTGCCAAAGGCCTCATCCTTTATGTCCATGGCTTCCAGCGTCGATTCCTGCCGGAAGTCAGCCGTGAAGCTTCTGCCGGAATACCTCTTCTCCAGTCGTTCAAGCAGCTGCTCTGCTGAAAGGGTTTCCTGTTGCCGGGAGCCGTTTGATTCCGGCTGCTGCGCCATAACAGGCCCTGTGGAAAATACCGAGACCACGATCAAACAGAACAGAGTTGCAATTCGCATGTTTTTCAGTCCTTTTTCCGGATTGGGTGATATTTGTTATTGCCCTGTTTATAGGTCCAAGAAAATAGAAAACCGCAGGAAATGTCAACCTCATTCTTGTGCCAGCGATTGAAATGAATATTATTCATCGGAAATCACAGAAAATATTCGTGTTTCACTTGACAGTAAAATTGTTGCTTTGATATTTAAAATACTTTATATCAAATGTTTGGGAAATATACGGAAATTATAATTTTTCCCGAATTTTGCGGTGCGAATTATTGTCGGTTTTTTACCCTATTGGTTTTAACTTATATAGCAGGAGGTAATTATGCAAAGAAGAATCACACAGGTAGGCGTTATAGGATCCGGTATAATGGGGGGCGGTATCGCCGCCCTGCTTGCCAGTGCCGGTATCAAGACCCTGCTCCTTGACATTGTCCCTTTTGATCTGTCCGAGGAGGAGAAAAATGATCCCAAAGCAAGAAACCGTATCGTGGAAAAGGGGCTCAAGGATGCAATCAATGCAAAGCCGCCGCTTTTCATGGACAAGAAAAATGATCCCAAACTTATAACCACCGGCAATCTTGAAGATGACATAGACAAGCTTGCAGATTGCGACTGGATTGTTGAAGTGGTGGTTGAAAAGCTTGAGATCAAGCAGGAACTGTTTAAAAAGCTGGACAAGATCCGAAAGAAAGCAACGGTGGTAAGTTCAAATACTTCCGGCATACCCTTAAAAGACATGTCCCAGGAATTAAGCGATGATATGAAGCAGCATTTCCTGGGGACCCATTTTTTCAACCCTGTGCGTCACATGCATCTGCTCGAAATAATCCCGGGCCCTGATACAAGAAAAGATGTGCTCGATTTCATGGCGGATTTCTGTGAAAAATACCTGGGAAAAGGCGTTGTCTGGGCAAAAGATACCCCCAATTTTATCGGAAACCGCATTGGAATCCAGGGCATGGGCAGGGCAATGCACGCGATGCTGGAACACAGCCTGACCATTCCCGAAGTTGACGCCATTTTCGGCCAGCCCATGGGCCGGCCCAAGACGGCAACATTTAAGACGGCCGATCTGGTAGGCCTTGACACCATGTATCACGTGGCAAAGAACTGCTATGACATGTGCCCGGACGATGAGATGCGCGGGACCATGGACCTGCCAGAATTTGTCAAAAAGATGTATGAAAACAACATGCTTGGCAACAAGACAAAGGGCGGGTTTTACAAAAAGGATATCACCCCGGAATGGAAGACAATCCGAAAGGTGATCAATCCGGAGACCCTGGAATACGAAGAATACGGAAAAGCCGATTTCCCTTGTCTCCAGGAGGCCAAAAAGAAAGCAGCCCTTCCTGAAAAAATGCGCGCCATAGTCTACGGCGATGACAAGGGTGCAAAATTTGCCTGGGATGTGGTTGCAGACAGTTTGATTTATGCCGCAAACCGTATCCCCGAGATTTCCGATACTATAGTGGATATAGATAATGCCATGAAATGGGGCTACAATTTTGAAATGGGCCCGTTTGATGCATGGGACGCCATCGGGGTGAAGGAATCTGTTGAAAAGATGGAAAAAGAGGGCCGGCAGGTCCCGGAAAAAATAAAGAAATTTCTGGAAGCCGGAAACAAGACTTTCTATAAAATCGAAGGCGGGAGAAAATACTTTTATGACTTTGCCTCAGGCTCCTATAAGCCGGTGCCGGTAAGTGAGAAGCAGATAAATCTTTATAACCTGCGCCAGGAAAACAAGGTGGTAAAATCAGTGCCCTCATGTTCACTTATAGATCTGGGCGACGGGGTATTTGACATTGAGTTTCATACAAAGATGAATGCAGTAAACCGGGAAATGGTCGAATTCATGCTTGAGGCCCATGATTATGTCCGGCAAAACGGTGTCGGGGTTGTGGTCGGCAACCAGGCCTCAGGAATGCCCGCCCCGTTCTCCGCAGGCGGAGATCTGGCTTATATGCTGGGGCTGGCAAAGGAAGGCAAATTCTCTGAAATTGATGATTTTATAAAGACCGTGCATCAAAGCATAATGACCTCAAAGTATGCTCCGTATCCCGTGGTGGCCGCTCCGTTTGGCCTGGCACTCGGCGGCGGTGCAGAGGCCTGTCTGGCTTCGGACCGTATAGTGGCAAACGCCGATTTGTTCATGGGCCTGGTGGAAATAGGCGCAGGCCTTGTGCCCGGCGGCTGCGGCATGATGCACCTGTGGCAGAATTATATAAAGTATAAACCGCAGGTGGCCACGATAACGGATTATGCGGGCTTTTTCGTTCAGGCCTTCATGCACGTAGCCCAGGCAAAGGTTTCCAATTCTGCGGCAGAGGCCAGAAACAGCGGTTTTCTGCGGCCGGCAGACAGGATCGTGTTTAACAGGGATCTTTTGATCGGTGAAGCCAAGAAGGAAGTTCTTAAAATGGTCGATGACTGCTATGTGCCGCCTCGCAAGGAGAAATTTCCTGTATTCGGCAGAGAAGCCCAGGGGATGGTATGGGCTGAGATGCTCAGCATGAAGGTGGGCGGTTTTATTACGCCTCATATGGAAACCCTCTCCAAGAGAGCTTGTTATTGTATGGCTGGCGGTGATGTGCCCCAGGGGACGCAGGTCAGTGAGGAATATATGATGAAGCTTGAGCGCGAAGCCTTTGTGGATCTCTGGAAAACAGAGGAGACGCAGAAAATGGCTGAGCACATGATGAATACAGGCAAGCCCTTGTTCCTGTAAAGTAAATAACAACCGAAAGTTAGGAGGATATAAAGATGAGAGAAGCCTACATTGTCACCTCACTCCGCACTCCGGGCTGCCGCAGGCGCAAAGGCGCATTTGCCCAGACCCGGCCCGAAGATCTGTTAAAGACCGTGGTAAGCGAGGTGGTGGAAAGAACTCAGGGCGTTGAAAAAAAAGACGTTGAAGATATCATGATTGGATGTGCGTTTCCGGAAGGCGAGCAGGGAATGAACATCGGACGGGTTATCGCCCAGATGTGCGGTTTTCCTGATACAACATGCGGTGCGACAGTAAACCGGTTCTGCTCCTCGGGGCTGGAAGCAATTTCGCTGCAGGCCATGCGGATCAAATCCGGCATGTGCGATGTTGCCATAGGCGGGGGGATAGAATCCATGACGATTGTTCCCATGGGCGGCAACATTTTGCGTCCCCATCCTAAATGGGCAAAGGAAAAT
This sequence comes from uncultured Desulfobacteraceae bacterium, assembly GCA_964626455.1. GTDB lineage: Bacteria > Desulfobacterota > Desulfobacteria > Desulfobacterales > Desulfosalsimonadaceae > Desulfosalsimonas. The sequence continues at coordinate 10,537 of CAZVFQ010000031.1, read as the reverse complement.
CCGGATGTTTATATTTCCATGGGCGCAACCGCTGAAAACGTGGCCAACCGCTATAACATAACCAGGGAAATGCAGGATGAGTTCGGCTATCATTCCCAGATGAAGGCTGCCAATGCCAAGAAAAACGGTTTGTACAAGGAGCTGGTGCCGACTCCGGCCTCAAAGTTCGTGGAGAAAAACGGCGATTGGGTTGAGGAGACCTTTGTTCAGGATTTTGATGACGGCATTCGGGAAAACACCAGCATGGAGGGGCTTGCAAAGCTGCGTCCGGCTTTTGCGGCAAACGGATCTGTCACTGCAGGCAACTCTTCTCAGACAACAGACGGTGCGGCTGCTACTCTTATCATGAGCGAGGAGGCTGTAAAGAAGTATAATGTAAAGCCTGTTGCAAAGCTTGTATGTTATACGGTGGCAGGCGTGAGGGCAGACGAGATGGGCGTGGGCCCTGCATATGCCATTCCCAAGCTTCTTGATATGACCGGTAAAAAACTCGAGGATATCGGAATTTTTGAGGTAAACGAAGCGTTTGCATCCCAGGCTATATACTGTCTTCAGCAATTGGGAATGTATGATGATAAGAGCCTGTGGGCCTCTGACAGCGACAAGAGGATTGTTAACGTAAACGGCGGCGCCATTGCCCTGGGCCATCCCCTGGGCTGCACAGGCGCAAAGCTGTGTGCCCAGCTTATGACCGAAATGCAGGAACGCAAAGTGAAATACGGCGTGGAATCAATGTGTATCGGCGGCGGTATGGGTGCTGCTGCACTGTTTGAGCTGGTTGAATAATACTGCTGCATTGGGACAGCATGATAAGCCATGAAAAAGGCGCCGGGTTCTGCCCGGCGCCTTTTTGTTGCAGTAAATTCGGATTTTTTTAATTATTTGTTTTTCTTTTCAAAGTCCTTCATAAAGGAAACCAGTTTCTCAACAGATTCTACTGTGACGGCATTATAGATAGATGCCCGGCAGCCGCCCACGGAGCGATGGCCTTTAAGCCCTCCAAGTCCGTTTTGGGTGGCTTGCTCTATGAATTTCTTTTCCAGATCCTCATTGGGAAGCCTGAAGGTGACGTTCATAAGAGAGCGGCTGTCTTTGTCAGCGGTTGCCTTGTAAAAGTCGCTTTCGTCAATTGCCGTATACAGGATGCCGGCTTTTTTTCTGTTGATTTTCTCCATTTCCGAAAGTCCTCCCACGGTTTGCTCAAGCCATTTTAAAACCAGGTGAACCGTGTATACTGCAAAACATGGAGGAGTATTGTACATGGAATTTTTTTCAACATGGGTCCTGTAGTCGAGCATGGTTGGCAGCCCGTCAGGGATTAGCTTTAACATGTCGTCGCGTACGATTACCATGCAGACCCCTGCAGGGCCTATGTTTTTCTGGGCGCCAACGTAAATGAGGCCGAATTTCGACATGTCAATTGGTCTGCACATGAAATCCGAGGACATGTCAGCCACCAGGGGGATGTTTCCGGTGTCGGGAAATTTGTCCCACTGGGTGCCCTTGATTGTATTGTTGGACGTTATATGTACGTAAGCCGCATTCGGTGTAAAAGAAAATTCCTTTGGAATATAGGCGAAATTGCGGTCCTCTGAGGAAGCGGCCACGTGGTAGTTTTTCTTCTGGATATCTGCTTCCTTTATCGCCTTTGTGGACCATGTTCCGGTGTTAATGTAATCTGCCGTGCGGCCCTGTCCGAGAAAGTTCATCGGAATCATTGCAAACTGAAGGCTCGCCCCGCCCTGAAGGAAAAGCACGTGATAGTCGTCCCCGACATTAAGCAGCCGTTTTGTCCTTGCAACCGCATCGTTTATCACATTGTCAAAATCTTTTGAACGATGGCTTATCTCGAGAATGGACATGCAGCAATTCTGGAAGTCAACGACATTTTCCTGGATTTCCTTTAATACCGGTTCAGGCAGCGCGGCCGGCCCTGGATTGAAATTGCATATTCTATTTTCAGCCATATCTTTTCTCCTTTTATTGTTAAGTTTTAATATTCATAAATTTTTAAATATGGCATATTGCCCGGAAAAAGTCAAATTTTTTGCAAAAATCCGGTTTTCAGGCGCCGGATTATTGACAATATTAGCTGTATCCCATAAAAGAAAAGATTCAACCCGAAAGAGCAGTCCTTTAACTGTTTAATCCGTATCCGGAGCAAAAATATGATGGAAATACTTACATATCCTTCGGCACATGCGCAAGATCGGATAGAAAAAATACTTGCCAGGGCACTGGATTATGCTGCGGGTGATTATGAAAAAGTTTTGGCCATGGTCGAAGATGTCCGGACCAGAGGGGATGCCGCTTTGATGGAATATACCAGACGGTTTGACTCCCCTGAAATGACCCGGGAATTGATTCGTGTCACAGATGATGAGGTCAAAGAGGCTTCAAGGAGTGTGAAGCCGCAATTTTTGTCTGCACTGAACCGCGCCGCATCCCAGATAGAGGCATTTCACCGCAGGCAGGTTAGAAATTCATGGATCAGCACTGATCGACAGGGCGTAGTTCTCGGCCAGCTCGTAAATCCAGTGGATGCAGCCGGAATATATGTGCCCGGAGCAAAGGGCGGCAAGACGCCGCTTGTATCTTCTGTTCTTATGGGGGCAATTCCGGCGGCAATCGCGGGTGTTTCCAGGGTGGTCATGGTAACCCCGCCCATGGAAGACTGCACGGTAAATGCACATTTACTGGCGGCAGCCGAAGCAGCCGGGGTAAGTGAGATTTACAAAATAGGAAGTGCCTGGGCGATTGCGGCATTGGCCTATGGAACCGAATCGGTCCTACCGGTGGACGTGATTGCAGGACCCGGAAATATTTATGTTACCCTGGCCAAAAAGATTGTTTCCGGCAAAGTGGGTATAGACATGATTGCCGGGCCAAGCGAGATCCTTGTGATTGCAGATGAGACGGCTGATCCGGCATCTATAGCAGCGGATCTGCTGTCCCAGGCGGAACACGACGCCCTGTCTTCGGCAGTACTGATTGCACTTTCCAAATCTTTTGCTGAAAATGTTTGCGTGGAGATAGAGGCCCAGCTATCGGATTTGCCGCGAAAAGACATAGCGCAGCGTTCTCTTTTAGATTACGGGGCGGTTTTTATCGTATCCGATGTGGAGACCGCAATAGCGCTTTCCAACAGGATTGCTCCTGAGCATCTTGAACTTCAGGTAGAAGATCCTTTTGCATGGCTGGCTTTGGTTAAAAATGCGGGAGCTGTTTTTTTGGGCGGCTATAGTCCTGAGCCGGTCGGAGATTATGTGGCCGGGCCCAATCATGTGCTTCCTACAGGAGGTACGGCCCGTTTTTCATCAGCGCTTTCCGTTGACTGCTTTGTAAAGCAGACCAGTGTGGTATATTATGCAAAAGATGCTTTTTTAAGGGAAGCCGATGATATCATCGGCCTGGCCGAAACCGAGGGTCTGGCTGCACATGCAGGCTCGGTTAAAAAACGTCTTTTGAAGCCTTGACAGAAGTGCGTACAGGTTATATTTTATTATTTTGAGTAATATCTCATAAAAGGGAGGAAAATGGGCAGACCTCACAAAAAAAGAAATGTGTCATATAATCCGAATGTCAGTTATTTCAAGCCCCGCGGCATTCCGATGAAAGAGCTTTCCGAATCCAGCCTGACGGTTGATGAATGTGAGGCGATACGTCTGGCTGACTACGAAGGGCTTTCACATGAGGCGGCAGGCGAAATGATGGGCGTTTCAAGGGCCACTTTCGGCAGGATTATAGAGCAGGCACGTAAAGTGGTGGCAGACGCACTGATAAACGGCAAGGCGATTCGTATCGAAGGTGGGTCCTACCAGTTCGTGGAAGCAGAACGCAGGTTTGCCTGCAGGGCATGCAGCCATCAATGGGTTGAACCGTACGGAACCGGAAGACCCGGAGCGTGTCCGGAATGCGGAAAACCGGAAGTAGGAAGACTTGGCCTTCGTGAGGCAAGGCCTTGTTAAACCCGAATTCCCGGGTTGTTCACAGGCTTTTTATCAGATACATTAAATTGATATAAGGAGTTCATTACGATGACAGAGTCTCAGCAGGGCGGGTGCAGTGCGCAGAGCACCCAGCACAAGCAGCAGGAGGAGCAGGAAAAATCGTTAAAGGAAACACTCGGCCGGATCAAGCATAAATTTCTGGTTATGAGCGGCAAGGGCGGGGTCGGAAAAACCTCCGTATCCGTAAATCTCGCATTGGCCTTAGCAGAACAGGGATATAAGGTAGGGATTATGGATGTGGATGTCCATGGTCCGGATGTGCCGCGAATGCTTGGTTTAACAGGCCTTTTGACGGGTGACGGCAAAAAGCTTTCTCCCATGCGGTATTCGGATAATCTGGCTGTAATATCAATCGAGGGCCTGATGCCGGATAAGGATTCAGCAGTTATATGGCGCGGACCTCTTAAGCATTCGGCAATTACCCAGTTTGTCTCAGATGTGGACTGGGGGGACCTTGATTTTCTGATTGTTGATTCACCGCCCGGTACCGGGGATGAGCCAATGAGCGTTGCGCAGACCGTTGAGGGGGCTCAGGCCATTATCGTAACAACCCCGCAGGAGGTGGCGCTTTCTGACGTGCGGAAATCCATTAATTTTTGCAGCAAAGTTCAGATGCCGGTATTCGGCTTAATTGAAAATATGAGCGGATATAAATGTCCGCATTGCGGAGAAATCATTGATCTGTTCGGTACAGGCGGCGGTGAAAAGACCGCAGAGCAGTTCGGGCTGACATTTCTGGGCCGCATCCCGTTTGACACTGACCTGGTAAAGGCAGGCGATTCCGGGCAATCTTATATGCAGGCCTATGCTGATACGCCGGCTACGAAAGCTTTTGAGAAGATAGTGGAACGCATGGCCCAACTGGTCAGCAACTAAGCTTTGCTATGGCTGTGTCCGGCCCAGTTCGTTTAACACAAGCGTAATGGGTCGGGCATCCTCGCTTTGACCCGAATAACGGATGGGGCCGGGGCGGCGGTAACAGTCAGGGCCCGGGTGTGCGGCCAGCCACTTTTCGCGCATGGCCGAAAATACCCTGAATGCCGGGGAATCAATATCGACCAGTGCTTTTTCAAGCACCAGGGCAAGTTTGCCTTTTCGCTCTTCGAGATGCATGAGGGGGGCTATCGGGATACCCAGCGGCTCCCAGTCCCCGAAGGTTTTTTCAAGGTTTTTAATAGCAGCCATCTGTCCGGTTGCACCACCGGCGATTAAAGAAAAAACCGTGCGGCCCAGGTTGTAGGTATAGGTGCAGTCAAACCAGGTTGGATCATTTCCCCTTCCGTCATATCCGTAGAAATGATTCTGTGTTTTGAATTTCGGAACAGATGCCTTGTATATTTTTTCAACCTGCGCCGGAACGTTGTTGTCTTCGTTGATTATGCCTTCTTTAACCAGGGTCTGTTTAAGGGTCTTTATTGAAACTATCGATTCTGCGACCATAAGAAACCGGTCATCACCAAGGAAATTTTTGAAAAGCGCAGGTCCGTAAATTTCCGGGTCCAGGCCGCTTTCCTCCATGGTACGAAGATACCAGTCCCGTTGGATGCCGATTTTGTAAACCCCTCTTTCTGCCAGAATTTTAAGGTAGTCCTTTACCAGCCCCATTATTACCTTGTCTGTTTCCACCTGTGAGAACTGGAAATTGCCGTGGCTGTCGCGCTCGGTTAAAAGACCTTCCTGGAAAAAAGGCGGCAGCACGTTAAACAGGTCGTCATCCCTGGTATTCCATACGGAAAATGTGTGGTTCTCCCTTGCCATCCTGGCCATTCTCCGCAAATAGTCGAGTTTTTCATCCAGCGTTGGAAAAGTCGTGTGAAAATCCGTGTCATGGGTTTCATTATAGTCTGCTATAATGGTATTTAGCTTGATGATAAAGACTTGGATTTCATTGATAAATTCAAGCAGGCCTTCCGGCATCACAATTACGCCGTAGTTTTTGCCGGCTGCTGCCCGCTTGACAATGCCGTCGCAAATCAGGCGGGAGACGTGCCGTAAGGTCATACCATAGGCGGTATAGTCCACGGTGCCTTGCTTGTTTGCTTTTCTTATCCGATCTTCGTCAACAAAATCCGCAATTTCCTCTCCCACAAGAGTTATGTTGGGATGTACCTGCAGGGCGGTTTCCAGGGCAAGATGGCTTGCCACACGCCCCATGACCTTGCATATATGCCAGTATTTCACATCAGAGCTGCAGTCTGCGCACAGGTTGCTGATGTTGTGTGAAAAAGCCCTTGCAGCCGTATGAAAGCCGAATGATACAGCGCAAAGCAGCTCGTTGTTTTTATCCCGTACCTGTATGTCGCCGTCTATTGTTTTGGGCACACCGATAACCTGGATACCATCATTGTAGAGCTCCTGTGCCAAAAATGCAGCGTTTGTATTCGAATCATCCCCGCCTACGATTACAAGGGCATCCAGATTAAGACTGCGGCATGTTTTTTTTGCAAGTTCCATTTTTTTAGGGGTGTCTATTTTGGTCCGCCCTGTGCCGATCATGGTAAAGCCCCCAAGGTTCCGGAATGAATCGACTTTTTGTCTTGTAATTTCGGTGCAGTTGTTTTCAAGTATTCCGTCAGGGCCCAGCAGGAATCCAAAAAGGCGGCTTTCAGGGTTTACTTTGCGCATGGCGTCAAACACGCCGGCAATCACGTTATGCCCGCCCGGAGCAGGCCCTCCTGAAAATACGATGCCTATGTTTAAAGCTCGGTTCCAGGGCTTTTGCGTGTCAGGAAGCGTGTCACATCCGGTAATCCGCTGTACCGGGTTGTCTATTATATCCGGCAGTTTTTCCCTGGCAGAAGGGTGAATTTGAAACGTATAGGCAGGATCAGGTTCAAGGTGCGTATAGGAAGAGTTAAAGGCTTTGCACAGGGGCGGTACAAATTCGAGCCGTTCGGTTAATGCGTGATTGATGTTTCCGGTGGTTTTTTTTACTTCCGGGTGCGCAAGAAACTTAGTACTGGTGGACGTGTTTTCTTCGGTCATATTGACTTTTCTCCGTGCTGCTGTGGTTAAGAGTCAGTCCGGTGCGAATACCTGGTTTTTCTACTGCTGGTGTCTGAAAACAAGCTTTAGATAAAATGAGTATATCCACGCCCGTATTTGTGTCAAGCAAATCGTTTATGGAAAAACAGCTTATTGCCGGCCCCAAGCGGCAAAGAGTGCAGGAGGCAATTTGATTTTTGCAGGGTCTGGTAAGAGGCCCTGGATTGTTGTAGGGTCTGGAAAAACAGAAACCCACAGTCTGGTTTTTTGGATGCTGGTCAACCCGTGGGCGGGCTTTTCGGCCGCTGCATTCGGGCCGGGCATCTGCACGGCTCGCTACGCGGCGTCCGGCGAACTCGCACACTATCGTGTGCTCAAACAAGCGCCGGCCGCCCGGCTCCGCTCGCCTGCAGCTGCTTGCCGGCCCTCATGCAATGCGTCCTCAAAACCCGCCCACGGGTTGGCCGCATGGTACAAATCTGCAGTCTTGAAGTTTACAGCACCGACTTCATCGGAATGAGTTTTTTAGATCCACGGGTTTGAAACAGCCACAAGTGGAAATCTGGAGTTTCACGGATTTTGGGGCAAGGGGCGGCGGGGTGGTTTGTGAGTCAGCAGCGAACAAATCCGCCCCGGCGGCCCGCAGCGGTAAAAACCGCAAGAGCCGGGATGGTATTTGCAGGAATTGGAAGAGATGCCTGGGTTATGGAAATGCCTGGTAAGACACAAAGCCGCAGTCGAAAAAAACGACAAGATGCCCTTGAAAGTTTGAAACTGTCTTATAGGGGGATTATCTTTATGGGTACGTTCCATCGGGACGGCAGGAAAAGCTCCGGTTTTGGCGTGGCTTTTATGTGGGCCGCGCTTATATATAATCGGTTTAATCATTAAAAAGAGGAGACACAGGGATGGAAAAGGATTTAAAAGCATATTTTGAACAGACCGAAGGCACGGGCGTGCTGTCTACTGCCGGTGCAAACGGAAGGGTAAATGCGGCTGTTTATGCGAGACCGCATATTTTAGAAGGCCAAACTGCCGTCATGATAATGAGAAACAGGCTTACCCGGAAAAATTTGACTGAAAACCCGAATGCAGCCTACCTGTTTATTGAGCAGGGGCAAGGATACAAAGGATGCCGCCTGTATCTTACAAAAACAGGCGAGGATACCGATCCGGAGCGTATTAAAGGGCTGCGGAGAAGATGTCCTACAACAGATACGGATCCGGATAAAACAGAGCTGTATCTGATAACTTTTCAGATAGATCAGGTACTGCCCCTGGTGGGCACCGGTAAACAGGAAAGATAAAAGAAAGGCTTGGGTTATGAAGAAATGGCGATGCACGGTCTGCAACTATATTCATGCAGGTGACGCCCCTCCTGAAAAATGTCCTGTATGCGGCGCTGACAAAAGCAGTTTTGTAGAGATCAGCCAAAAGGAGGCCGAAGAGATTCAGGCAGCAAAGACGACACGCCAGCTGGAGCGGGAAAAGGATATGCTTGAAAAGGCCCGGAAAAAGACAGAGGAGGAGGCAGAAGACGGTGCGGAAAAAACCGAATCAAGGGTGTCAGGACAGCAAGGGGCAATTGCCAGGCTGGAAATTCTAAATAAGCTTATGATACGGCATCATGCACATCCGGTCTCGGTGCACATTCCGAACGGGGTTTTGCCGGTATCTGTGTTTTTTGTTCTGCTGGCGATACTTTTTTCTGCAGAAACCCTGGCATCAGCTGCATTTTACAACAGCATCATGGTCTTGGTTTCTCTTCCGCTTGTTGTTTATTCAGGATATAATGCCTGGCAGCGAAAGTACGGAGGCAATTTTACCCGATTGTTTACAATAAAGATTGCAGCCGCGGCCGTGGTTTCGGTATCATGCCTTCTGGTTGTGCTTTGGTTTCTGATAAACCCGGATATACTTACATCTGCTGGCGGGAAGAAAGCGGGTTTTGTACTGCTTAACCTTGTTATGCTGGCAGCAGCGGTTATTGCAGGGCTAATAGGCGGGAAACTGGTGTTTAAAAAATAAAAACCTTAAACCGGAAAGCGGCTTCGGCCGCTTTCTTATTATTTGCCGGGCAGCCAGGATTCTACTTTTTCCGGGTTTTCATTGATCCATTCAACCGCGCTTTCGTATGGTTTGCCGCTTTGCTGGATCATGCCCATGACCTGGTTGATATCTTCTATTTCCCAGGAAAAATTATCTAAAAATTCATAGAGTTCAGGTTGTTCGTCTTCCAAATTTTTTTTGACCACCGTATGGATAGCCTCTGATCCGCCAAATACGTCTTTTGGATCTTCAAGGTACTTTAAGTCCCATCTGGCAAATTTCCAGTGAGGGGTCCAGCCGGTTACAACAACCCACTGTTTCTTGTTTATCATGTTTTCCAATACTGCGGTCATTGCGGCCCCGCTGCCGGGGACAAGTTCCATGTCCTCAAGTCCATATGCTTCTATGGCGTCTTTTGCAGCCAGCATAATGCCGGCTCCGGGATCAATTCCGATTATTTTGCTGTCAAAATTTTCAGCGTGGCTGCTGAGCTGCTCTATGGAGTCTATCTCTACATATTGCGGGACTACCAAACCCACTTTTGTACCTTCCAGGTTGGGACCAAGATCATTTACATTTTCGCCGGCCTTTGCATAATATGTCCTGTGGAGGCTTGGCAGCCAGGCACACACAAATCCGTCGGTATTTCCGGAGGCTGTTGTCTGCCAGAGGGCCGGGGCACTGACCGGTTTGAGGCTACACTCATAGCCCATTTTTTCTTCCAGCACCGCTTTTACTACATGCGATGTAGCCGCGGCACTGGCCCATTCCACGTATACGATTTCTGCTTTTTTTCCCTGGCCTGCTGCCCGGGAGCCGGCAGAAAGCGGCAGGACTCCAAGGGATGCTGCAAGTATCAGTAAAAGTAATACGGCCGGTTTCATCATGCCCCCGTTTTCTTTTCAGCCCCGCAAATTGAGGCGGCCATTGGTGATTTGTTCGTCCTTTAAAAGGCCCTGCCGGGCGCGGAGCCGGGCAGGGCCTTTTGGTTTTCAGCAGAGGTATCTCAGCTTTCCAGGTTTACGGGAGCCATTTTTCGACTTTTTCTGGATTTTCCTCCATCCATTTTCGTGCGTTTCCTTCAGGATCATCTTCTTCCTGGTTCATGGCCATAAGCTCATGAAGGTCTTCAAGCTCAAGATAGAATTTGTCCAGGAAAGCAAACAATTCGGGGTCGTCGTCTTTAAGCCCCTTTCTGACCACAGTGTTGATGGTTTCTTCATCACCGTAGACACCCTCGGGGTCCTCGAGATACTTCAGATCCCAGGCGCCGAATTTCCAGTGCGGTGTCCAGCCGGTTACAACCACCCACTCATCGTTTTTGATCTTGTCCTTGAGCACCGCGGTCATCATGGCGTCGCTGCCTTCCTTGAGTTCCATGTCCGTGATGTTGTATTTTTCCACGGCGTCCTCGGTTGCAGACATTATTCCTGCTCCTGGATCAATTCCGGTTATTTCGCCGTCGAACTTGTCGGCATTTTCGTTTAACTCTT
>CAZVFQ010000030.1:0-29668 GCA_964626455.1 uncultured Desulfobacteraceae bacterium | reverse complement strand
GAGCATCGGAGTCCTGCTTTGCCCCGGGCCACGGCCATCCCATTGGCAGGGGCGATACAATACTTATGGTTTCTTTTTTGACCGGATGCGTAAAAGCAAGTTTCTGAGCAAAAAGGGCAAGCTGCCTTTGCGGCAGTGGTGCGGAAGCGCCGTAGCGCAGATCACCGACTATTGGAAAACCGATATTTGCCAGTTGCGCACGTATCTGGTGGTGTCTTCCGGTGAAAAGATCGATTTCAAGAAGGCTGCGGTCACGATCCCTGTCTACCACTCTGAAATAAAGCCTTGCTTTCCGGCTTTCCTCTGCGGGCGAATCCTTTATCGTGCTTGTGGGACCGTGCCGCTGAATATAATCCACAAGCTCTTCTTCCGGCTTGTCCACCAGGCCTTCAACCACAGCCAGGTACCGCTTTTGCACCTCTTTGGACCGGAATTGATCGCTTAACCTGGATGCTGCCTTCGAAGTTCTGGCAAAAACGGTCACGCCGGCTACCGGGCGATCCAGCCGGTGTACAAGGGCCAGGTAAACCTTTCCCGGCTTTTGATAACGAATTTTGATCCACTGTTTTGCCAGATCCGGAAGCGAAGCATCTCCTGTTCGATCACCTTGTATAAGAAGCCCGGATGGTTTATATACAACCAGAAGATGGTTGTCTTCGTAAAAAACAGGCCATTTTGGGGTAAAAAAATATGTCTGAGCACTATTCATGTTATAATATGGACCGGCTGCTTCGCGCCTGCGGAATTGAATTTTCAGACCGCCAGCTTTCCCTGTTATGGCAATACCACAACCTGGTGCGCAGGTACAATGCAGAATTGAATCTTACCCGAATCCACAGATTTGAAAACATGGTGCTCAAGCTTTATGCAGACTCGATACTGCCCGGCCGTTTTCTGAATCTGCCATCCCCCTTAATAGACCTGGGAACAGGGGCCGGCATGCCGGGAATCCCTCTTAAAATCGCCCACCCGCAAATTGAGATAGTCCTTGCTGAAAGCCGCGGCAACAGGGCCGCATTTCTGGAAACCGCTGCAGCAGAGCTGGGGCTGAAAGGAACCAGTGTATACGGCCACGCAATCACGCCGGCCTATGAAGAACCTGTGGCGGGAGTTATAACCAGGGCGGTGGAACATATGGGAAAAACCCTGGAACGGATCAGGGGTTGTCTGGAAAAGCAAGGACTTGCCGTATTTATGAAAGGGCCCGGCTGCGACCGTGAAATTGCCGAAGCCATAGGAACCGTAAAAGACCGGTTTACGCTTTTAAACGATATAGCCTATGAAATTCCAAACACGCCTCATCGCAGAAGGCTTGTAATATTTGAACGCAAGGATTCGCCGCCGCGGCAGCAAAGGCAAAATGCAATGAAAAAACACACGGTGAAAATAATTGAAAGTGAACAGAACCAGACCTTTAAAGACCTTAAAAAACTTCTCTCCGGAAAAGGTGCAAAAAAGCAGAAAAAAGCCCTGATTTTCGGGACAAAACAGGTAAATGAAATTCTGTCAGCCTTTGGCGGGCAATGCCTGGCCTGGATTACAAAATCCGTGCAATGCCCCCCGCCTGAAAACCTGCCGGCCGAAGCGGTTTGGTATCAGCTCGAACCGCAGCTTTTCAAGACCCTGGATGCAATAGGCACAAAATCCCCTCTTCTTCTGGTAAAAACGCCTGAGATACAGACCTGGGACCAGCAGCAGGGACTTCCCCGGGGCTGCAGCATACTGATACCTTTTCAGGGTCCGGAAAACGTCGGCACAGTAATCAGATCGGCTGTCGCCTTTGGTGCAGACTCGGTCATTCTGCTTGCAGAAGCGGCCCATCCTTTTCATCCCAGGGCTGTGCGCGCCTCCGGCGGAGCAGTACTTCACGCCAGAATGCTTAAAGGGCCGCAGCTTCATGAACTGTCAGAAAATCTGCCGATTGTGGCCCTTTCCGCGGATGGCGCCCCAATTGGCAAATTTGAATTTCCCGGGACCTTCGGATTTCTGCCGGGAATGGAGGGCCCGGGCCTTCCGGACCATCTGCGCAAAAACGCTGTCTCTATTCCCATCCGGCCGGAAATAGAATCTTTAAACGCAGCTGCGGCAGCGGCGATTGCGCTTTATGCATGGTCACAGGCAGCTTCTGGCTGAATTTCATTATCTTTTTGAATACATATGAATACAAAATGACACACTGTGCCCATGGTCCCGCGGTCCGGGGGCGGATATTTGATTCTGATATAATTAAAAATTTCAAAGACTTATTCTCTGAAACCTTTTTATTGTAAGGTCCGGCATTTATTTTGCAGTGTTTATAGATCTGAAAGGTTTTCAGCCGATTTGCCTTTAAAAAAGATCAAACCCCCCAAACCAGAAACAAAGGAGTTAAAGGGCAAATGAAATACGTTGAACGCATAGTGGAAAAACTAAAGGAAAAAGAAACTGCTGAGCAGAAATTCCGCCGGCTCGATGCCCGGATAATCTCTACGCTCTGCCTCACGGATTTCTTTGAGCACTTGATCTCTGAAATGATAACATTGTTTAACTCGCCATATATCTGGATGAGCATAATAGAAGACAGCAGACTGGCCGAGCTGGTAAACCGCGTTGAACAGTCACTTACCCTGAAGGTAAGAACAGGCTTTATCAGCCGTGAGGATTTCAACCGCCTTATACCCGACCCGCAGGCTGCCGCCCAGATTTCAGATCCCGGGACGTTTTCACCCCTTTTCCCGGAAAGCGGCATATACCCGGTAAAATCCATGGCTGCTTGCCCCGTGCAGATCGACGGGGAAACCGTTGGATGCATCAATTTCGGGGATATCTCGTCTATCGGACTTGCTTCGGATACAGGCTCAGGGATGCTTGCCGGTATCATGCTCAAAATTTCGCTCTGCCTGTCAAACGTAGCGGCCCACGAAGAACTCGAACTTGTTTCCCGCCCCGATACTGTAAAAGATCAGTCAGGGAGGCTCTATCCCATAGATACCGGCAGGCAGCATAATCAGGCAAAACAAACCGCCTGATCAGATCCGTCTCAACTCCTTTCTTGACAAACCAAACAGATTGGGTAAAACTTGCTTTAATAATGTAAGTAAGTTTTACTTTTCTTTAACCATGCACCCCTCCAGGCCAATATCTACATGGATATTCAGCAAGAGCCCCGCCAGGTACCGCCGGGGCAGATCAAAATCGAAAATGCTCTGCGAACCCTGCTGGTGCAAAAAGATTTCAATTCAATTACCACAGCGGAAATCGCACGCACCTCAGGGGTAAACGAAGCGCTGATATACCGCTATTTCAAAGACAAGCGGGGCCTGCTCCACCATGTACTTGCAAACGACTTAAAAGCACTGGTTTCCAGTATCAAAACCGAGCTGAAAGACATAGACGGCGAACTTGCAAAACTGCACAGTCTGATCCGGGGCCATATCCACTATTATGCTGAAAACCGCATATTCGCGAAAATTCTGCTGCTCGAGGTAAGAAATCATCCCGCATATTTTAAAAGCGAGCCCTATCGGATAGTGCAGAAATACGGCAGTATGATTCTGGAGCTTATTGAAACAGGGATAAAAAACAAGGAAATCAGAAATGACCTGGCACCGGCAATAATCCGCCAGGTGATCCTTGGAGGCATAGAGCATCTGTGCCTGCCGGGCGTAATCTTTGAAAGAGACATCCCTGCTGATCAATATGCTGGCGATTTATGTGAAATTATTTCCCACGGCGTTTCAACACAAAGCAGCAAGGAGACATAAAAAATGGAAATAAAAGGCAGCACTTTCATTGTCACAGGGGGCGCCTCAGGCCTCGGGGAGGCCACAGTGCGAATGATAGTAAAGGAAGGCGGAAAAGCCGCCATTTTTGACCTTGACGATGCCCGCGGCCAGGCCCTGGCCGAAGAACTCGGCGATGCCGCAATTTATTGCCGCACTGACGTCGCTGATGAAAACTCCGTCACAGAGAGCATCTCAAAAACCATGGAGGCGTTCGGCGCGATACATACGGTGGTAAACTGCGCGGGCATCGGTATTCCGGCAAAAGTGGTCGGCAAAAAAGGGCCTATGCCGCTTGATCACTTCAATAAGGTCATACAGGTCAATCTGATCGGGACATTTAACGTCATCCGTCTGGCTGCAGCCCGTATGATGGAAAACGCCCCGAATTCTGAAGGCGAACGCGGCGTTGTTATAAACACAGCCTCGATTGCGGCCTTTGAGGGTCAGGTCGGCCAGGCGTCTTATTCAGCCTCCAAGGCCGGCATTGTGGGCATGACCCTTCCCATGGCAAGGGAATTTGCAGGCTCAGGAATAAGGGTTGTTACCATAGCCCCTGGCCTGTTTGACACGCCCATGTTTGCCGCACTTCCTGACAAAGCCCGCGAGTCCTTGGAAAAGCAGCTTCCGTTTCCATCCAGGTTCGGCAGGCCGTCGGAATTTGCAATGATGGTAAGCTCAATTCTTGCCAACCCGGTCTTAAACGGCGAAACCATAAGGCTGGATTCAGCACTCAGGATGCAGGCAAGATAAAAACAAGGCCCGGAGCATAATGCCAAACCTGATGTGAAGCTTTTCAGCCGCCGAAACCCGATTCCGGGATATCGACAACAGCGGTGCAGTCAGCCTTTAAGGCCCTGATCCTGCCCATGGTCACCGGCAGGTGTGTCTGGATAAAATAGGCCGCGGACTGGACCTGCCCCTCGTAGAAGGCCGCGTTTTTGTTTTTCCGGGTTTTTTCCGCGCGCTGTTTGCCTTCAGCCTCTCCCAACAGGTCTTCGAGTTTCGGCGTTGCCACCGATGCCCGCCACAGAAGCATCCATGCCATTATCACATCCCCGACTACATCTAAAAATGGCATGGCATGAGCAAATGCCGTTCGTAATTTTTCTGATGACGCATTCTTTGCCATGTGTACGGCAGCATCACCCAGGCTGCCCACGGCATTTTCCACTTCAGCAGCCAGGCCAGCAAGCCGGGTTGTGTTTTTGGCCGATTCAACGGTTTTTGACATTTCACCGAGAAGGTCCAGAAACACGGCGCCTTTTTTCATGCCAAGCTTGCGGCCCAGAAGATCCATTGCCTGGATTCCGTTTGTGCCCTCGTATATGGAGTTTATCTTGGAATCTCGCAGCAGCCGCTCCACCGGAAAATCCCGGGTATATCCGTAGCCGCCGTAGCACTGCATGGCAAAAACAGTCGCCTCAAACCCCCGGTCAGTACAGTAGGACTTTATAACCGGGGTCAGAAGATCGACTATATCCTGAAACTTCTGCCTTTCTTCTGCACTTTGGGCACACTCTATCCGGTCAAACAGATAAGCCACGTAATATATAAAACTTCGCATGCCTTCCATATGGGCTTTCATCCACATCAGCATCCGCCGCACATCAGGATGCCTTATAATCGGAACCTGGGGGGCCTTCTTGTTTGACATTTCCTCAAGGTCCCTTCCCTGCAAACGCTGCCTTGCATAATCAAGCGCATATAAATAAGCGCACGAGGCGTTAAACAGCCCCAGCGCACCTACTCCGAGGCGGGCTTCATTCATCATGTGAAACATAACCCGCATGCCCTTGTTTTCTTCGCCCAGCAACAGGCCCCGGCATCCGCCCCGGCTTCCAAAGGAAAGCTGACAGGTGGGACTGGCGTGAAGCCCGAGTTTTTCCTCGATTCCCGTGCACACCACGTCGTTTGGCTCACCCATGGAGCCGTCCTCGTTTACCCATATCTTTGGCACTATAAAAAGCGATATGCCCTTTGTGCCTGCAGGAGCTCCCTCGATGCGGGCCAGTACCGGATGAATAATATTTTCGGTCAGGTCGTGCTCTCCGTTTGTTATAAAAATCTTGCTGCCTGTTATGCTGTAGGTGCCGTCCTGGTTCTTTTTTGCCGAGGTTGAAAGATTGCCCACGTCAGAGCCGGCTTCTGCTTCGGTTAGCACCATTGTGCCGCTCCACTGCCCGGAATACATCCTGGATAAAAACATCTCCTTCTGCTTCTTTGTTCCAAAGACCTCTATCATCTTGGCTGCCCCGTGGGTGGCAAATCCGAACGCGCCGAATGAAAAATCAGCCCCAACCGTATATTCCGCGGCAGCCTGGGCGATAAGATGCGGCAGGCCCTGGCCTCCGATTTCAGGATCTTCTGTCAGCGCAATCCATTCGCCTTCGCACAAAAGCTTATAGGCACGATGAAAGCACTCAGGCACTTTTACCCGGTTGTTTTCAAATTTCAATCCCGCACGGTCGCCCTCCTCGTTTACCGGCAGAATCTCTTTGACCGCAAAATTGCGCGCCTCGTTTACCACCATGTCAAACATCTTTTTGTTCATGTCCCTGTAGCGATCATTCTTTGTCAGGGAGACAGCGTCAAACTGTTCATAAAGGACAAAATCAACATCCCTTCTGTCTGCAATCTTCTGCGTCATAGCCCTTTCCTTTCAACTGGTTATACAAATCAATAATAAACCCGCTAAAATAATATACTAAGGGGAATCGAGCAAAAAAGTCAACGTAAACGTAAACGTTAATTTTGTTCTCCTTGATATTTTTGATCAATGGCACGGAATTTGTATTCATATGGAACAAAATGTCTGCTTGTAAACCGATATCCCTGCAAAAGCAAAAAGAAAGGACGTGCTGTGGAACAAAAGGGTTATTCCCTGATCTTTGAAGGACGTGTACTCCCGGGGTTTTCCCGGCGCGAAGTTATCAACCGGGTGGCCATGCGGCTGGGCAGAAGCCCGGAAAACCTCAAGCCGCTGTTCCGGGACAAGCCGATCACGGTCAGACAGGGATTGGACAGGGAAAAAGCCGTGGGCCAGCAGAAAATTTTTTCAAAAATGGGCGTTTGCTGCCGTGTCTGGCCGAAGGAAGAAAAGCAACAGGAAGATGTATCTTTGAGTTCTGAAACTTCCCAAGGCAGACAGCGTTGTCCGAAATGCGGCAACGAACTGACAAAATTCGGCACTAATTTGGATGACTGCCCGTTTTGCGGAATTGTCATATCCAAATACTTAAGTGCCAGACATGCTTAATTCCGGCGGTTTTTTACCCAGTATTATTTTTACTCAGGATATCCCGTGATCCTGCGGATATCTCTGTAAAGCGGCTCAAGCTGCTTGTACATCTTTTTATAGACCTGTCTGTAAAGGGCTTCATACAGCTTGTGCGTCGCGGGATCAGGCTCAAAAACGTCTGCTGTATGAGTCATTGCATCAACAGCAGCCGTGTAATCCGTATGCAGCCCCAGGCCGACAGCCGCATTTATGGCCGCTCCCAGCCCCGAAGTCTCATATACATGGGGCCTGGATGCAGGAAGGTTGAAAATATCGGCCGTGGCCTGCATGGCGTTTCTGCTCCTGGAGCCGCCCCCTGAAATGCGAAGCTGTGTGACCTTGACCTTTGTCCGCTTTTCAATACGCTCCTTTCCTTCCCGAAGCGCATATGCCAGCCCTTCCAGTATGGAACGGTATACATGGCCGCGGGTATGTATGTCTCCGAACCCGATTATACTACCCTTTGCCTCCGGGCCGGGGACCCTTATGCCCGGAGACCAGTAGGGCTGAAGCATAAGGCCCATGCATCCGGGCGGAATATCATCTATTAACCGGTCAAACAGGGTTTCTGCGTCCACCCCCAGTTGTTCGGCCTTTTGCTTTTCCAGGTGGCCGAACTCCTTCTTAAACCAGCTCACCATCCAGTATCCCCGGAAAATCTGCACCTCAAGAGAATAATGACCCGGTATGGCTGCCGGATAGGGAGGAAGCAGGGAAATCGGCTCTAGGTATCTGCGGCTTGTCACATTAACGGTGGCTGTGGTACCGTAGCTGATACAACCGGTTGACGGCTCAAGACTGCCGGAACCTATAACCTCGCATGCCTTATCTGCCGCTGCCGCTATTACGGGCAGCCCCTCGGGCAGGCCGGTCTGCCGCGCGGCAGCCTCGCTTATCAGCCCCAGTCTGCCTCCCGGAGAAATCAGCCGCGGCAGCATATTCGGGTCAACAGGCATGGCCAGCCATTTCCAGTCAGAATCCCTTGCCCAGGACAGGCGCTTATAATCAAACGGAATATAGCCTACCTGGCATCCTACAGAATCGGTAAACTCACCCGTGAGTTTATACGTCAGATAACCTGAAAGCAGCAGGTACTTGTGAGTCTTGTCCCAGATTTCCGGCTGATGAGTACGTATCCAGTTTGCCTCTGCTTCGCGCTGCAAATATGCAACTGTCTTGCTTACGCCTGTGATCTTAAAGACCAGGCCCCAAAAACCACCCACAGGAGGCAGTTCGAAAGTATTTCTTTGATCCAGCCATGAAATAGCCGGCCGCAGGACGTTGCCGTCCTTTCCCACATTTATTACCGTGCCCCGCTGGGTAGTAAGCGAAAGCCCGGCAATGCGATGCTTGTCAACCTCCCCGTTCTTCCACAGTTTTTGGCAGGCCTGGCACAAGACATCCCAGTAAAGATCCGGGGCCTGTTCGGCCCAGCCCGGATGCTTTGAATAATAGGGCTCAAACGGAATCTTGACAATTGCCTGCATGCGGCCTGAAAGATCAAAAACCATAACCTTTAAGCTCTGGGTGCCGTTGTCAATGGTTAGCACCAGATCCCTGCTGTTCATTAACACTCCTTTCACAGGTGTTACAAGGCAACAGAATGCGCGTAATCCCAGTACTCCATGTATTCGCGCTTTTCTGTCTCCCAGCGCTTGTCATCCCAATCAAGCACGGGCCTGCAAAGCGCCTCGATCCTGTCAAGATATCGCCGCCCACCTTCAGGGACAAGAATGCCCATCCTTACCCGCCTGAGCATAAGATCGGTTAAATGTCTTACCTGTCCGGTTTGCACAACAAAAGGCAGTTCAGCCCACAGGGTCATGGTGCCCGGAATAAATGAAAGGTCTTTTTTCTCAGCCTTCGAAACCATGGGTACTGCCATTGGGCCGTATCTGCCCGAAAGCCTCCTCCAGGTATTGGCGCTCAGACCGCGGCGCTTTTCCGGCATCTTTGGGGGAGGGGCAAACACCGGCTCTGATGTCCTGAGCACCGCATTTTTCGGCAGCCTGTCTGATGCGGCCTTCAGGGCATCTTCTGCAAGCGCCCTGAAAGTGGTAAGCTTTCCGCCTGTGACCGTTACCAGACCCCGGTCTTTCCAGACCACATGCTCTCTTGACTCCTGGGATGGCGGCTTGTCGCCTTTGCTCAAAACCGGGCGTATGCCTGCATACGAGGACACACAGTCCTTTAACCCCAGGTTGCGGCCCGGAAAATATGCCCTTAGGCACTCGATCATGTATTGGGCTTCATGTCGCTCCATTATGATCTCGCCTTCCAGGCCCTGCCTGTGGTCAATGTCGGTTGTGCCCAGCATAAGGCCCCCTTCCCAGGGGATTATAAACAGGGGACGGCCGTCATCCGGGTGTATCAGCGTTACAGCCTGATAAACCGGCAGCCGCCAGGCGGGAAGCATGAGATGGCTTCCCCGGAGCGGCCGCAGGTGGCGATCTTTTGCAGGCGAAGCATGCAGGGTTTCGGCCCAGGAGCCGGTGGCATTTATCACCACGGGAGCAAAAAAAGTTGTTGTCTCGCCTGTTTCCGTGTCAGTTACATGTACGCCCGATACCGCCCCGCTTTCGTTGCGGCGGATTTCTGCAACCCGGGTATAATTAAGGGCTATAGCGCCGTTTTGCACCGCCTCATTTATCAGCCGCAATACCAGGCATGCATCATCCACCTGGGCATCCATGAACTTAAACCCCCCGCTGAGACCGCCCGTGTCCAGCCCCGGCACCATTTCTGAAAAAGACTCTGCATCATGATAACGATGATCTCTTCTGCCGGCCATCAGGTCATAAAGGCTAAGGCCGGCCTCAAGGCTCCATCTGCCGGGCCCCATATTACTGTAAACAGGCATCA
The DNA here is from genome assembly GCA_964626455.1 of uncultured Desulfobacteraceae bacterium. GTDB lineage: Bacteria > Desulfobacterota > Desulfobacteria > Desulfobacterales > Desulfosalsimonadaceae > Desulfosalsimonas. Next base: position 19,765 of record CAZVFQ010000030.1, on the reverse strand, counting down.
GAAAACCTATGGACTCTACCAGCCCCGGGGCTTCGGCCAGAAGGCGCTGGCGGTGGCGCACTGACTCCCAGGTCAAATGCAGCCGCCCCTGTTTTAAATACCTGAGCCCCCCGTGGACAAGTTTTGAAGACCTGCTCGAAGTTCCCCAGGCAAAGTCGCCTTTCTCCAGCAGAATGGCACGAAGTCCCATCCTGGCAGCTTCCCTTAAAACTCCGGCCCCGGTTACACCTCCGCCGATAACAATTAAATCCCAGGATTCAGAAATATTATCAAGGTTCATGGCTGCCCCTAATCAACCAGTTTACCCGGATTCATTCTGCTGCCGGGATCCAGATGACTGCTCATATTGCGCAGTATTTCAATTCCCAGGCCACCCTTTTCAGCCTCAAGATACTGCTTGTGATCAACTCCCACTCCGTGCTGATGGCTTATGGTGCCGCCTGCCTCGACAATGGCTCGGCTGGCGGCTGATTTTATGGCATGCCACCGCTCAAGGGTTTCCCGGGCGGTATCTGCAATGCGGAACAAATAGGTAGTGTATATGCTCGAACCGCTTGAATACACATGAGACAGATGGGTGAACACGTGGAGCTTTTCGTTTTTATCAAAAAGCGCCTGCCTGATGGCCGCCTGGACTTCTTCAATGGTGGAGCTCACCCTGTCCCAGGTCACGGCGGTCTCCAGGGTATCCACGGCATATCCCATATCCCAGAGGCTGTTTCTAAGATAAGGGGCTGTAAACCTGCTCTTTTTCCAGGCTTTTCCCATGGCTTTGCCCACTGAAAGGCCCTTGTGCTTTTTTATAATACGTCCTGCCGCCTTTTTGCCTGGTGCTGCAATTTTTTTCGGCCCTGTTATGCCCATTAGCATCATAGACCAGGACACTTCATTTAAACCGCGTATGCGCAGGTATTTTTTAAGAAGATTGATTTCCTTTTCCTTTCCCGCCAGAACAAGATTTGTCATTGTCTCTTCCGCGGTGCTGAGCCGGATCATGGAAAGTGGCAGATCAGAGGCCGCAAGCTCCCGCACCGCTGATACCCCGGCTTCCCAGACGGGAAAAAACACACCGTAAATATCATCTGTTTCAGGTACTCTTCGCACACGCACTGCGGCCCGTGTCATCACGCCCAGTCTGCCCTCTGAGCCGAGAAAAAGCTGGCGCAGGTCAGGACCTGCAGCTGATGCCGGAAATGGAGGAAATTTTATCGTTCCAGCAGGCGCAACCACCCTGCCCCCCGCGAAAAGGTCCTCTATACGGCCGTAATACCTTGATTGCTGGCCGCTGGAACGCGTGACCACCCAGCCTCCAAGTGTGGAATAGTCAAATGACTGCGGATAATGGCCCAGTGTATAGCCCTTTGCCTTTAAAGCGGCTTCAATACCCGGGCCGTCAGCCCCGGCACCGAATGTTGCAAGTCTGTTTTCCGGCTCAAAATCTATAAGCTGATTTATCCTCTGCAGGCAAAGCGACAGCACCGGCACATCGGCTTCAGGCACATCCAGATGCCCGACCACGCTTGTGCCGCCGCCGTAGGGAATAACAATCATCTTGTTTTTGTCTGCAAAGGCAAGAACATCTTCGAGCCGATCCTCTGACTCGGGATATGCCACTGCATCGGGAAAGCGGCTCAGGGTGCCGCAGCGCATACCGACCCAGTCGGGCAGGCTCTGGCCGTGGGCATGATCCAGGCGGGCTGCCGCATCTGTGGATACCAAACCGCTTTTCTGCTCAACCCTTGACTGCGGAACCTTATTGATCATTTCTTCCCGTGGAAAGCTTTTCTGCGCACAAGGCGGCCCCACGAATTCTTCAAGCATCTTTGCTGCGCCTGCAGGAACCTCATGTTCTATGCTTTCATCGCCCCATCCGTTCCATCTTCTCATTTTCTGTCTCCGCGCCTGTCTGGTTTATTTTTTGGGCTGAATTAAAAAGCACCAGAACCACAGGGCCCGCCCCCTGATACTGGTGCTTATTTCCTTTGAAGGCTTTGATTTTACAGATCCGCGGCATCCAGGCCAAGATTGCCGCGCCGTTCTTCAATATGCCTGCGGATCAGCACTGCCGCCTTTTCCGGGTCCGGCTCAACTGCAAACGTTGCGCCCACCACATCTTTAAGCCCCTTTGTAAGAAGCTCAACCACGTTCATGCTGCCTGCAATCGGCGGCATGGGGCCAAGAACCGTGTAAATGCCCGAAGCTACAACGTAAACCCCTATGGCCACGGCTTTTTCAGAATACCATTCAGGGGCTGCGCCTGCAAGCGGAAGATCGCTTATATCGGTTCCAAGGGCGTTTGCCAGGGCAGAGGCCAGCACAAGGATGCGAACGTTATCAACGCAGCTTCCGAAATGCAACACCGGCGGAATACCAAGGGAGCCGCAGACCTCCTTTAAGCCGGGGCCTGCATAAGAAATTGAATCTGCTATCTTAAAGCCGGCCTTGGCATTTGCCACTGCCGCACACCCGGTATCAACCACCAGGATATCATTTTCTATCAACCTCTTGGTCAGGGTCACATGGCCGTAATCGTGCTTTATCTTCGGATTGTTGCACCCCACAATCCCGGCAACTCCCCGGATCTTGCCGGCCTTTATTGCATCGAGCAGGGGCTCGGGGGTGCCGCCAAGTGCTCCTATAACCGCTTCAACTGAAAATCCGCCAACCGCGTCCAGCGGTTCAACCGGAATATAGACCGACCCCCTGTTTGCAAAATTTTCCACAGCCTTTTTCACCACGTCATAAGCCTTTTGCCGGGCGTTGTCAGGATGGAACTCCACGTGCTCCATGCCGGCAAAACGAGCCTTATCACTGGTGCTTATCATCTTTGTATGATAGCAGGCGGCAACTTTGGACAGCGCCGGCATGATGCACTGGTAATCAACAATCATCATCTCCACCGCACCGGTGGCGATAATAAGCTCGGTCATCAGGTGATTTCCTGCCATTGGGATGCCGTGGCGCATTAAAAGCTCGTTTCCTGTGCAGCAGACCCCGCACAGGTTTATGCCTTTTGCGCCTTTTGCTTCAGCCAGTTTTAGAATCTCAGGGTCCTGGCAGGCCGAAAGGATCATTTCAGAGACCACAGGGTTGTGGCCGTGAACCACGACATTTACCTCATCTTCCTTTAAAACACCTGCATTCACCTTTGTGGGCGAGGGCTTGGGGGTGCCGAAAAGAATATCCGAAACCTCGGTTGCTATCATGGAGCCTCCCCATCCGTCTGAAAGCGCGTTTCTTAGGCCGTGGAGCAGCAGGCTCTGCCAGTCATTGTCAACGCCCATATGGGTCCGGTGCATGGCCTCTGATGTCTCCCGGTCTATCCCCCTTGGCATTATGTTTAACTTGCGCCACAGGTCCTGTCTTTTTTCCGGGGCACGGGATACCAGGGCTATCTCCTTTTTGCCGGTTCCGTAATCCTCCCTCATGGCGCTTGCAAGATCAGAGGCTATCTCGGCCTTGTTTCTTCCTTCAGTTGAAATGCCGTATTCTGCCGCCACTTTCTTAAGTTTTTCCCCGTCTCTTATTTCATAGCCCGGAGCCCGGTTTTCAGCCACCCCTTCGAGCACCTCCACCAGGTCTCTTCCATGGTCCGAATGGGAGGCAGCCCCAGCGGCTATCATCCTGCAAAGGTTCCTTGCTACTATGATATCAGCATCAGCGCCGCAAACCCCCTGCTGCGGGCCCTCTCCAAATGGATCTATCCTGCAGGGGCCCATGACGCAAATGCGGCAGCTCAGCCCCATTTCACAGAAACCGCACTGGGGCTGCTGGGCCTCATGGCGGTCCCATACGGTTTCCACCTGGTCGGTTTCCATTTTTTTTATCAGAAGCTGTCCGTCCTTTGTGATGCTCTTTGTATGATGGTGCGTCATGATCCTGCCCTCCCTTTATCTTGCCAGGTTGATCTCTGTTATGGATTTCTTGACCGTTCGCAGCAGCACAAAGCCTTCTGCATGCTCAGGCTGGGCCGCCTCTGCTGAGAGGCTTCTTGCCACCTGATCGGTCTTTTTCTTCATGGCGCGGTCGGATTCCTCAAATGTAAGCGCGCCCGCCTTGCACATTTCCACGCATGCGGGGATTTGGCCTTTATGCTGACGTGCAATACAGTTGTCGCACTTTACGGCCACTGTTTTTCCAGCAGGTGCCAGAGGGTCTGCATGATATCTTATAACGCCGTAGGGACAGGCCATGGCGCATGAAGCACAATTAATGCATATATCCGGGTTTATCAGTACGGTATTTGTCTCTGTCTGCCGGTAAATGGCCCCGGGAAGGCATGCCATCTGGCAGGGAGCCGGATCGCAGTGGCGGCATCTGTTTGGAAAGCCTTCATTATACATACCTGCGCCCACGTGAATGCGCGGCCGCGGCAGCACAGGCTCGGAAATTGCCGAAAACAGGCTCCCGGTCTTTGAGTGCGCCGCAGCGCAGGCGAGCATGCACTGCATGCACCCAACGCATCTTTCTGGATGGACAATTACCTGTTTCATAGAACCTCCTGTTTATTAACGCCTCATTAAACGGCTGATGTTAAAATCAGGATCAAGCAGGCATCGCTCGGGAATATCAACAGGCATTCTGCTCTGGACAAACGATAAGAGCACTCCGCCCTGCTCCACGCGGTTTACCATAACAAAGCCGACCAGTATATCGCCTTCAAACACCAGCTTGCGATAAGTATTGCGCCTCGGGTCATATGCCTCGGCAGTCCTTAATGACCCGTCCACGTCCCTTTTGCTTACCCTGCCCGCGCTCATTACGTCCGTGTCAAAAATTCTTATCACATTCCTTGATAGGCTCCCCCTGTAGGATACGGGATGGCCGGCCATGTTCATTCCCGCCACATACCCCTGGCTTACAGCCTCCGGCCATATGGCGTTTACCCAGTGTTTCTGGCGGGAAAGATCGAAATATTCGGCAACATCGCCTGCTGCATATACGAACTCCGCGCTTGTCTTCATGTACTGATCCACTAGTATGCCGGCATCAGTGTTTATCCTGTCAACAGGCACAAACCCGTGGGCAGGGAAAACCCCCTTGCCGATTACAACCATCTCGCAGTCAATCCGGTTGCCGTCGGACAAAACAGCCCTTCTGACCCGCCCGTTTCCCTCAAAAACCTCTGCCGAAACCCCTGTGCGCACTGTTAGGCCGTGATCCTGGAGCACTTTTTGAATCATTTGGCCGGCGGTTTCATCAACCTGCATGGATAGGGGATATCCTGATCGGATCAGCATAGTGACTGAAACCCCGCGCTTTAAAAGCGAGTAGGCAGCCTTGAAACCAACCAGCCCGCCGCCGAGCACCAGGGCATTTTTCACTTCCGGCAGGGCGCTTACCATTTTTTTGACCTGGCCAATGTTGCGCATGAAAAAAATGTTTTTCAGGTCTGTGCCCTGTGCGTCAATGCCCTTGGGATCGGCTCCGCTGGCAAGCAAAAGCCGGTCATAGGGATATGTTTTGCCGTCTTTAGTCGTTACAATCCTGCCGTCCGGGTCCACGGATGCGGCACGCACCCCAAGGACCGGATTGATCCGGTTTTTGTCATAAAAATCTTTTCCGCGAATCGGCAGTTTTTCAGGCGGCAAAGCGCCCTCGAGAAGGTTGCTGATCATGGGACGGCAGTAAGGAAAGAAGGTTTCATCGGATATTATGCTTATCTCGCCGGAATCATCAAACCGCCTGATCGCCTCTGCTGCGGTAACTCCGGCAACTCCGTTTCCGATAATCACGTATTTCATAATGGCGCCTCGATCAGTGACCGGTGAACCATGGGTTGTTGATAGTTAATAGTTGATAGTTAATAGTTAATTGTTAATTGTTGATTGGGGATTGTCTACATTAAAATGTTTCTGGCAAAATGTGGGCCATGTACTGTGGTTGCTATCACTGAAATTTAACTAACCACAATTTAAAGCATCCTGCTGCTGATTGCAAATTATTTTATGTACATAAAAATGCCGGCTCCGGAAAAAATTTCGGGAAAAAATTTTTTACCCCCCTTGAAAGCCCTTTTGCAATGATTACTATAAAAGTAAAGGCAAAGGATAATTAACAGTTTCAGCCTGTTAACCAAAATATTAAAGGAGGTGATCAGCTATGGCACTTGTACGATGGAATCCGTGGACAACGCTGCCGACGCTGCAGGACAGGATAAATCGGGTCTTTGATGACATGTTTCCGACAACCGGCGAAGGCAGGGAAGATACAGGCCTTTTTGAATGGCGTCCCACTGTTGATACGTTTGAGAAGGACAATTCCATAATGATCAAGGCCGAGCTTCCCGGAGTGAAAAAGGACGATGTTTCCATTGACGTAAACAATAACGTGCTTTCCATCAAAGGAGAGCGCAAAGATGAAGAAAAAGCCGAGGAGAGCAACTACTATCGCCGTGAACGTTTCTACGGAAAGTTCCAGCGTGCTTTCACTCTGCCGGATAACGTGGATACCGACAAAATAGAAGCCAGCTTCAAAGACGGTGTCCTTGAAGTAAAAGTACCCAAAACCGAGGAAAGCAAAGGCAAGAGAATCGAGATCAAGTAAGACTTAGCCTTGCCCCTGTGAAAAGCGGGCAGTTTCCTGGAAAAGAAACTGCCCGCATATTTTTATCCTTCAGTCCACGGGGCGAACCCAGCCTTCGGTATCGTCGGCCCTGCCATACTGGATGTCTGTAATAGCGTCAAAAAACTTCCTCGCCCGGGAGCCAACTTTGCCGTCACCGATTTCAAGCTTTTTATCCTTGTACTTGATTTCTCCCACCGGCGAAATGACAGCGGCAGTGCCCGATCCGAAGCATTCCTGAAGCCTGCCTGCTTCGTGGGCTTCTACAACCTCATCAATGGATATGCGGCGCTCTTTTACGGGATGGCCCCATTTGCGGGCAAGGGCAATCACTGTGTCACGGGTGATGCCGGAGAGAATACTGCCGGAAAGCTCGGGGGTTATAATTTCATCGTCAATCACGAAAAAAATGTTCATGGAACCGACTTCCTCAACATACTTGCGCTCCACCCCGTCGAGCCACAGCACCTGGGTATATCCGTTTTCGTGAGCCTCTTCTCCGGCATACAGGCTTGCCGCGTAATTGCCGGCAGTCTTGACCTCGCCTACCCCGCCCGGAACTGCTCTTACGTATTTTTCGGTCACCCATATCTTTACCGGGTTGAACCCTTCCTTGTAGTAAGCACCCACGGGAGAAAGGATGATAAAAAATCTGTAAGTATACGATGCGCGCACCCCAAGAAACGGGTCCATGGCTATCATGGTGGGCCGGATGTACAGGGAAGTTCCCGGGGCAGAAGGCACCCAGCGGCGATCAAGGCTTACCAGCTCCTCTGCGGCCTTAAGGGCAAACTGTTCATCCAAAACCGGAATGCACATTCTGCGGGCCGACCTGTTAAACCGCCTGAAATTTTCCTCCGGCCGGAACAGCTGAATACGGCTTTCAGGGGTTTTAAATGCCTTTAAGCCCTCGAAGATGGACTGGCCGTAATGGAGCACCATTGTTGAAGGATCCATGGGGAAAGATCCGTAAGGCTCTATCCTTGGGTTGTGCCACCCGTTGTCAGGATCATAGTCCATATTAAACATGTGGTCGGTAAATATGGTTCCGAAAGCCAGTTCTGTTTCCTCGGGCAGGGGTTTTAAAGCGCCTGCTTTTTTAATAATGATTTCCATGAAGATACTCCGCTTTTCCGATTTTACCACCAAATCTTGTTTGTGTTAAACTCATTGATTTTCTTATATTTATTTATGATCCCTCATTCACGCGTCCTTTACGTTAACGTCAAACGAACTTATTATCAAGAAAATTTCACAGGGTTTTTCTCCTTGATGCGCTCATGCGGCAATGATAAACTGATTTTACAATGAAAATAAGCATACGCCGTCGAAATGACCTGAGCTGCCAATATTTGACCTGCCCGAATAATAAAGGGCGGCCAAGAAAGCATATTGATGTGTGCCGCAAATGCAGGCGCAACAGAAATTGCAAAACATATCAGAACTATATCCAGCCCTGCCTTTTTCCGGGATGGCAATAAACAAAAAGGCCCCCCAAATGCAGCACAAATCATCCGGATACGAGAAAAGGCTTTACAAAGAGAAACTGGCTGAACCAGAGAGCGCACTTTTTGGCACATACGGGGATAAAGGCTTCAAAAAGCACGGTCATCCGGCCTGCAAAGCGATAGGCCCCCTTTTTGAGCATATACAAACAGAAACGATACTTTATGCCCGGCCCGCGGAGCCTTATGCTACTGCTCTTTACTATCTGGCAGAAACCGCCCCGAACGGGGTTATTTGTCCTGAAGATTCCGAGACCAGGATGTTTCTGCATGATCTGCCCGTGGTACAGGACCTTGATGTCGAATTTCTCGCCCCTGCCCTGGAAAACAGAAAATGCACAATTGTCCGGCATCACGGGATCATTGCCCGCGGCAGAGATGAGGCGGAAGCTTACGTGAATTTTTCGGCAGCCTGCTTTTCAGGGATAGTAAAGTTTTTTTCAGATACCCTTCAGGCGTCCCGAACGGGCGAATTGGAAAAACCCTCGTCAGATGCCTTTTTTAAAGCCTGCAAACACCTTCCCCAGCTCGAAGTGTCCGGCGGCAGGCTTATGGCCGGACCTTTTGAAACACAAAACATAGTGCAAAGTGCCATAACAGAAGCGGGAAGGCAGATTGTGGCAAGAGGGATGGTAAATGCCTGCTTTGGCAATATCTCCTACAAAACAGGTGACAGCCTTTATATCACCTCATCAGGCAGTTTTCTGGATGAACTCGAACATGACATCGTAAGGCTAAGCATGAAAGACGGCTCCTGTACCGTCGGAAAACCGTCATCGGAACTGCCTGCCCATCTTGAAATAGCGGCATCTACAGATTTTCGCGCCATACTCCACGGACACCCCCTGTTTTCAGTAATCATGTCTATGGACTGCACAGAAAAAAATTGCACTCATAAGGGAAAATGCCATCTGGACTGCCCCGTGCCCAGACAAATCGGCAATATCCCCATTGTCCCCGGAGAAACCGGAGGAGGACGGTTCGGGCTTAACCGCACTGTGCCTGCTGCGGTAAAAAAGGCCGGGGCCGCAATTGTATACGGCCACGGAGTATTTACATGCGCAGTAAATGATTTTAACAATGCCATGGGCAGGATGATTGCCGCAGAAGGCTTATGCCGCAGAATCTATTTCGAACGGATTGGAAACAGGCTTTAGAGTCTACCCCCGCTCCAGCGAAGCTTGGCTTTTAGGATGTCAAAATAGTTGTATCCGGGCAGCTTGATCAACTGAAGCGGAAATCTGCTTTTCTCAATTAGAATCTCATCTGATGAGTCAAGCTCCATGCCTTCCTGTCCGTCAAAGGTGGCCACAATATCTGCGGCTTTTTCCCCCAGACGGATCTTTATACGTGACGTGTTGGGCACCACAAGTACACGGTTTGTCAGGGTAAATGGACAAATGGGGGTGACAATAAAGCCCTCCACCGCAGGATGCACCACAGGCCCGCCGGCTGCCAGTGAATATGCTGTTGAACCTGTCGGGGTAGCAACTATCAGCCCGTCGCTTCTGTAGGTGGTCAGATAATGCTCGTCTATATAGGTATCAATATTGGCAAGCCTGGCCAGTGCGCCCTTGTTTATCACTACATCGTTTAATACGGTTTCCCGCACATAAGGCTCGCCGCCCCGGATTATCTCCACCCGGAGACGATCGCGGGACTCAATGGTAAACTCCCGGTTTACTACCGCATCTGCGGCCAAAAACAGGGAATCCTCGGAAATTTCGGCAAGAAAACCGATATCGCCGAACTTCACTCCTATCATGGGAATACCCGCATCGCCTATCCAGCGCGAAGCACTTAAGAAAGTGCCGTCTCCGCCCAGCACGAAAACGCAGGCTATATTTTCCGGATCCACTCCCTCGTGGCCGCTGTCATCCAGGCCCAGCTTAGGCTGGAAAGACTCCCTGCGCACCACCCCTATACCCCTGGAACGAAACCAGTCGGTAAGCGCATCCGCCTTGTCCTGGGCTGCTTTATCCTGTTTTACAAATAATCCTATCTGCTCCACGGCTATTCCGTCTTATCGCGATTATGCCAAATGCCTGTTTCCATATATGTGACACATACTAGTTTCGCAGAACACGGGCAAGGATTTTTCTCTGAAGCTCGTCTGCAGTCTTCCTAATTGGCACTTGATTTGACATTTATACTTCATATCTTTAATTTATTTAACTTGAAGGCTTTTGCCTCAACAGTTATTCTGGTGCCAGACAGTTTGCCCAGTTTGTCGAAAACTTTCACTAAAAGGACGAAATTATGGAAAAACAAGAACTTATCGAAATGCTAAACAGAGATCTTGCAGACGAACACGCAGCAATCCTGCGCTATCTCATCCACAGCTACCTGGAAGGCGAAGATACGCCCATCGGTGCGAAACTGCTTTCAAGGGCCCGGGAGGAAATGTGGCACATGCACTGGCTGGGAATGATAATAGGGGCACTGGGCGGCGAACCTGACATGGAACCCGCGCAATACCCGTATGACCCCACAAACAGAGCCACAATTTTAAAATCCTACGTGGATTACGAAAAAAACCTGGTTCCCCATTATGAGCAGGAAGCTGAAATGGTCAATGAGCATCACATCAAGCGTGTACTGCTCAGAGAGGCCTGGGAATCTGAAATGCATGCGGAAAAATTCCAGAAAATGCGAGACAAGCTGTCCCAGGAGGAAGCGGCCGGACTGCCGGGCGAGGAAAACGAACTGCCTGATGAGCTGGTGGGAATGATACAGAAAAGCGTGGTTTCAAAATATCAACAGATGCTCCAGACGCTTCGCGACGCATGGATTTTCCAGGACCAGGGTATCGAGGCCTGGCAGCGGATGGATTTTTCCATGACCAAGATGAAACAGCTCGCCCACAGCGCCGAGGAAGTTGCGGAAAACGGTATTGAACCCGATCTGACACCCGGCATAATAGACCGCGGCAAATCATTTGATGCCGCCATTGATAAGGCTGTAAACGATTTAAAGGATTCGCTTGATCTGCATTTGAAACTTCAGTCAGACCCGGAAGCAAAAAAACACGGCGGCCTGATGTCCAATCTGGACTTAACCATCCGCCAGGAGCAATACGAAACAGAGGAGCTTCAGGATCTGCAGAAAAAACGGTAAGAACAAGAACGCTGAGGCATCCGCCGCGTATCCGGGCAAAATCCCGGACAAAAATAAAAACCAATGCCTGCAGCAATAGTGCCTATACTTCCACCACCAGCCAGTCTACATATTTTGATATGGAGACTGCAAAGTAGAAGGCATACAACCCAAGCAGGCATTTGGTATGGAAGAAGTCCGGATCATTGAGTATTGAATGGCGAAGCGTTCCGGTGGTTCGGATAACCGCATAAACCGCCAGAGCAAACGGAAGCGCGGCAGCAAGCCCGACCGTCCAGACCGGATAAATATGCATATGCCGGGCAAAAGCTATTGGATCAAACCGCCCGGCCGTTGACACAAGAGGACATACAGTCCAGTAGAAGAAAATATTTACCAATTCCGCAATACCCCAATAAGAGATCCATTTCAGCCAGATCTTTCCTGTAAACAGATATACCGGGATGAAAAGAACAGCAAATACAAGAAACGCGCCAATACTGCCCGCAATATTGACAAAAGGCAAAAAGACCCGTGGCAGATTCTGCCATCTTGCATACCCCCCAAAAGGGGTTATTAAAAAGGGATCCGGTGCCAACTGCCCCCCTGCAGCCACCGCTGCCAGGCCATGGGACAATTCGTGCGCGGCATTCTCCAGTGTTCGCATAACAAGAAAAACCAGTATTACCACCAAAAGATAGATCACCTTTGAGCGCCCATCAGAGAGATCGAAAAAACCCTTCTTTGCGTAACGCATCAATTATGGGGATACCTTTCAATTAGGGGGGCACCTTACTTAATTTAAAAAGCTAACCCTGATGGCAAAGTAAAAAGTCCAATATCTGCGTTGCGCTGCATCCCTGCGGAATTTCACGTACGATTAACTACGCTGCATTCCTCGGGATTTGCGCGCCTTGATCTTGAACTTTTTACTTTGCCATCTCAAAATTGACTTTTTACGACTGCATCAACCCTGACCGCCAGCCCTGGTAAGACTATCTTGTTCTAACGACACGGTCTTGCCGCTGTATTTTCTGCTGAGCGATTTCAGCCGCAGGTGTTCTTCAGCAATGATATTTTTAATACAGCTCATGCACGCATCTGCTCATTGCCTGACATATATATTATTAAAGTAATATTGTTAGACGACACCTGTCAACCTTGTAGGCAAAAAGGCGGGGATGTTCGGTCAGAGAAATCCTCCTGGGCGCCCCACGCCCTACCCCGGCAAAACGTCCGAGCCGGTGTTCAGCCGCTCCTGCAGTTTCCGGTCAATGGCATCGAGGCCGGAAAAACCGCTTTGCACGTCCTGGATCCATCCTTTGGTCTGCTCTGAAATCGTCTGCCTGAGGCTGGTTTCAAGTTCGGCCCGCTGCCGGTCAATTGTCTTTTTCAGAGCCGCCTTCAGCGTATTATCAATATCAGAGTCAATCCCGATCTCGGGCTGCTGCAGAGTGCCGCGCACCCGGGCGCTCAGGTCAAAGGCGCTGACATCGCCGAGGGCATCTGCCAGCGTTTTTGCCAGAAAACCATCGGCTTTTTCGGCGTCGACTGCGAATCCGGCAGAATCGAGTCCCGCCCGGATATCTGCGGCCAATTGCTTGCCGGCAATGCGAATATCACCCGTGGCCGTCTTTACCCGGGCTGATTCCATGGAAATCGACAAATCCGGCCGGTCCAGCAGGGAAAAGCCCTTCAGCGGGTACTGCCGGATTTCAAACCCGGCCACATCTTCTGGGGCGTGCCGAGGTGGTCATTGTGGTAAAGGATCACATTAAGGCTTTTCCGGCCAAAGATACGATTCCTTTTATAATCAGGTTTTTATCCCTCATTTTCTGCCTGTATCAAAGAACGGTTTTTCCGCTGTTTTCTGATTTGTCGTAGTCGTATCAGAGCGGACTTGGTGCTTATTTTGTTATATCAGGCCTGCCAAATATGTAAAGAATTTGGGGCAGTTAAAAAGAAAATCCATACAACCCTTCACTTCATCCCGCTTGTATACCGGGTCGCTTTTCCCTGGCCCTGCTTTACCAGGTATTTATCCGCCACCAGTTCACGCAACCGGACTTTTATGGTGTTTCTGTTGGCCCTGGTCAGAGAGGCGATTTCAGAGATGGATAATTGTCCATGTTCCTTGACCAGTTCCATGATCTGCACAGACAGCCTGGGAAGCCCGGCGATAGAGCTTTCCCGGGCGATTTTACGGGACAATATGTCTTTCTGAGCTTTCAGGGCATTTAAAAAAAACATGATCCACGGTTTATACCCCGCTTTCTTCGATTTCAGGGTCCCCTGGGTTTTCCGCAGGGCCAGATAATAATTTTCCTTGTTGCGCTCAATGACACTTTCCAGGGAACTATAGGGAACATACCCATAACCGCTTTTTAGAAGCAGCAGCGTCGTCAGGATTCTGGATAGTCTGCCGTTGCCGTCCTGGAAGGGATGTATGGCCAAAAAATGCACCGTAAAAATCGCGATAACCAACAACGAATGAAGATCGTTTACTTCTAGCCGGTTGCTGGTCCATTCCACCAGGGCTTTCATTTCCGCCGGCGTATCAAACGGCGACGAGGTCTCAAAGATGGTTCCCAGACTTTGGCCGTCATTATCAAACGCCTCTACATGGTTCGGCAGTTTCTTGTATTTTCCCCGGTGGCGGCTGTCCTTGCTGCTGTATTGCAGCAGAAGCTTATGCAGCTGCTTGATATAATTTTCCGTTAAAGGAATATCCACAAAGGATTCAAAAACAATGGCCATCACTTCGGCATAACCGGCCACCTCCTGCTCATCCCGGGAACCAAATGATTTTTTATCCAGCCCGGACAACAACTGCTCGATTTCCCGGTCCGTTAGTTTGACGCCTTCAATGCGGGTGGAAGATCCAATGGATTCGATGGTGGCCACTTTTTTAAGTGCCTGAAGACGGTCAGGCGACAAGTTGCCAAGGGCCTGCCAGGCCCCTTTGAACTCGTCTATCTCACTGATCAAATTCAACATTTCTTTGGTGATCGTAACAGATGGAACTTTCATGGACATATCCTTAAAAGTATTTGCTCATACCCATAAATATACCCATATTTACCCATAAATCAAGATCATTCTTTTTTCTGCCGGCGCCGGGTATTTTGTGCGGCAGGTGTGGAAGCATCGGCAAAGCTTGGGGCGCGGCTTGCGCTGTCAATTTTACTCTGGATTACCTGGATAAACCGGGTAATGACGGGGAAGAAAGGCCGGGGGATGGCCGAGGAATGCAAAGCGCGTGACAGGCGGGATAAAATTGATCCCTTCTTTAGGCAGTCCCGGAAAAAACCGTCACCCCACCACAGCAGGCACGGCAAAAGAGTAAATGTAAAAATATAAAGGGCGTCCCTCAAAGGTCCAGTTTTGGGACTCATCTGCCGGGTCCATGACAGGAGCCCCTATTATCATAGATATACCCGAATTCCAATTCGCGGAATTCCTCCCCCTTTACGGGAAAATGACAGTTATTTTATCGTCTTTGCTTCCAATCAGTTTCTCAGGCTTTTTCCCATCAATCAGGATTTGGAAGATCATTATATCTATAGTTCCCCCTCGCCCTTTATCCGGTTTTATGGCTTTGCGCCATTTAACCCATAAACCATCATTTCTATAAACGAAATTAATTTTCTCACTCTGAGAATTTACAGATTTATAAAAAGTTTTTGCATTTGAAATATTGATTTGAGCCTCTTCCATCAAAATTCTTGTTATTCCTTTATGATCTTTAATATGATTGTTAGGAGGATCAGGAGAAACTAATCCCAGTTTCCCGTGCCAACGCTTTTTTCGAGGCACTAACGTTACCGTTCTTGAGGCTCCATCCCAATAAATAGTACGTTTATAATTATTTTTTGCAGAAACACATATTTTCTCATTGCCGCTAGTTGCACACAATGTCATTCCCGGGGTCAAAACTGTCTCTTTGGCAATAATGTCATTATTTATATTAGCATGATGATAAGTACATCCTGCATAGGTAAAAAATATTATAATATAAGCAATGTATTTTTTCATAACCGCCTCTAAAATTCAAATTTCAAAATCCAGCTCGTACCTTTTCTTTTGTTTTCTTCCTTAGCGTTATTAATAGCGGGACGGACTATAAAAACTGGAATAGCTGCAATTCTTTGGGCTTCTTCTAATGCATTCCCTGTAATTCCGATACTTCTCAAGCAGTTAACTAAGTCTCTATCACATTTGTTTTTCTTTGGAAGAAGGCATCTATCAAAACATCCATCATGGTCTCTACAATCCATTCGTGCTTCCCCACAACATATATCATGATGCATATAACAACTATCTTGTTCATCCATTGGTTCATATTCCGAACCGATATCCCAACCTTCCCGAATTTGACGTCGTATCTCTTTTCGCTGTTTTTTAGGCATAGTATCCCATGATTGCCAATCTCCAGCAGTCCATCCCGGTCCGCCCCAGCGTTTATAATAATGAAATTCAATAAGTCCCGATGGGTCAATTAAGTTTATCGAGTTGTTTATAACATAAATATAAAGATTAATTCCCCCTTCAAATCCAATCGGATCTATCTTCAGATATCTTCCTATCTTTGAGTCATAATATCGATGGTAATTATAATGCAGCCCCGTTTCCTCATCAAAGTACTGGCCCGGAAAACGCAGATTATTAACCACCGTGGATTCCGGATCAACCTGGGCTTTGCCGAACGCCTCGTATTTCGCACTCCAGACAAGCGCCCCGTTACTGGCCGTCATCTTCTGCGGCGCGCCTAAGTGATCATTGTGGTAGAAGTAATAGTCCAGCTCGCCGTCGGCGTCGGTGTCTTCTGCCATGAACAGGGGATCGGTGCCCCAGGTGGAGCCGGGCTTCCAGCCGTAGGACTTGGTGACTGTGCCGGAAGAGTCCATTTCTGCCACAAGGCCTTCGTCAGAATACATGTAATAGGTGCGGGTGCCGTTTACCTCCTTCCACAGGCGGCGGCCGAACGGGTCGTAATAGTATGCGGCAGTCAGTGTGCCTGTGCCGGGCTCGCCGTTCCAGACCTCGATCAGTCTGTCCTCGGTGTTGTAGACATAGCTGGTGACATTATCACCACCGACAGTCTTCTTTGTCATGTTCCCGTTTTCATCATACTCGTATTCAATATCATCACGGCCGAGAAGCTCGTTGTTCTGGTTGTAATCCCAGGTGCCTGAAGTGTCTGCCGCGGTGAGCCGGTTGCCGACATCGTCGTAAGTGAAGGATTCATCTGTGAGTTTGTTGATATCAGGATTGTCTGCATCCGTGAGCCGGTACACCTCGTCGTAATCATAGCCGTAACCGCCGTGTTCGGTTGTCTTTTCCGTGATGTTGTCCATTCTGTCATAATCGTACTGATAATTCAATATATTGTTGTCCGCAGGGTCCCTGGCGGTGATCTGCTTGATGCGCATGAGGGGATCGTATTCGTATTCTCGGGTGGCGCCGCCGGGCAGGTTCACGGAGGCGGGGCGGTTCCAGGTGTATTTGCTGATGGTTATAAAGCCCTTGCCAGGTATTTGTATCCCGGTGAGTTGGCTGCTGTCGTACTGGTAATCCTATGTAACCCCGCTCGGGGCGGTAAAGCTTTTCTTCCTGCCGTTTTTAAAATAGGTGTATGAATAAGTCTTTTCAAATGCGCCAAAGTCAACCGTTGCAGAGACTTTCCTGCCGGCCGGGTCGTATTGATATTGCGCGGAAGAGATGCCGTCGTCATACCCGGTGAGATTGCCCCTGGAATCATAGGAAAAATCCACTGTCTTTGCCGGGGTGGTATCCGAGGATGCGGCGTAATAATCGATCTGTTCCAATTGTCCGGAATCATCGTATATGTATCGCTTTTTTTGGTTTTTGGCATCGATTTTTTCAGTCAGGTTGCCGGCTGCGTCATAAGTGTAGGAAGTCTCCTCGCCCCCTGGTCTGATCTCTTTTGTCAGCCGGTTGTTTGCGTCGTATTCAAATTCGGTGGTGTTGCCTTCGGCATCGGTTAAGGATACAAGATTATCCTTGGCATCGTAAGAATAGGAGGTCTCTGCCATGGCAGGCTCGGTGACCCGGATCAGCCGATTGCGGGCGTCATAGTCATAATAGGTGGTCTGCCCGTTTTTGTCGGTTTCGGCCACCAGGTTGCCGGCGGGATCGTATTAAAAGGTCTCGGTGTTGCCTCGGCATCGGTGAGCTCAGTCATATTGCCGTATTCTGTCACACCCTCATGGAGCCTGCCGCCTCAATCCTTCTAAGTTATTTCCCCTTCTTCACTCCGAATTTATTCTCGCGAATATTGAAATAAGTAAGCTGTCCCCGAAATTCCCATACACACTACATCCTTCTTCACCCCGCATGACCATCCTCAATTTTTGAAATATAAAAATATAAAGAGCGTCCCTACAGCGTCCAGGCGGGAGTATGCCACGGCCTGCCCTGCCCGCACGGCCTAAGGCGAGGTCGGCCGGCAGAATGGGGTGCGCTTCAGGGGGCGTGGCCCTGAAGTCACCCCACCACACAGCACACGCTCACAAAAGGCAGATGTTAAAATATAAAAAACACCCCAAAGTCTCGTCTTTACTCTTTTCTCTTACAAACAAATGGTATGCCCGTTAACATTGCAATAACAAAGGCAATTGCTGCACCACCAATAAAAGCTATTAAAAAAAAGGGGTCTAAATAACCAAGAACAAGAAATCCTATTAACTGATATATTAGTGATGAGATTATCGCTGCGAATAGACAGGCAAAAATATATTTTTTTACCTTCTTATGGAATAAATATGAGATACCGATAGATATAAGACAAAATGTTATTATCGCTATAAAAGTTTGATTCATCCTTGGATAACTCCTCGATAATTATTCACATCATTTGCCTTGGCAACATGGCTTTCCTTTTCTAGCATTTTTAAAAGCGTCATCACCATATCTGTCTACAGCAGACCAATACTTGGAGGCTTCTTGATAACATTTTCTGTAAGAAAGATGCTCTAAATCACACACACGCTTCATACATTGGTAAAACTCTTCATCACATTCTTTTTTAGATTTTTTACATTCTTTTCCGTAACAATCATCATGTTTTTGACAACAGTCGGAAAAATCATAGCCATTGGGCTTATCTGACACAAGCCAGTCATTCCACCAAGAGCCACAAACCAACCCTCTATGATCAATTAGATTGAGAGGATTATTTGCGGTATAAGAGTAAAGGTTTATCCCGCCATCAATTCCGATAGGATCGGCTCGCAAATACCTCCCCAACTCCGGCTCATAATACCTATACCAGTTATAATGCAGCCCACTCTCGCTATCAAAGTACTGGCCCGGGAACCGCAAGTTATTGACAACCGTGGATTCCGGATCAACCTGGGCTTTGCCGAACGACGAGTAATAAGCACTCCACGCCACTGCCCCGCTGGCATCGGTCATTTTCTGCGGGGTGCCCAGGTGGTCATTGTGGTAGAAGTAATAGTCCAGTTCGCCGTCGGCGTCGGTGTCTTCTGCCATGAACAGGGGATCGGTGCCCCAGGTGGAGCCGGGCTTCCAGCCGTAGGACTTGGTGACTGTGCCGGAAGAGTCCATTTCTGCCACAAGGCCTTCGTCAGAATACATGTAATAGGTGCGGGTGCCGTTTACCTCCTTCCACAGGCGGCGGCCGAACGGGTCGTAATAGTATGCGGCAGTCAGTGTGCCTGTGCCGGGCTCGCCGTTCCAGACCTCGATCAGTCTGTCCTCGGTGTTGTAGACATAGCTGGTGACATTATCACCACCGACAGTCTTCTTTGTCATGTTCCCGTTTTCATCATACTCGTATTCAATATCATCACGGCCGAGAAGCTCGTTGTTCTGGTTGTAATCCCAGGTGCCTGAAGTGTCTGCCGCGGTGAGCCGGTTGCCGACATCGTCGTAAGTGAAGGATTCATCTGTGAGTTTGTTGATATCAGGATTGTCTGCATCCGTGAGCCGGTACACCTCGTCGTAATCATAGCCGTAACCGCCGTGTTCGGTTGTCTTTTCCGTGATGTTGTCCATTCTGTCATAATCGTACTGATAATTCAATATATTGTTGTCCGCAGGGTCCCTGGCGGTGATCTGCTTGATGCGCATGAGGGGATCGTATTCGTATTCTCGGGTGGCGCCGCCGGGCAGGTTCACGGAGGCAGGGCGGTTCCAGGTATATTTGCTGATGGTGATTAATCCGGTATCAGGGATCTGCACTCCGGTAAGCCGATTGTTTTGGTATTGATACTCATAGGTGGTGTTGTCAGGCGCTGTAAAACTCTCCTTTTTGCCGTTTTTAAAATAGGTGTATGAATAGGTCTTTTCAAATGCGCCAAAGTCAACCGTTGCAGAGACTTTCCTGCCGGTCGGGTCGTATTGATATTGCGCGGAAGTGATGCCGTCGTCATAACCGGTGAGATTGCCCCTGGAATCATAGGAAAAGTTCACTGTCTTTACCGGGGTGGTATCCGAGAATGCGGCGTAATAATCGATCTGTTCCAATTGTCCGGAATCATCGTAGATGTATCGGATTTTCTGGTTTTTGGCATCGATTTTTTCAGTCAGGTTGCCGGCTGCGTCATAAGTGTAGG
>CAZVFQ010000029.1:4971-30196 GCA_964626455.1 uncultured Desulfobacteraceae bacterium | reverse complement strand
GCAATCTCCTTGGCTGTGTCAAAATCCACATCCCCGCGCAAAATTGCAATCTTTTTGCCGGTCTTCTCACTTATCTTCTCGCCTACCCGGTTTACTCCAACATCAATGACACATGCGCCCTGTTTGATCCATTCAGGCTTGACCAGGCCGGGGACGCCTGCTGCCACAATCAGTATATCGGCCCGCTTGCAGTGCCCCTCAAGATCTTTAGTGCGTGTGTGCACGATCGTGACAGTGGAATTTGCCCCTGTGCCCTTCTGGCACATCATAATGGCAATAGGCTTGCCCACTATATTGGATCTGCCCACAACCACGACTTCCGCACCGCTGGTTTCCACGCCGGCACGCACTATCATTTCCTGGATCCCCGCGGGAGTACACGGCGGAAATTTAACTTCCGAGCCGCCTATCATCAGCCGGCCCACGTTTACAGGATGAAATCCATCCACGTCCTTGTCCGGATCAATGGCATTTAAAACCTTTTTGTCATCAATGTGGTCGGGAAGCGGCAGCTGCACCAGTATACCGTGAATGGAATCGTCCTTGTTGTACTTGTCTATCAGCGCCAGCAGGTCCGCCTCTGATATGTCTTCGGGCTGGTTGTCCTGGATTTCCTTGTAGCCCAGGCGCTCTGCTGTCTTTATCTTAAGCGATACGTAAGATACGGAAGCCGGATTCTCTCCCACGAGAATTGTTACAAGGCCTGGTACGGCGTTGTGCTTTTCCTTGATTTGCTTTACTTCCTTTTCAATTTCCTCAAGGATCTGCTCCCGGATTTCGGTTCCTTTAATCAGTTGTGCCGTCATTTTCAAACTCCTTTTTTACGGTTAAAATTACAGTTTATCATTCCAATCCTGTTATGCAAATAGCGTGCATGTTTAATCAAATCTTCTGTTATCCACAACTTTTTCACCTGGTTCAAAGGTTCCGGGCTCAACCAGGCGCACATCTACCTCCCAGCCGACAAACTCCGAGATCTGCCGGTGAAGATTTTCCACGAGGCGGCGCTGTTTTTTCATCTCATCAAAAAAATATTTGTCGGTTGCCTCTATAACGACCATGAGTTGATCTTTGTCTTCTATCCGGTCAACCACGAGCTGAAAAGCAGGTTCAAAGCCGCTTGACTGCGAAAGTATCCGGCCGATTTGCTCAGGGGCCACGCTGGTGCCGCGAACCACAAGCACATCGTCACATCTTTTAAATATACGGGAAATTCTGCAATGGGTGCGGCCGCATTTGCAGGGACTATAATCAATCCTTGTCAGATCCCCGGTTCTGAACCGAATCAGGGGAAAGGCCTCCTTGCTTATGGTGGTTATCACCAGTTCCCCTTCCTGTCCGGGCGGCAAAACTTCCAGGGTTTCCGGATCGATTATTTCGGCAATAAAATGATCTTCTGCGATATGAAGCCCTTTTTTTGAAGGGCATTCCCAGGCCACTCCCGGTCCGAAGACCTCTGTTAGCCCGTAGGTATCTGTTGCTGTTATAAAAAATCCATTTTCTATCTCTTTTCGCATCTGCTCACCCCACGGCTCGGCACCGAACAGGCCGCATTTGAGCATAAGCCCGTTGGGATCCACGCCCAGATCCTCCATTGACTTTATAAACCCCAGAGCTGCAGTTGGAGTTGAAACAAGCACCGAGGTTTTAAAGTCCCGCATGACTTTTACCTGCTCCTTGTGCTTGCCTGCGGACATGGGTATCACGGAGGCACCTATTTGTTCAGCTCCCAGCTGGATTCCGAAAGGTCCTGACATTGTGCCAAAGGCCAGCGCTATCTGAACCACATCGTCTCTTGTCACGCCGACTCCGGCAAGATTGCGTGCCGTGAGTTCGGCCCAGTTGTTCATGTCGTTTCTGGTAAAACCGACTACCACGGGTTCCTCAAAATTAAACGAGGTTGTATGCAGGCGTACAACTTCGCGCAGCGGAACGGCAAACATATCATAGGGGTAATTGCTGCTAAGATTCCTGCGGGTTAAAAACGGAAGCTGTTTCAGCATATCAAGAGAGGTAAAATCTTCAGGCATAAAATCGATTTCGCGGAACAGTTTCCGGTAGTGGCGCACATTCTTATAAACCCGGTTTAAGGTAGCCTGCAGCCCCTCGAGCTGGAGCTGGGAAACGGCCCCCCTGTCCATGCATTCGATTTTCTCATTCCAGTATGTCATTGTATGCCCCCCGTGTTAACCGGCGGTATTATTCCCAGATTTCCCGCCTGTCGCGGCCAAGGTAGGCCCGCTTGACCTCGGGATTTGAAAGAAGCGCCCCTGCTTCTTCTTCTACAAGGATGCTGCCGGTTTCCATTACATACCCCCTGTGGGAAATGGCAAGTGCAGCCTTTGCATTCTGTTCAATCAAAAGAACAGTAAGCTTTTTTTCCTGCTGGAGCCGTGCAATTCTGGAAAATATATCCCTTGCAATCATGGGCGCAAGTCCCATAGACGGCTCATCAAGCAGCAGCATCCGTGGACCGGACATCAACGCCATGGCTATTGCCAGCATCTGCTGCTCGCCTCCCGAGAGGGTGCCTGCATACTGGGCACGGCGCTGATGCAATACCGGAAACATTGCAAAAACTTCGTCAATTTCCGATTTCAATCGTTTTCTACCATAATGCTTATATACGAGATAGCCGCCCAGTTCAAGATTATCATGCACAGACATGGGCCTGAAAATCTGGCGGCCTTCAGGGACATGGCCTACTCCAAGCTCAACTAAGCGCTCTGCAGGCCACCCTGTTATATCCTGGTTTTCAAAATATACGTTTCCGCTTCTTACAGGATGAAGTCCGCTTACCGCCCGCAGAATAGTGGTTTTACCCGCACCATTGGCACCTATAAGGGTAACGATTTCACCTTGCTCCACGTGAAGGGAAACGTTTTTAAGCACCCTTACAAGGCCATAATAACAGTTTACATTTACCAGCCGCAGCATAAGTTATATTTTCAAAATGTTATATCAAACATCATATTTGTTTTAAAGCCTTTCATTCTCCAAGATATGCTAAAATAACTTCCCTGTTTTCCTGTACCTCCCTGGGTGTGCCTTCTGCAATCAGCTTTCCAAAGTTCATTACCGCCACATGATCAGAAATCTCCATTACCAGCTCCATGTCGTGTTCAACGAGCATCACGGTAATTGCTTTATCCCTTATACGGCTAATCAGCTCTCCCATGGCAATGGTTTCGCGGCTGTTTAATCCCGAGGCCGGCTCATCGAGCAAAAGCAGATCCGGCTCCATGGCCAGTGCTCTAGCTATTTCGAGCATCCGTTGATTGCCCAGCGGAAGTGCGCCGGCAGGCCTTTGCGCGGCACTGCCCAGGCCCACAAATTCAAGCCATTGGGCAGCATCTTCTTTTATCTGCTTTTCCTCCGGCCTCATAAAAGAAGGCAAAATGGCTGACACCGTCATTCCGGCCCTTGAACGCAGGTGACGGCCAACCATCACATTTTCAAGAACGGTCATGTCCGCAAAAATCTGTACATTCTGAAATGTCCGTCCTATACCGAGTGCGGCCATTTTATGCGGTTTTTCAGCCTTCAGTGAACGGCCCTTGTAAATAAGCGTTCCTGCATCAAACCGGATATAGCCGGTGATCAAATTAAAAACCGTGGTTTTCCCTGCGCCGTTGGGTCCGATCAAAGAGGTGATCGTATTGCTGCTGACGCCAAAAGACAAATCATCAAGGGCGACCACTCCGCCAAAGGTCTTTTTCAGATCCTGAAGCTTAAGTATCAGATCATTGCCTGTCAACGGAACCGCCTTTAACAAACTTCTTTAAAACCGTTGTAGAGGACTTTCCCGCAGCAGCCAAGCCGGCAAACAACCCCTCGGGCAGAAACATCATTATCAAAAGTAAAATTCCGCCGTATACCAAAATGTCATAATCGGGCTGATAAGCGATCCCGATGACCTGCAAAGGAGCTGCCGCCATTGAAAGCAGCTCGGGAAGCAGGGACAGCAGAACCGCCCCGATCACCGCACCCCACAGATGCCTTAATCCGCCGACCGCAACCATGGTTACAAGCACCACAGAATGCATCACGTCAAACGGACCGGGATCTATATAATTTACATAGTATGCATACAGGCTTCCACTTACAGAGGCATAAACCGCGCTTATTGCAAATATCTGTATCTTGTAGGCATTTATGTTTACACCAACAGCGCAGGCCGCATCCTCGCTGCCGTGAATCGCACGCAATCCTCTTCCCACGCGCGAGTGAATAAGATTGAAAGCAAAATACAATCCAATAACCACTGCAAACCATGCAAAATAATAGTAGCTGATATCCGAATCCAGACTGTAGCCGAACAGACTGATTCTGGGGATGCCAAGCAAGCCGGCCGGACCGCCGGTAAATTCCGTGGCTGCCACTGCTACTATGTGTACGATTGAAGCAAAGCCAAGGGTGGCCATAGCAAGATAATGGCCTTTAAGGCGCAGCGTGGGAACCCCCACGGCAAACGCAATAGCCATTGAAACCAGTGCTCCTGCGGCCATTGCCGTCCAGGGAGACCAGCCCGTCGCTGTGGTCAAAATTCCGGAAGAGTATGCTCCGATTGCGATAAAGGCACCGTGTCCAAGCGATATCTGGCCGGCATAACCCATGAGCAGACAGAGTCCGATGCAGGCAAGGCAATTAAATGCGGAAAAGACCAGTACTCCGATATAGTAGTCGTTTAACACCAGGTGCGGCATCAAAAGCACCAGGCCGATAAGCAGGCAGAACCCTATGTTATCCTTTAAAGGCATCTAAAACTCTTTTAACCGGACTTCTTCAGATTTTCCAAACAATCCTCCGGGTCTTGCAAACAGCACCGCTAACATTATGACAAGAGCGATGGCATCCATGTAGTGTGATGAAATATAGCCGCCTGACATAGCCTCTATGGTGCCTAAAAGCAGGCCTGCTGCAACCGCCCCCATGCTGTTTCCCAATCCGCCGATAACGGCTGCTCCAAATCCTTTCAGCCCCAGAAGCGCACCTCGCGCGTAGTCCATCTGGATCAAAGGGGTGATTATAATACCCGCAACTGCACCAATAGCCGCAGACAGGGCAAAAGACAGCATCACCATCCTGCGATCATTTATGCCGGCAAGCCGGGCTGCATCACGGTTGATGGCACATGCCCTCATACACTTTCCGGTCATTGTAAGGTTGAAAAACAGAATATAACCGATTACCACCAGCATCAATATCCCTATGATCCAGAGTGTCTGGGGCATTATCGTGGCACCCATTATCTCCACAGGCGAGGCCTCAGTAAAATGATTCATATAACGGGAGCCCTTGCCCCAGAAGCACATTGCGGCACCCTTGAGAAGCATGGAGACAGCAATAGTGATTATGATAAGACGCAGAACAGTTGGACGGCTCACAGGATTGATGGTGAGCCGCTCCATTAGAATGCCCACAATGGTGACAAAACCCACTGAAAGAAAAAAAGCAAAAATCATGGAAAATCCGGCAACCATTGTCAAAGAAACCATCATAAGACCGCCCAGGACGACAAATTCGCCCTGGGCGAAATTAATAATGCCGGTGGCGTTATAGATCATGTTAAAACCCATGGCCACCATGGCGTATATGGCCCCTCTCTGGATTCCCATAAACAGGAACTGGAGCCAGTCTGTAAACAGGCTGATTTCCATGCCTACTGATCCAATACCACAAAATCGCCGTCTTTGATGGTAATCATCTCAAAAGCTTCCTTATCCAGACCACAGTGATCGTCTTTGGAAAAACGAAATACTCCGCTTACTCCCACAAACTCAATATTTTCAATCGCATCCCTGATTTTTTCCGGATTATCGCCGACTTTTTCCAGGGCTCTTGCAATGATCCATATCGCATCGTATGCATGTCCCCCGAAAGTTGTTACTTTTTCATTATATGTGCTTTCATAATCCTGCTTATATCCTTCAAGGGCTTTCTTCTGGGGATGGTCATCCGGCACAGTCTCTGTTGCCATTATACGGCCGGAAGGAAATATCGAGCCTTCGGCAGCCTCACCTGCGGCCTCTGCGTACTTATAGTTTGCAAAACCGTGACTCTGATACAGGGGAATATCCATGTTTAACTGCTTCATGTTCTTTGGCACAATAGACTGGGCCGGCACGATAGACCAGTTTATCACTGCGCCGGCCTCTGTTTTGCGAATCTTTATCAGCTGGGCTGTCATATCCGTATCACCCGGCCCGTAGGTCTCATCTGCGACAATATCAATACCGTATTCGTCTGCAAGCTCCTTTAACTGGGTTCGGCCCGCATCTCCAAAACCGGTTGTTCCGGTAAGGATTCCGACCTTTCCAATGCCGTTGTCATTCAGGTGTTCATAAATTTTTCTTACAGCATCGCTGTCGTTCTGGCCCATTTTAAAAACCCATCTGCGCTCTTCTGGCGGATTGGTAATGCTTGCAGCGGCAGCGCATGACAACATTGGGATTTCCGCTTTTTCCACCACCGGCACTGCAGCAAGTGAGGTTCCGCTGCGGGAAGGGCCGATAATGGCACAGACTTTGTCCTTCTTGATAAGTTTGCGCACCGCATTTACCGCCCGGGTATTGCTGCCCTGGGTATCTTCTATGTGGAGCACCAGCTTTCGGCCGTTTATACCTCCCCTGGCATTGATTTCTTCGGCGATCATTTCCACGGTGTTTCTTTCAGGCTCGCCCAGCCATGCCGCGCTGCCGGTAATGGAAAAAACACCGCCGATATGATAAGCCTCTTTTTCCCCGGCCTGGAGCGTTGCAGCAAATAAAACAATGCACAAGGCCGCTGTAGCCGCAAACAAAAGTCTGGTTTTCAATGTTTGTCCCCCTTTTTGGTTTGATAGTTTCATTGGCATTACATATCGAGCACTTTCCGTGCCTCCAGGACGTTTATATCGTTTTCAAGCATAACGTCTATAGCCCGGTCCATATCATCGAAACGAAAGATAAGAATTGCCTGATCACGGGTCTTTTCAACAAACGCATACATGTATTCCACGTTTAACTCCGCATGCTCCATAAGTGTCAGCAGGTTGCCAAGGGCTCCCGGAACATCGGGTATGGCAACGGCAACAACCTCGGCAGTGCGGACAAGAAAACCCTGCTGCTTTAACACCCTGTGGGCTTTTTCAGTATCTGATACTATCAGTCGCAGAATACCGAAATCCGAAGTATCTGCCAGGGACATGGCACGGATGTTTACCCCTGAACTTCCAAGGGCAGTGGTAATCCTTGCCAGACGACCGGATCTGTTTTCCATGAACACGGAGACCTGATTAATTTTCATTGCAAAGCTCCGGCTGTTTGATTTACCGTGAAATCGGATCTACACGGGATAAGGAACTGCGGTTAATCCGACTGTTTCGGCCATGCCCCACATAATATTCATGTTCTGGACCGCCTGGCCGGCCGCACCCTTTACCAGATTGTCAATGGCCGACATCAGGATAAGCCGGCGATTGGGTCGGTCAATGACAAAGCCTATATCGCAGTAATTGGTATTCCTTACATCCCGGGTGTCCGGAGGGCGTCCGTTTTCGCTGATTCTGATAAATCTTCTGCCCTTGAAATATTCATACAAACAGTCCCGCACCGCCTTCTCCCCGGCGTCTTCTTTCAGACCGGCATAAATCGTGGTCTGCATGCCTCTGCTCATGGGTACCAGGTGGGGAACAAAACTGACATTTATATCTTTGCCGGCAATACGGCCAAGAATCTGCTCCATTTCAGGTTCATGGCGGTGAGCGGCCACCTTGTAGGCTTTAAAAGATTCGCTTACCTCACAGAAAATATTTGACAGAGCCGGACCGCGGCCTGCTCCGCTTACCCCTGATTTGGAATCCGCAATTATTGTGCTCTCATCAATCAGGCCATCTTTGAGAAGCGGGATAAGAGGAAGCAGCACACTGGTTGGATAGCAGCCGGGGTTTCCCACTAGTTCGGCGCCTGCGATTTCATCGGCAAAAACTTCGCTAAGCCCGTAGACGGATCGGGTAAGCAATTCTTTTGCGCAATGGGGCTGATAGGCGGATTCGTATAGCTCAGGATCTGTAAACCTGAAGTCTGCTGAGAGATCCACAACTTTACGCCCGTGCTCGAGTATGCCGGGAACAATTTCCATGGGAAGCTTGTGCGGAAGAGCCGTGAATATAATATCTGCACGCTCGCAGACCGAATCCACGTCAAACTCCTCGCACTGCCTTGTTATAATGCCAGCCATTGCAGAATATATCCTGTCAAAGGCCACGCCTGCATACTGGCGGGAGGTCAGCACGGTTATAACCACCTCGGGGTGTCCGGCCAGAATCCGGACCAGTTCGGCGCCGGCATACCCTGTTGCGCCAGCAACAGCGGCTCTGATCATGTAGTCCTCCTGGGGCAATAAAAGGGTTGTTTAAAATCTAGATTTCATAGCAAAGCTTTAATGCAAATTCAAGGGGTTTCAGCCGAGTTGCCCGGCAAGTCCCAAATACCGCCTGGCTTCTTTTTTCTCGCCCCGTTTTTCATATATTCTGCCGATCTGAAGGTAATAATTCTTCCTGTGATCAGGATCCTCCTGAACCAGGGAAAAGAAAAGATCCAGCAGCTTTGGGGATGTATCTCCTGTTTCAAGGCTCAGCTCAGCATATCTTCGTTTGATAAACGGATCTATGGCCCTTTGGCAGGATGCGCAGAAATTCATTATCTGCGCATACAATTCACGGGCTTCTTTAACATCGCCGTCAGCTTCGCAGGTTTTTGCAAGAGCTCTTAAAACGATTTCATCCGGTCCGTTTTCATCTATTGAAGCCTGAAACACAGCCCTTGCTCCCTGCATATCTCCCGACTGAAACCGGGTCTCGCCGTCAAGCAGGCGCATAATAGGCAAACCGCGGATTTTTTCGGGCGCGGAGGCGAGCAGTTGCCCGGCTTCTGAAAGCTTTCCAGCTTCCCAGTAAATTTCACACAGCAATTGATAGGCACGGATTTCGCCCGGGTTCTGATTGACAAAAGACTGCAAAATCTGCTGTGCCTGGTCGTGCTGCTCTGCATGAAGATATGCTGTTGCCAGTTCCAGCGGGATCAGGGTAGTCTGGTTTGCGTTTTGCTCCATTGCCTCGGAAAGCTTTCTTATTGCAAGTTCAAAATCTCCCCTGTTAAGGGCTGTATATCCTCTTGCAAAACTATGTCCATATTGCCGGTAGGCTTCGGCCGTCTCCGGGCCAAGCGCGTTTAACAGAACATCAAAAAGTTCTTCATCATCGCTTTCATCCAGAGCAGAGGCCCCGTCCACGGGATCCTTTTCAGATGCTGAAAAGGCCCTGCTGCTTTTTTCATTTTCCGCATCGGCTATGTCCAATTTTTGAGCGGCTTTTTCCCCGAGCTCCTTCATTGCCAGGGCGATTTTGTCTCTGGTCTGCCTGTTTTTTGTCAAATCAAGGGCCAGTCCATATAATTCAGCGGCTTCTTCAATGTCTCCGGCCTTTGCCATTGCACCTGCGTTTTCAATATGTTTCATGGCAAGAGACTCGCTTGCGGATTCAAGCTTCTTACTTATGCGGTCTGCCAAATGTTTTTTTTCAGGAAATCTGGACTCAATTTTATGAAGCGCTTTATCAAATTCAATCCTGGCTTCTCCAAACGCCTCGTCTTTCAGGTATTCATCGCCCTTTTCCTCATGATCCTCCGGTTTTTTTCCGGCAAAAATGCCAAACAGACCCATTATTCCTCCAATTATAACTGTTTATAGAAATTGCTCACCGACCGGTGCCTGCTAATTCTCACCTTCACCGGGTTTGGTCTCCTCAGTCTCCTTGTATAAATATTTTCTTGCAGCCCTGACGCCCTGCTCAAAGCCTCCCACTATTTTTTCCTCGCTGCGGGTAAGACGATTGACCTTAAAATCATCTGGCGGATAAATTACGTCAATATCATGGCTGGCTTCCATCTCGTCGAGCAGATGGTTATACATTCCGTAATGATTATCAAGGGCTTCGAGCAGATACTGGTACTGTTCATCCTTATAATAGGATTCATAGAGCCTCTTGACCCAGAAAGACTCCCGGTTCTTGCGGTAGCCCTTTGGTCTTGTTGTCACTACCAGGACATCTTTTTCTGAAAAACCCATATCCAGGGCTTTTTTAAACGGCAGGGGGTCGCAAACACTTCCGTCCATTAACATTTCGTTTTTATAGGGGATAAAATTGCGGTAGAAAAAAGGTATGGCAGCCGAAGCTTTGAGTACCCCTGGAATATAGTCTTTTTTTGTGCTCAAATATACAGGGCGTACGGGCGCATGCTGGTAAAAGCAGGTAGCCACAATTAAAACAGGACAGGAAAACCTCCGCAGACGTTTTATATTAAGAGAATCAGCATGGTCGTTTATGAAGTTGTCAAGCATCCAGTCCAGGTTAAGCACATGCTTTTCAGACCTGAATATATTAGACATCCTTATAAATCTGCCTGTAAGCAGCTCTGAGAAAAATGCGTCCCGTGCCAGATGAATCTGGCGGGCCGCGTACGCAGTACCGATTAGCGCTCCGGCTGAAGTTCCTATAATTAAGCGCCATGGGAAAAACCCTCTTTCCATGAAGGCCTGGAGTACGCCTACCAGAAAAATTCCGCGCATGCCGCCTCCTTCAAGCACCAGCACTTTTCTGGGCGCAAAACCACGCAGCCGGCTTTTGACTGCCCGATAACGGGAAAGCAGCGATGAAATCAAATCCATCCCGGGTCTCCTTTCTTCAAGCGGCTCCCTGCGGGCCTTCTCACTAATATAAAACGGTAAACAGCCCCATTATGCAGATCTGATATTTACAGTGATATAGTATCCCCGGTATCCGCGCTGCACAAGAATTACGACCGAATCCTTCCACCGGTACTTGATAACCGCGTCATAAAAGGCATTGATACCATCAATCTCTATCTCATCAATTTTCCTTATAACATTACCGGGCCTGAACCGATATAAGTCCTGCAGTCAGCATTACCAAAACAGTGTGGAAAAAAATCCGCAGCGTCCTCATTTTATCCTTTCCTTAAAGTGATGTGTTTTTTGTATTTATAATATAGTAAGGCCTGAATTTTAAAGTCCTAAGTTGACCTGTTGAAAAACTGCCAGAATTTTTTTATTTACCGGATATGATATAATAAAAAATAAATACAGGGGAAAGCTTTTATGGCCACGATAAGACAGCAAATAATACAGATCCTTCAACAGGGCGAACACGATGCAAAGCAGCTTTCACAAAGCCTTGGCATCAGCGAAAAAGAAGCATATTCCCATCTTCCGCATATAGCCAAAAGCCTTTCAAAACAGGGTAAAAAACTAAAAACCTTGCCCGCAGCATGCATTGAATGCGGTTACACATTTAAAAACCGGCAGCGGGTCACCCGGCCTGGCAGATGCCCGGTATGCAAAAGCGAACGAATTGAAAGTCCCCGTTTTTGCATCACCTGATCCATCTGTCTGCAAGGCTTTGTAAAAAGTTTCTTAATTCGGCAATTTCCACCGGCTCCACAAAGCTTTTCCCGAGCCCTTTTAGCAGCACAAAATAAATCCTGTCATCAAGCCGCTTTTTATCCTTCACCATTGCGCTGAAAACCGCATCCGGATCAAATCCGGCCGATACAGGAAGACTCAGCCGCAGAAGAAGGCTCTCCAGGCGTTTGGCTTCTTTTTCCGGCATGTATCCCTTTTGCACCGAAAGCCTGGCCGCGGCCATCATCCCGATACTTACAGCCTCCCCGTGGCCAAAGCCTTGTGTTTTTTCCAGTGCATGCCCCACGGTGTGGCCGAAATTCAGTTTTCGTCTTTCCCCCTGCTCGCGTTCATCGCGATTTACAATATCGGCTTTTATGGCAACTGATTCATAGATTATTTTTTCCAGCACTTCAGAATCCAGGCCGCAGGCCTTATCCGCATACTGCTCTAAAAAGGTGAAATACTCAAAATCTGAAATGGCGGCATGCTTTACGATTTCTGCAAACCCGCTGGCAACCTCGCGTTCCGGAAGGGTTTTCAAAACAACCGGGTCACAGGCCACAAACAATGGCTGATTAAACACGCCGACCATATTCTTATAACCTTCAAAGTTTACACCTGTTTTGCCTCCTACGCTTGCGTCAACCTGAGCAAGCAGGGTGGTGGCTGCATTGGCAAAACGCACACCGCGCAGATAAGTGGCCGCCACAAAGCCCGTAATGTCACATACAATGCCCCCGCCGACCCCGAGCAGGAAAACTCCCCGGTCAGCATCCATGTCAATGAGCCGTCGATAGATAAAAGATGCGGTTTCAAGAGTCTTTGCCTCTTCTCCAATGCCGATAACAATACGCTCTGTTTGCGGCAAATGATCTGAATACAACTTTTCCACAGTTTCATCAGTAATTGCAATCACACGGCTGTCCCGGGGCAGATGGGCGCCGATATTTTCAAGCCGCTCGCCTACAAGGATTATAGATTTACCTGTATGACCTGTGATATCAAGCTGTCTCATATCAACCTCTGATATCCGGGTTTTGCTGAACAATCTCGCGGATTGCCCTGGTTTGCCGGCACAAAATCTCAAACTGCTCCGGGTAAAGCGACTGGCCGCCGTCGCATAAGGCGGAATCCGGCGAGCAATGAACTTCCGCAATCAGTCCGTGTGCACCTACTGCGGCAGCCGCCCGGCTAAGCGGCAGTACCTGGTCTCTTAACCCGGCCGCATGGCTTGGATCCACGATAACCGGCAAATGACTCTCCCGGCGTACCACGGGAATAGCTGAAAAATCCAGTGTATTTCTGCTGTGACGAACAAAAGTTCGCAAGCCGCGTTCGCAGAGAATTATCTGCGGATTTCCCTCTGAGAGGATATATTCTGCAGCCATCAGCCATTCCTCCACGGTGGCAGACATGCCCCGCTTGAGCAAAATAGGCTTTCGTGCCTCACCGGCTCTGCGCAAAAGACTGAAATTCTGCATGTTTCTGGTGCCGATCTGTACGATATCCGCATACTTTTCGACCATGTCAAAATGCTCCATGTCCAGAACCTCGGTTATAACAGGAAGCCCGTAAGTCTCGCGCACCTTTGCAAGAATCCTTAAGCCCTCTTCACCCAGCCCCTGGAAGGCATACGGTGAAGTGCGCGGCTTGAAAGCACCACCCCGGAAAATATCGGCTCCTGACCGTTTTACATGTTCCGCGGTGGCCATCACCTGGGACTCGCTTTCAACAGCGCAAGGACCGCCCATTATAACAAAGCTGTCCCCGCCAATGGACACGCCGCCCGCATCAATCACAGTGTCGCGGGGATGAACTTCCCGGCTTACCAGCTTATAGGGCCGTGTAACCGGGATGGCCTCCTTGACTCCGGCCATGCTCTGGAATACTGCAGGATCAATCGGACCGGCATTGTAGAGAACCCCGATGGATATCCGTTCTCCGCCCGGGATCGGGCGGGCTGTACATCCATTTTCCTCTATTGCGCGAATCACGTCATCGATCTGTTCTTGTGTTGCATCCTGGCGCATCACTATCAGCATTGATTGTCCCTCCATGCAATATGTTTTACAAATAAATCGCCGTGAGCAGTATAAAAATAAAAAAACCGCGAAGCCCGGCGGGACCCCACGGTTTTATGTAAACTTTATTGCGCCGGCTGCGTCAGTGCGGCACCGGCCGAAGGGCATACCCCGCCGTTTCGGCTGCAAAGCGCCACCACCGGAAATAGACACCGGTCACTGCTTTCCTGTTATTGCCGTATAGTTCATTCAAAGCCCATATTCCTTTAAACGCCGCCTCATTTAGCCGCAGCCGCAGACTGCATTGTATAGATACATAAGGAAGAATAAGGACAAGGTCAAGCAAAAATCCGAAAAGCAGCTGCAATATCTTGACAAAAAACGAAAAATTCTATATGGATAAAATATCCGGGTATTAAAAATTTATACACTAGGCTGTTATTTTCTTTTAACTGATTTCAACCCACTTAATCACAGGGGTATGGCATGAAGGCAAATGCACTTGTAAGGTTGAAAAAACAATGTATACCGGCAATCCTTTTAATTTTTGCGGCTCTTGTGCTGGCAGGACCCGCGCATGCCGAAATCGAGGACCATATTATCAAGACTGATACAGGATTTTATTACACAGTGCAGAAAGGCGACACCTTGTGGGACCTTTCCGAAAAATTCTCCGATTCTCCCTGGCAGTGGCCCGATCTGTGGCAGTACAACCCTGATATTCCCAACCCTCATCTGATATATCCGGGCCAGCGTATCCAAATCTACAAAAAGACCTTCGCAGAGGATAAAAAAGCAGAGCCTGAACCCGAAGAAAAGGAACCAGACAAGGAATACTACACCTTCTCCAAGATCAATGCAGTAGGGTTTATCAGGGAAAATGCAGTGATTCCCTCGGGCACTATGTTCCAGTCATTGGGGGACAAATGGTTTGTAAGCACAAACGACCAGGTCTATATCCGCCCGGCAGCAAGCGCTGAGCTGTCGCCCGGAGACACCTTCTTT
This sequence comes from uncultured Desulfobacteraceae bacterium, assembly GCA_964626455.1. Classification (GTDB taxonomy): domain Bacteria; phylum Desulfobacterota; class Desulfobacteria; order Desulfobacterales; family Desulfosalsimonadaceae; genus Desulfosalsimonas. The sequence continues at coordinate 15,707 of CAZVFQ010000029.1, read as the reverse complement.
CTGCATCGCACCATAAGCCCCGTCCGGGACCCGGAAACAAATGAACGCATTGGTGTTCAGCATCTGCTTACCGGTATTGTGGAAATCCAGGAACTAGAGGAAAATCTTGCCGTCGGCCGCATAATGGCTTCATTCAGAGAAATCCTGGAGGGCGACAAACTTTTGCCATTTTTCCCAAGACAGCAAAAATTAGAGCTCAAGCCCGGCGTTACGGGTATTGAAGGCAAAATTATAAAGTCCGAAGACGAGTGGAAAGCCATGGGAGAACAGCTCATAGCGTTTATAGATATAGGAGCCGATCATGGCGTAAAAGTAGGCCAGAAATACCAGGTACTATATCCGGTAATGGAGAAAAAAAGGCAAGGTTCCTCAACAGAATTAAAAGAACTCGAACGCGAAGAAATAGGTTCAGTAGTGGTTATCCACACTGAAAAAACAACCTCCACAGTCCTTATAACAGAATCAAAACAGGATTTAAGCGAGGGCATGCCGGTCACTGCTCTCAGGTAAAAAATCCTTGTCTTACCGTTTATCAGTCTATTAAAGAGGCTCCTGGAGTAAGGGAACCCGCTTTTCCGTGCCGCAGATCAGCCAGGTGCTTACGGGTTTCCTTTCTTCAAAAATACCGCCCAAGCGGGATAAACAGCCTTTTACGAAGTTGCCAGGACTTGCTTTCAAGCTTTTATCGCTTCTGCGAATAACAGGGATGGCAAAAGTTTTTCAGCTCTACCCTAAAGATTTATAAATCCCCGCCGATAAATAAACTATAAAAAATAATAATATCTTTATCATTAAACCTTTCCTCATCTGATTTTTCAAATCAGAAGAAAGTTGGATAAAACAATGCCGGATACAGCCCAGGACCAGATGGAGAAAATCATAGAAACTGCAGGAGCCCTTCCTCCCATGCCGCAGGTAATAGCCAGAGCCGGTAAGGTTCTGTCCAATGAAAGGGCCGGATTCAAAGAAATCGCCAAGGTACTTGAAACAGATCAGGCCATGGCTGCAAGGGTTTTAAGGCTGGCCAACTCGGCATACTACGGGGTTAAAGTCCCTGTTGTATCTGTTCAGCAAGCTTCTGCTCTTCTTGGTTTTAAAACCCTTTTTACAATGATAGTTGTAGTTAACTCGTCGAAAATGATGGGCAAACAATTGGAGGGTTACTGCATTGAGGCCAGGGACAACTGGAAGCACTCTCTTTTCACCGCTATTGGCGCAAAATCGATCGCGGAGGAAAAATTCCCGGAACTCATCGATGAAGCTTTTATGGCAGGGCTGCTCCATGACGCCGGTATGCTGATTCTCGATCCGTATGTAAAAAAGGAAAAAAAACGAATTGAAAGTCACCTTAAACACGGCAGAAGCATAGAACAGGCAGAATCGGCAATATTCGGATTCAATCATGCACAGCTCGCGGCTGAATATCTTAAGAAATGGATGCTTCCCGCCAGCCAGACCCATGCCATAGAATTCCACCATTACCCTTCCCGCTCAGAAGGCGACATACTCTCGTGTATCCTGCATGCAGCAGATGCAATGGCAAACCTGCAAGGTGTTGAGAAAAATTTTTACACAGAAAAAAACATTCTGGCAGAAGCAGGAATAGATAGAATTATTATGGAAAGCCGGGGCGCTGTCATCGAAGAAGAAGTCAATGAACTGATCGAAACCCTGGAAGCCTGCGAAGCGCAATAAAAACAAAACGCTTATTCAGATCCGTCAGCTTGCTTGTTAACCTTGGAATTAAAGGCTTCAACCTTTTTGTCAAAGGCTTCGGCCTTTTGTTGATAATCATCTATACGATTATTAATCTCTTTTATTTTTTGCGAATATTCTTTTTTTTCATCATTGGAGGCCGAATCAGACGGCGGATTATCTGACAGCCGCTTTCTTTCTTCTTCTAGCTGTTCATATTCCTTTTGAAGCGCCTCTCTTTGCTCAACCAGGTTTTGTCTTTCTGTGCGCAGCTCCGGGTTTGCTTTTTCCTCAGCCTCTGCATCTTCTGCACCCTTTTCTTCAGCGCCTTTTTCCCGGCCCGGGCCGGGACTTTCATCGCTGTTTTCAAGCGGCGCCCTTTTGATTTCCCGCTGCATCTTTACGCTGTCACTGTATTTTTCCGGAATACTGCCAGGATTGTCGGTAAAATGGACAACCCCCCTGGAATCCTCATACCGGTAAAGCTCGGCATATACGCTACCGGCAAAAACGCCTGCAAAAACAATCAAACACAACAGTAAAAAACGCATCGCCAATCTCCTGTCCATGCTTTCGGTTTAACAGGGAAAGTCAATCAGAGCCAATAACCTGCCCTTTTTATACCTACTCTGTTGACTACGAACATGTCAATAACTTTCACAGTCTCCGCACAGCCGCAAATATGATAAAACATCACAGTTTCCCGGTTTATTCAAAAAAACGGACAGCATTTTCAAATATCCGTATACCGGTTCCCGGAAAATTATCAGGAGAAATACGGCCGCGCATGGACAGTGCCTTTAACCGCGGCCAGTCAGGATGATTGGTTGGGTGGTTGAAGGCCTCTGGGTGAGGCATAAGGCCGAAAACACGGCCCGTAGGATCGCAGATTCCGGCAATATCAAAAACAGAGCCGTTCGGATTTTCCGGGAAACTTCCTTGCGCCGGCATGCCCCCTGATCCGGCATATCTGCAGACCACCTGGTTTTGGCTTATTATTCGGTTTATTACATTTTCATCTGCGACGAATTTTCCCTCACCGTGGCGTACGGGCAATTCTATATATTCAAGCCCTTTTGTAAAAATGCAGGGCGAGTCTTTATTAATCTGCAGATTGACCCAGTCGTCCCTGAAATTGCCGCAGTCATTATGGGTCAAAGCCACGGTACGGGCAGTGTAATCACCGTTAATGCAGGGCAGAAGACCGATATTTACAAGGGTCTGGAATCCGTTGCAGATGCCGAGCACAAGGTTGCCGTTGTAGATAAAGTCAAGGATTCTGTCGCCTGCGTTTTTCTTCATGCGCACCGCCTGGACAACCCCTGCGCCGTGATCGTCTCCCCAGGAAAAGCCTCCTATGAAAACCATTATATGGAAATCTTTAAGCGAAACCGCCCCTGAGATCACGTCGTTTATGTGCACGCACCTGGCACTGGCTCCCGCAAGCTCACAGGCATATGCAGTTTCCACATCGCAGTTCAACCCGTAACCTGTGAGAACAAGGGCGTTTACGCGATTCTTTTTCTTTTCCAATGCCATAATTCTTCTTTCAGTTATATCAAGGCGCCAAACGGTGCTTTCCAGGCGGATTTAAGATCCGGGACCTGAAGTGAAACAATTTTACTTCCACCGGTCTGCAGTTCAAAGATTTCATCTTCTTTTATTTCTCCAATGCATGCAAAAGGACAATCCTTTATCTCAGCCTCGAATTGCGCCCTGTTTTCAGGAGATACCGATGCGATAAACCTGCCGGCGGTCTCGGAGAACAGCAAATGATCGGTTCGCATAAAGCCTCGCACAGGAATTGAGTCAAGATCCGCACTCAGCCCAAGGCCGCCGGCCATGGCGCACATGGCAAGATGCACGCCCAGGCCCCCGCGGTATACCCCGTGAAGCGATGCAACAAGGCTTCTGCAAACAGCCCGGTAAAGGGCTTTGTACATGGGAAACAGTTTTTCCGGTTCAAGGCGCGGAACGTTTAAGCCGATGTATCCGAGCATGTCATAATATTCAGAAGCACCGGGTTCATCTGCTGTGTTTCCTATAATGTATACCAGGTCTTTCGGATACTTGAAATCCATGGTCACACACCGGTTTATATCTTCTATAACGCTGGTTGCTGAAAACTGCATGGTCTCAAGTGCGGATAATTTGTGAGTTTCGTTGTACCGGCCCGGAAGGTGTCCGTCCACATACATGCTGTCCTTTCCTGAAAGAAGCGGTATGCCGTATGCAAGACAGGTATCTGAAAGCGCGGTGCAGGATCGTACAAGCTGGGCTGCCTTGAATTTTCCGTCAGGGTTATTTTGAGGGTCATACTGGATGCTGGGCCAGCAAAAATTATCCACACCCCCGATATGGTCAGGGTCGCCTCCGACTGCCACAAGTCTGCGCACCGCCTCGTCTATGGTGCACGAGGTCATGTGATAGGCATCAATTTGAGAATAAAATGGAAGCAAAGCCTGAGAAAAACCCAGTCCGCGCTCAGAGGTAAGCACCGGGCGTATAACACAGGCGTCGCTGTTTACGTCGCGTTCTTTGCCCACCAGCGGTTTTATTACGGATGTTCCCTGAACTTCATGGTCATACTGGCGGACAACCCATTGTCTTGAACAGATATTCGGCCTTGCCAGCATGTCTTTTAAAAGCGTTTCATAATCTCCGGGTTCCCCCAGAACCGGCTCATAAAGGCCGCGAATTTCAGGGGAAAGCCAGTGGGCCTCAAATTCCCACTGGGCAAAGCCCCGCGTCAGAAAATCCATGTTTACATATGCGCATGTCTCGCCCTTATATGTGATATGCAGCTTGCCTGAGTCTGTGTATTTGCCGATCACCGTGCTTTCCACTGCATGTTTTTGGGAAAGCTCAAGGAAACGATCGACATCTTCGGGCCTTACCGAGACTGTCATGCGCTCCTGGGATTCAGAAACCCAGATTTCCCACTGGTCAAGACCTTCGTATTTAAGCGGCACACGGTCGAGCCACACCTCGCAGCCGCCTGAAAAACGGGCCGACTCGCCGACAGATGATGAAAGTCCGCCACCGCCGTTGTCCGTGATAAACTGTATAAGGCCGAGATCCCTTGCCTCCAGTAGAAAATCATGCATTTTTTTCTGGGTATAAGGGTCTCCGATCTGTACATGGCCTGCAGGGGTATGTTCCGTAAAAATCTCGGAAGATGCTGTAACACCATGAATTCCGTCCTTGCCCACTCTTCCGCCGCACATCAGGATCAGCTCACCGGGAGAAGTGGTCTTCTGCTCTGCCGGCGTGCCCGCGGCCTCGGCAGGCATCAGTCCAAGAGCAGTTACAAATACCAGACATTTTCCCATGTAGCCGTGATGAAACAATACCTGCCCGAAAGGCGTTGGAATACCGCTTTTATTGCCGCCGTCGCGCACCCCTTCGACCACGCCGTCAAGAAGTCTCCTAGGATGAAGCTTGGGCCTGAGTTCTCCGTTATAATCCCTGTTTCCCACGCAGAACCCGTAGCTGCCCATTATCAGCCGCGAGCCTTTTCCCGTTCCCAGCGGATCCCGGTATACGCCTACAATGCCTGTGATGGCACCGCCGTAGGCCTCCATGTTGGAAGGGGAATTGTGGGTTTCGCCGGTGATAACATAGTAGTGGTTTTCATCAAATCTCCCCACACCCGCGTTATCCCAGAGAACCGATATTACCCAGTCCTTTTCTTGCTGAAGCTTCAAAGTCGGGGCCTCGATAAAGGTCTTAAACAGGCTGTCTATGGTTTGACTGCTGCCGTCTGCAAGATCGGTATAATAGAATTTTCCCCTGAAGGTATTGTGGTTGCAGTGATCGCTTCTTGCCTGGGAAATGTATTCAAGCTCCACGTCAGTGGGTTGCTCAAGTCCGGCGGCATTTCTTTCTTCCCGGATTTCAGGCTCCAGAAAATACTTTCGTATCACTGGAATATCTTTTGGATTCAGCGCCAGGTTGCGCGCATCGCTTACCTGTTTTAACGCCTGGTCCGAATCAATCGATATCGTGGTAACAGTCGGGATGTGATCAAGCAGCACCTTTGGAATGATTATTCCGATACCGGTTTTTGCATCCCACTCGTCTGCAGAAAAAACTCTGGTTTGCTGAATTATGTCGTTTGCAAGAAGTTGGCCCGCAATGGTTTCAGCGTTCCGGCGGCTTAAGCCCGCCCCCTTGATGCAGTAGCGTCTTGAGGTATATACAGCTTCTTCCCGGTCAAAATGCACACCCAGCACATCCTCGATTGCCTCGATTGCGGTGTGTCCAGGATTGTCCTTGACACCTGGCCGATAGCCAACCCATATGCACCAGTCAAAGTCAAGCTCCAGAGGCTCAAAGGAAGACACCTGTGTTACCGGGTTGGTAAAAATCTCGTTTCTTACTGCTTCAAGCTGGTCCGGGGAAAGGTCCTTGTCAATGGTGACAATATTTACCGTTCTTACCGATTCCGCGAAAATATTAAAATAGGCACGGGCCTTGTTTCTGATCCCGTCGCCTTCTGCGTCGAAAAGATCGGACTTAAGAGCGGTTTCAAGACGATGCGGCATAATTATTACTCTGCTGTCAAAAGCCTCATGATGTCATTGTAAAATACGAAAACCATCAGCATCACCAGCAGAAAAATGCCGATCTGCTGGGCAATCTCTCTGGATTTTAAAGATACCGGCCTGCCCTTTACAGCCTCTATGGAAAAAAATACAAGGTGGCCTCCGTCGAGTACCGGGACAGGAAGAAGATTCAAAATCCCGAGATTAACGCTGACAAGCGCAATAAAAGAAAGAAGACTTATGGCTCCGTGCTCCACCTGTTCTCCTGCCATCTGGGCAATCATGATGGGGCCGCCAAGGGTATCAAGTGAAAGCGCGCCCTGAATCAGCTTTACCACGGAAACCACTGTCAGTTTGATAATAAGCCAGGTACGAACAAGACTTTCGCCCATTGCCTCCACGGGATTAAAATGCACTCTACGCGTTTCACCGGCCGCGGTAATGCCGATTATATAGCGCTGCCTCTCCTCGCCGAATATATCCTCCACTGTTTCCTGTTGAGGAGCAATGGTCATATCCTTGCGTGTGCCGTCGCGCTCAACCGTAAAAACAATCGCCCTGCCGCGGCTCTCGGAAACGATTTCTGCCATATCCTGCCAGGATTCGATCTTTTGCCCTTCTATGGCAACAATTCTATCATCGCTTTCAATTCCTGCCTCTGCTGCCGGGCTGTCTTGTTTGACCTCTCCGATTACGGGCTTTAAGTCCAACACCCCGATTGTGGAAAACAAAACAAAAAATATAACTATGCAAAGAAAGAAATTAAAAAACGGGCCTGCGGCTACAATGAGCATCCGCTGATAAACCGGCTTGTGGTTAAAGGAATAATCGATATCCTCGGGATCTACCTCTGCATCAGGCTCCTCGCCAACCATCTTGACATAGCCGCCAAGGGGCAGCGCAGAAAGCCGGTACTCGGTTCGCCCCACCTTTTTTGAGGCAAGCTTTGGGCCGAACCCAAGGGAAAACCGCTCAACGCCCACTCCAAAGGCCTTGGCAACAAGAAAATGGCCAAGCTCGTGAAAAAAAATCAAAACACCAAGTACAATTACAAGACCGATAAACATACTCATATTTTAAAACCCGATTGCTCTTTGATTTTTAAGCCAGCATGGATTCGGCTGCTTTCCTGGCTTCGTGGTCAGCCTTTAGCACGTCCTGGATTCCGGCCTCCATAAGCGGGCTGTGCTGGTTTATAACTTCCCGGATAATTTCAAAAATGCGGTTAAAACCTGTTTTTTCCTGCAAAAACGCGGACACCGCCACTTCGTTTGCTGCATTGAGCACCGCAGGCATTGTTCCGCCGGTTTCGCAAGCCTGGTATGCAAGGGCAAGACACGGAAATTTTTCAAAATCCGGAGACCTGAATGTGAGCCCTCCGAGTTTTGCAAAATCAGGAAACGAAAGACCCAGGGGCAATCTTTCCGGGCATGACAGGGCATAGGCTATCGCGGCCCTCATATCAGGCATGCCCATCTGGGCCATTATACTGCCGTCGCAAAAAACGACCATTGAATGCACAATGCTCTGGGGATGTACCACTACATCGATCCGCGAAGGTTTAATGCCGAAAAGATGCGCGGCCTCTATTACCTCCAGACCCTTATTCATGAGGGTGGCCGAATCTATGGTTATCTTGTCGCCCATATTCCATGTGGGATGGGCAAGTGCATCCATGGGCGTGATCTGTGCAAAATCTTCGGCCGGCCTGTCAAGAAATGGACCCCCTGATGCGGTCAATAATATCCGGTCTATATCATCCTTCCGGTTGCCGGATATGCATTGAAACACCGCGCTGTGTTCGCTGTCTATCGGGAGAATACTTACTCCGTGCTCGGCAGCTTCGCGGATAACCAGATCGCCGGCCATAACCAGAACCTCCTTGTTGGCAAGCGCGATATCCTTTCCTGCACAAATCGCAGCCAATGTAGGCATAAGTCCTGCAGAGCCGACCATGGCAGATACCACAAGGTCAAGTTTCCTGTAAGCCGCAGCCTGCCTGTAGGCCTCCTCTCCGAAGAGAATTTCAGTGCTAATACCGGAAGAAAGCATTTCCTTGAGGCTGCGCGCGCCCGCTTCGTCGTATACAACCGCAATATCAGGAACAAATTTTTCAATCTGCCGGGCAAGAAGCTCGATATTAACCCCGGCGGTGAGCATTTTTACGCTGAAACGGTCAGGAAAACCTTCGAGCACGGCAAGGGTGTTTTTCCCAATGGACCCGGTGGAACCGAGTATGCCGATGCAACGTTTCTTCATATCAGGATACGTTTCTGACTTCTGATTTTTCTTAAAAGACAAACAGGTTGAACCCGTAGGCTACCGGCATTGCAAACAAAAGGGCGTCTATGCGATCGAGCATCCCCCCATGGCCGGGCAGTATAGTTCCCGAGTCCTTTATTCCCGCCCTTCTCTTAAGTTGTGATTCAAAAAGGTCTCCAATCTGGCCTGCAATTCCCACGATAACCGCAAATACCACTGTAAACGCTATAGACAAATCCGGAAGCAGAATGCTTTTAAAGATAAGAGCCACAGCAATATTTGCTGCAAGCCCTCCGAAAGCTCCTTCCACGGATTTGCCGGGACTGATGGCAGGCGCAAGTTTATGCCTGCCAAGATAGGTGCCCACGTAAAATGCGCCCACATCTCCAAGAAACACAACAAGAACCACAAAGAAAACCCATACCAGACCGTCGGGCCTGCACCGTAGAAGAACCAGCACGCAGAGGGGAAGAAAAATATATACAACCCCCTGCACCTGCCTTGCCACTGTTTCCATTATCTGCGGAGCGTTGCGGTATGCAGGCATGGAAAAAAGGGCCCCGAAAAGCAGCCCGAAAAACATCAATAAAAAAATAATCTCGTATGCAGAATACAGGGCGGCTGCAATCATTGCAAGGCCGAAGGCCGAACCGGCCAGTGGTATCGGTTTTAAAATCCGGGCCCTGTCGCCGCCAGAGACAATATAAAAGTACTCACGGAATGCAAGGACCGCAATTGCCGCAATCAGACAGGCAAACACCACGGGCGGTCCCTTGCAGATAATGAGCACCAGTGCCGGTACTGCAACGATTGCTGTAAGCCATCTTTTAAGGTGCATGGAAATGTCCCGGATAAAGATTCATGATCCTGCACACTGATACAAAACCGGTTAAAATCAGGACGATACCCGGCCAAAGCGACGTTCCCGAGCCTGGAAATCCTTCAGGATGTCTATATATTCCTCGCGCGTAAAATCCGGCCACAAGGTGGGAGTGACAAAAATCTCCGCATATGCTATCTGCCAGAGCAAAAAATTGCTGATCCGGAATTCCCCGCTGGTCCTTATGAGAAGTTCGGGATCAGGCATTCCTGCGGTATACATGTACCGGCTGAAGCTTTCCTGGTTGATTTCTCCCGGCTCTATACTGCCGTCCCTGACCGCGACTGCTGCGGCACGGGCTGCTGCTGCTATTTCGGCCCGCCCCCCGTAGCTCAACGCAAGGCTCAGACACATTCCTTTATTTCCGCTGGTAGCCTCCAGTGACTGATCCAGGGTCTGAATCACATCTTCGGGGAGCCGTCCGGTTTCACCTATAACGTTTAACCTTATGCTGTTTTCAACCATTTCCGGGGTTTCCGAAACAAGGAAGCGCTTCAGCAGGGTCATAAGAGCCGAAATTTCGGTTTTCGGCCGCTGCCAGTTCTCTGTTGAAAAAGCGTATAAGGTAAGGTAGCGGATCCCGATTTCCCGGCTCGCGCGCACAACCATGCGCACGGTATCCGCACCGCGCTCATGCCCCATGACCCTGTTTAACATCCGTTTTTTCGCCCACCTGCCGTTTCCGTCCATTATAACAGCAACATGGGAAGGAAGCTTGGAAGGGTCCAGGCCGGAGTTTTCGGCAGTCTCAGACTTCAAGGATCTCCTTTTCCTTGTCCTTGTACAAATCGTCGACCTTTTTGATATGCTCGTCTGTCAGCTTCTGAATGTCGTCAAGGGCTTTGCTGACATCGTCTTCAGAGGCGTCTCCGTCTTTTTTAAGAGACTTTAATGAATCGTTTGCATCCCGACGGATATTGCGAACAGCTATCCTGTATTCTTCGCAGACCTTATTGACCTGCTTGACGATCTCTTTTCTCCTGTCCTCTGTAAGCGGCGGAATATTTATCCGTATAATCTTTCCGTCGCTCGAGGGTGTAAGCCCGAGGTTGGATTTCATGATCGCCTTTTCTATTTCCTTAAGTGCGGAAGGGTCCCAGGGCTGGATTGTAATCAGCCGGCTTTCAGGCACTGAAAGCGATGCGATCTGATTCAACGGAGTGGGTGTTCCGTAGTAATCCACGCGCACATCGTCTAGAAGATTCAATGATGCCCGCCCTGTACGAATCTTCTGCAATTCTTTTTTTAACGCGGAAACCGACTTATCCATTTTTTCTTCGGCTTCGCTGATAATCGAATCTATCATGGCCGCTCACCCTTGTTCAATGTTCAAGGTTCAACGTTCAAGGTTC
>CAZVFQ010000029.1:0-4871 GCA_964626455.1 uncultured Desulfobacteraceae bacterium | reverse complement strand
GTTCAAGGTTCAACGTTCAAGGTTCGGGATAAAAGTTTAAAACCCTTACCATTATTAAGTGGTTTCACAGATCCGGGTACCTATTGTTTCTCCGCAGACAACGCCGCGGGCATTGCCTTTCTGCTTGAGATTAAATACCACGAGCATCAGCCTGTTGTCCATAGCCAGGGAAATGGCCGTAGAGTCCATAACATGAAGACGTTTTTCAAGAACAGACATATAATCGATACTATCGATAAACACAGCAGCACTGTTGTCAACCGGGTCCATGTCATAAACACCGTCAACCTTTGTGCCCTTAAGCAGCACTTCGGCATGGATTTCCGCGGCCCTGAGGACAGCGGCGGTGTCTGTTGTAAAATACGGATTGCCTGTTCCGGCCGCGAATATAACCACCCTGCCCTTTTCAAGATGACGTATGGCCCTTCTGCGTATATACGGTTCTGCCATTTCGTGCATGGAAATGGCAGATAATACCCGCGTGGGAAGATCAACCTTTTCAAGTGCGTCCTGAAGCGCCAGGCTGTTCATTACGGTGGCAAGCATACCCAGATAATCGGCCGATGCCCGGTCCATGCCCTGGGAACTGCCGGCAACACCGCGGAATATATTACCGCCTCCTACAACCAGGGCTGTCTGCACGCCCATCTCTGCAACGGATTTGACCTCTTCTGCCACGTAGCCAAGGGTCTCGGGGCTGATGCCGTACTGCTCATCGCCCATGAGGGCTTCGCCGCTTAGCTTAAGAAGCACGCGTTTGAATAAAGGCTGATGCAAAGCTTCAGCTTTCTCCTATCTGAAAACGGGCAAAACGATTAATGGTTATTTTCTCGCCTGTTTTTGCGATGGTCTCGTTTAAAACGTCTGAAATCGTAAGATCCGTGTTCCTGATGTAAAGCTGGTTCATCAGGCATGATTCCTTGTAGAACTTGTTCATCTTTCCTTCGACTATTTTTTCGGCCACATCTTCAGGCTTTCCCATTTCAAGGGCCTGCTGGCGGTAAATATCCTTTTCCCTCTCCACGATGTCTGCCGGAATGTCTTCTGGCACCACGCCAAGCGGGCTTGAGGCGGCTATGTGCATGGCAATATTTTTTGCAAATTCCTTGAATTCATCGGTTTTTGCAACAAAATCTGTCTCGCAGTTCACTTCTACAAGAACCCCGATTTTGCCTCCCATGTGAATATAGGATTGGATCACTCCGTCTGCGGCCGTTTTTCCCGCGCGTTTCTTTGCTGTGGCAAGCCCCTTTTTGCGCAGGTAATCAGCGGCCTTGTCCATATCTCCTTCGCACTCTGTAAGAGCCTCCTTGCAATCCATGATTCCGGCCCCTGAGCGGTCCCGCAACTGTTTGACCATATCTGCGGATATCGTCGGCATAACTATTCTCCTGTGTTTGCAGCTTCTTCTGATTTATCGGTTTTCTCTGTCTGAGCTGAAGTTGCCTCGGCTTTGGCCCCGGATGCTGCTTTTCGGATCACCTCAACAACAGGCCCCTGTTCATCATCGGGCATAGAGCGGCGCTCAACCGTTGCCTCCTCCTGCTGTTTGGCTTCTTCGGCCTGCTTGTCCATCTCGGCCTGCATCTTTTCCTCGCGGCGCTGTGCACCTTCGATTACCGCGTCCGCGATCCTTGAAGTAATAAGCCGAATTGAGCGAATGGCGTCATCATTGCCCGGGATAACATAGTCTATCATGTCGGGATCACAGTTTGTATCAACAATCGACAGAACCGGAATGCCAAGCCTGAGCCCTTCGCGTACGGCAATGGCCTCTTTCTTGGGATCCACCACAAAAAGTGCACCCGGAAGCGATTTCATTGCGCGGATGCCGCCCAGGTTATTGTCGAGCTTGATCCTTTCCTTTAACATGTAGACCCGTTCCTTTTTGGGATACATGTTAATGGAGCCGTCATTTTCAATTGTATTAAGGTAATTTAACCTTTCGATGCTCTTTTTTACGGTCTCGAAATTGGTAAGCATACCGCCGATCCACCGATTGTGCACATAAAACATCTCGCACCGGTTGGCTTCCTCGTATATCGACTCCCTTGCCTGTTTCTTGGTGCCGACAAACAAAACGCTCTTGCCGCCGGCAACCGTGTCTGCCACAAAGTCGTAGGCAACCTTGAACATGCGCACTGTCTGCTGCAGATCGATGATGTAGATCCCGTTTCTGGCGCCAAAGATGTATTTTTTCATCTTGGGATTCCAGCGCCGGGTCTGATGCCCGAAATGCACCCCCGCCTCGAGCAGCTCCTTCATTGTAACATAAGCCATTTACACACTCCTTTTCCTTCGGTTTTAAATCCACCGTCTCTATCGTCCCGGCAGCCGACTTTTACGTTAAAAAGCACCGGAGCTGCCGGTCAAAAGACGTGTGTGGTTAATTGATAAATTTAGTACCTTTACCAGAAGAAACATGTATCTGCAATATTTTTATTATCATCTTTTCTGCAAAATAGCCACACGGTAATGGCCGCCATAGTCTTTTACAAATTCAATATCCCTGAAGCATCCCTGTTTTCGGCAAAACTCCTCGATCGCGGATTTCTGATCGTATCCGATCTCCATGAGAAGAAAGCCTCCCTGCACCAGGTACTCGGGGGCCTGGCCCACAATTAAACGAATCGCCTCAAGTCCGTCCTTTGCGCCGTCTAAGGCCGTACGGGGCTCATATTCGCTGATTTCCGGCTGAAGCGCTCCGATATCGTCCGAGGGGATGTAGGGGGGGTTGGAGAGGATAATATCAAATCCCGCTTTCCCGGAATCGACCGCCTCAAGCCAATTTCCTGCAAAAAAGCATATTTGCTCAAAAACATTGTTCTCTTCGGCGTTTTTTGCAGCCACCCGCAGAGCCGGATATGACCGGTCAACTGCAAAATAAATATGCCCGGGACGCTCTTTTGCAAGACTCACGACAACCGCCCCCGAACCCGTACCCAGATCAATGATTTTTTTTGACCCTGCTGTCTCCAAAGGCAACCGTGCAAGGGCTGCCTCAACAAGATGCTCTGTCTCCGGTCTCGGTATAAGAACATCCGGAGTCACTGAAAAAGGCAGGCCCCAGAATTCCGTACTTTTCAGAATGTAAGCCACAGGCTCGTGCCGCACTCTGCGGCGGATCATTTTCCGGTAGGATGCAAGCTCTGCTTCGGTCAGGGGCTGATCATGGCGGATATATAAATCAATGCGCCCGACACCCATAACTTCTGCCAGCAGAAGTTCGGCTGTCAGGCGGGGGGAGTCGATATCGCGGGAAAGAAAAAACCCGGCCGTCCACTGAAGAGCGTCAAGAACGGTCCATATCTGCGGTTTCTGCGACTTGTGATTCCGCATTCTGCAATGCCCGGGCCTGGTAAAAAGCGGATAGCTCGTCGATTATTTCATTGAGCTCGCCCTGCAGGACCTGTTCGAGTTTATATAGGGTAAGCCCTATCCTGTGATCTGTCACCCGTCCTTGTGGAAAATTATAAGTCCGGATGCGTTCGCTCCGGTCGCCGCTTCCCACCTGGTTTCTGCGCTCCTGGGATATTTTTTCGTTCTGCTCCTTAAGCTGGATATCATAGAGCCTGGCGCGCAGCACCTTCATTGCCTTGGCCTTGTTTTTATGCTGGGATTTTTCATCCTGGCAGGTCACAACCAGGCCGCTTGGAACATGGGTCAGACGCACGGCAGAATCGGTTGTGTTTACAGACTGCCCGCCCGGGCCGCTGGAACGGAATACATCCACCTCGATATCGTTTGAATCAATACTTACTTCCACGTCTTCTGCTTCGGGAAGAACGGCCACTGTAACAGCCGATGTATGAATCCTGCCCTGGGCCTCGGTTGCGGGAACTCTCTGTACCCTGTGGGTTCCGCTTTCGTATTTAAGGTGGCTGTAGGCGCCCTGCCCCTTGACCATGGCGATTACTTCCTTTAATCCGCCCGAGTCCGTCCAATGAGCATCTATTAGTTCGATTTTCCAGCCCCTGGATTCGGCATAGCGGGAATACATCCGGAAAAGGTCGCCGGCAAAAAGACTGGCCTCTTCACCTCCCGTACCGGCCCTTATTTCCAGTATCACATTTTTATCATCGTTCGGGTCTTTGGGGACAAGCAGCTTCTTTAACTCGGTTTCAAGTCCGGCCTGCTGCTGATTAAGCGAGTCTATCTCGCTTCTGGCAAGCTCCTTGATCTCGGGATCGCTGTCTGAAAGCAGCTCCCGGCTCTGTTCAAGCTCCTGCTGAACCCTGAGATATTCCCGGTATACTTCAATGACTTTTCCAAGCTCGGAATGCTCCCGTACATATTTAGGATAAAGCTCCCGGTTTCCCACTATTTCAGGATCAGAGAGCAGGTGCTCGAGTTCGGAATATCGCTTTTCTATGCCTTCTAAGCGTTCAAACATGAAAAATTCCGATAACCATTATTTCTTGGCGCCCTGCTCATATTTGGCATACTTGCGGCGAAATCGCTCAATCCTTCCGGCAGAGTCGACAAGCTTCTGCTTGCCAGTATAAAAAGGATGGCACTGGGAACAGATTTCCACGGAAATATTTTCCCGGGTGGAGCCCACCGTGATTTCATTTCCGCAGGCGCATCGTATTTTGGTTTCCTGATACTGCGGATGAATATCTTTTTTCATTTCAATCTCCTCAAAATCCAAAATTCAAAGTTATATATTATTCAATTTTAAACCACCTTAACCCCAAAACCATCAACCATCAACCATCAACTATTAACAATTAACTATTAACAATTAACTATTATCTATTAACTATTATCTATTAACTATTATCTATTAACTATTATCTATTAACTATTAACTATTAACCAATCACGAATTCATTGCGTCAAGAAATTCCTTGTTCGTTTTCGTGCCCTTC
>CAZVFQ010000028.1:0-30363 GCA_964626455.1 uncultured Desulfobacteraceae bacterium | reverse complement strand
GCTATAAAATTGTCTCGGCCCGCTTATCGCCACTATTTAGTTTTCAAAGATCAAAAGCGCTTCCATCCTTTTTGCCTATCAAAGAACAGAATCCAAAGCCCCTCTGACAAACCAGCTGCCTGCCGTTGGGACAATTTTTATTTATATAATTTTCCCGCCGGCCTGTCAACAGCAAATTTGAATTTTTTAAACATTTTTTAAAAGAGCCCGGAGCAATACCAACGCCCCCACCGAAGCCTTAAAAACCGTGTCTTCGATGAAATCGAATTCCTGCTTTCTACATTCAGCACAAAGCTTTGTCAACCATAATTTGCAAAAGTTTACAAACCCTATGCCCGCCCGGATTAAGCATAAAATGCCCTGATCTGCTCCACCACATATTCCTGCTGATCACGGGTCAATTCAGGGTAAACCGGTATGGCCAGCGTGGATTCGGCCGCCGCCTCGGACTCGGGCATCTGTCCCTTTAAATAGCCCAGGTAGGAAAAACACTGCTGCAGATGCAGGGGTACCGGGTAGTAAATTTCGTTTCCCACTCCCGCTGATGTCAAAAATTCACGCAATTTATCCCGATCCCCCCGCCCGACAAAGATCACAAACTGGTTGTATATGTGCCTGTCTCCTGTTTCAGCCGGGCATACGACCTTTTCCGACAGGCCGAAATCTTTGAACATTTTCCTGTAGCGGGCCGCATTTTTCTGCCTGGCAGCGGTCCACCGGTCCAGGCGGGCAAGCTTAATTGAAACAATTGCCGCCTGCAGTGCATCGAGCCTGAAGTTGCCGCCTATATACTTATGGTAATACTTGGGATGCCCACCGTGGACCCGCAGGATTTTAAGCCTTTCATAGTGCTCCTTTGAATCTGTGGTCACCATGCCGCCGTCGCCGAATCCACCAAGATTTTTGGAAGGGAAAAAAGAAAAGCAGCCGAAATCGCCCATCGAACCGGCCCGCTGCCCCTTGTATTCAGCCCCTATGGCCTGGGCTGCATCCTCGATCACCAGCCACCCGTTTTCCCTGGCAAGCCGGTTGACAGAATCCATGTCAGCACACTGTCCATACAAGTGCACCGGCATTACCGCCTTAACCGAGCTTCGCTCATTGTTTTCCAGGCCCCGGACAGCGGCTTCTATCTGCTCAGGCGAAATATTGTATGTCTCGGAATCGATATCCGCAAATACCGGAACAGCCCCTATCCTGGCAATACAGCCTGCTGTGGCAAAAAATGTATACGGAGTTGTAATCACCCGGTCGCCGCGACCTATGCCCGCAGCCATAAGGGAGAGCAAAATCGCGTCTGTTCCCGAAGACACTCCCACCGCGTACCTTGTCCCGCAGTAACCGGCTATTTCATCTTCAAGCCGTTCAACATACGGACCGAGAATAAACTGCTGGGATTCATAAATTTTTTCGGTCACAGCAAGACATTCGTCTTTGATTGACTGATACTGCTGTTTTAAATCAAGTAAAGGTACCTGCATCCCGCAATCCTTTTTGCCCGGTTCCATCAAGCAGTTGTTTTCATTCTGCCGTTGGATTTTCCGGCATTCTTTTTTCTTCCATTTGTCTTTTTACCATTTTTACCGTTTTTACCATTTCCGTTGTTTGATGAAGAGCCCTGGTTTACCGGGGCGCATATGGTATATAGCGCATCATATCCAAGAAGTGAATTTACCTCCTGGCGCAGGGCCACGCCCGCCTTTATCTTCATCTCTTCGGGCAAAGATATTACGGTCTCGGTCTTGGAAGGAATCCGTACATGAAGAAAACCCCTGCAGCCTCCGGGATACTTTCGCAGCACATGGAAAAGCTCCTCTATTGTTTTTTCCTCCACTGTCTCTGTATCTATAATGAGATGAAGACTTGCCGCCCAGGTGGATTCCGCCTCTGCAATCCTTACCACGCTGTCTGCAAGTATCTTTGCGGAATTTTCGTTTTTCTGCACCTGGCCCTGTGCAAAAACAGGAGTATCCACTGCCAGGACATCCTGAACCGATGCATAAAGTTTCGGAAAAACTATCGCCTCGACTGCGCCGTGGATATCCTCGATCTCCACGAATGCCATGGGCTCGCCGTTTCTCGTCATAATCGTCCTGATATTCTTTATAATCCCGCCGATCCTTACTATCTCCTGGTCTGAAACCCCGTCTTCCTTTACTGAAAGCGCATCCACGTTTGCATATTTCTCCATTAAATCCTTGTATTCATCAAGAGGATGCCCTGTAATATAGAAACCAATGGCCTCTTTTTCCAGTTCCAGCATGTGCTTTTCATCCCATTCCGGGATATCGTCTATGGTCGGGGCATTGGCGGAATCCACCTCATCGCTGCCGCCTCCGAAAAGCGACATCTGGGGATCATTTTTTTCCTTCTGCACCCTCTGGCCGTAATCTACGGCATCTTCTGCAGCAGCCATAAGAGCGGCCCGGCTGTGTCCCGTGGAATCAAAGGCCCCGCACTGAATCAGGCTTTCCACCACCCTCTTGTTTACTTTTCGAAGGTCAACTCTCTGACAAAAGTCGAAAATTGATGCAAACCTGCCTTCTTTCCTTACCTCAAGGATAGAGTCAATGGCAGATTCACCCACGTTTTTCACCGCAGCCAACCCGAAGCGAATCCCGTCTGCCGCAACAGTAAAGCCCTTGTCGCTTTCATTTATATCAGGCGGCAGAACAGAGATGTTCATATTGCGGCACTCTGCAATATACTTGGCCACATTGTCAGATGAGTTCATTTCCGATGTAAGCACAGCAGCCATAAATTCTTCAGGGAAATGAGCCTTTAAATAAGCAGTCTGAAATGCAATCATCGCATAGGCCGCACTGTGGGACTTGTTAAAACCGTATCCTGCAAAGGTCTTTATAAGTTCAAAGAGATCTTCTGCCTTTTTTTCCTCGATCCCGTTTTCCACGGCGCCCTTTACAAACCGGTCCCTGTGCTCGGCCATAACCTCGGGGATCTTTTTTCCCATAGCCTTTCTAAGGCTGTCTGCCTCTGCCATGGAATAATTTGCCACCTGCCCGGCAATCTTCATGACCTGTTCCTGATAAAGGATAACGCCGTAGGTAACGTTTAAAACAGGCTCAAGCTCTGGGATCAGATACTCAACAGGTTTTCTTCCATGCTTTCTTTCCACATAGTCGTCATGCATGCCGCTGCCCATGGGCCCGGGCCGGTACAGGGCCACAAGGGCTGTTACTTCGGCAAAACTCTCAGGCTTCATCCGGACCAGAAGATCCTTCATTCCCGAACTTTCAAGCTGGAACACCCCAGTGGTACTGCCTGCTGAAAGCAACTGATAAGTCCTTGTGTCGGCAAGATCCAGATTCCCAAGATCCGGTGGGGTTTTGCACTGAGATTCGATTATCTTTAAGGTATTGGCCATAATGGTAAGGTTTCGCAGGCCCAGAAAGTCAAATTTTACCAGCCCGATGGCCTCAACCATTTTCATGTCAAACTGGGTAAGCACTTCCCCGCGCTTTCCTTTATATAAGGGAAGATACTCCACCAGGGGCTTGTCTCCAATGACCACTCCTGCCGCATGGGTGGAGGCATGCCTGTTTAAGCCCTCTAAGGATCTTGAAATCTCGATCAACTCGGCTATTACCGGATCCGCGCCCGCCCTTTCTTCGAGCCTGGGCTCCATTTCCAGAGCTTTTTCCAGTGTCATTCCGGGAGTTTCCGGAACCAGCTTGGCAATCTCATCGACCTGCCGCAAAGAAATATTAAGCGCGCGGCCCACATCCCTGATCACAGCCCTTGCCTTCATTTTTCCGTAGGTTATGATCTGGGCGACATAATCCGATCCGCCGTAGCGGTCCACCACATAATGGAAGACTTCGTCTCTTCCGTATATACAAAAATCCACGTCAATATCGGGCATGCTCAGTCTTGCCGGGTTTAAAAATCTCTCAAATATCAGGCCGTTTTCAATAGGATCGATATCTGTAATTCCCAGGGAATAGGCAACCAGACTGCCGGCGGCCGAACCCCGGCCAGGGCCCACCGGTATGTTGTGGTTTTTTGCATACTCGATAAAATCGGCCACTATAAGAAAATAGCCGGGAAACCCCATGGAATTGATAACCCCGATCTCATAATCGATCCGTTCGCTGTATACGGATTCTTCCACCTGCGGGTTGTTTTTCCGTATTTTTACCATTCGGTTCTCAAAGCCGGCTCTGGTTTTTTCTTCAAACAATTCTGATTCAGAACGCTCGTCATTTAAATTGAACCTGGGAAAATGATGAGTATTGAAATCAAACTCAACATGACACCTTTCGGCGATGCGGCCCGTGTTTGCAAGAGCTTCCGGGCAGTGGGAAAAGGCCGCGGCCATGTCGGCAGCAGGCTTGAAATAAAGCTCTCCCTGCCCGAACTGCATCCTGTCTTCGTCTTCCATTGTCTTTCCGGTCTGGATACAAAGCAGGACCTCGTGGGCACGCTCATCTCCGGCATCCAGATAATGACAATCATTTGTCGCAGCCACGGGAATCGACAGGCGCTGTCCCATCTCTATTAAGGCCTGGTTTACGGTTTCCTGTTCCTTCATACCGTTGTGCTGGATCTCAAGATAAAAATTATCCTCCCCAAAAAGACCCGCATAAAATCTGGCGGTTTCTTCAGCCTGATCTATACGGCCTTCCAGTATTTGCATGGGGATCTCACCCTTGATGCAGGCAGACATACCTATCAGGCCTTCGGCATGGGCTTTTAGGATTTCCCTGTCAATCCGGGGCTTGTGGTAAAAGCCCTCGATGCTGGCAATAGTGGCCAGCCGGCAAAGGTTTTTGTAGCCGGTCTGGTTTCGCGCCAGCAAAAGCAGATGGCTCATCCCCCTGTGATCAGAAGGGGTCTTGTCATGTATCGTCCGCGGGGCAACATAGCACTCGCACCCGATAACCGGCTTGATTCCTGCTTTGCTTGCCTGTTTGTAAAAATCCATCACCCCGAACATGGTTCCATGATCGGTGATTGCCACTGCAGGCATTTCATATTCCCTGGCACGCGCCAACAGATCACCTATACGGATTGCTCCGTCAAGGAGACTGTATTCAGTATGTACGTGGAGATGAACGAAACCGGACGGATTGGCAGTCATACGATCCTCTGAAAAATTCGGATTTCGGATTTACAGCATCAAAAAACCAGGGACTTTCAAATCCTGACAGAGTCAGTCCAGACTATAATTAGGCGCCTCTTTCGTAATGATCACGTCATGGGCGTGGCTTTCCCGCAGTCCAGCCGGGCTGATCTTTATAAAGCGGGCCTTTTGTCGCAGCTCCTCGATAGTATTGCTGCCCACATATCCCATTCCTGATTTAAGCCCGCCTACCAATTGGTAAATATTTTCCCCGATCGTTCCCCGGTAGGGAACCCGGCCCACTATGCCTTCCGGCACAAGTTTGTCGGCCTCGACTTCCTCTCCCTGATAATAACGATCCTTGCTTCCTTCCTGCATGGCTTCAAGAGAGCCCATTCCCCGGTATGCCTTGTAACTTCTTCCCTGAAAAATTATCTTTTCGCCAGGGCTTTCCTCGGTTCCTGCAAACAGCCCCCCTATCATCACGCAATTTGCACCTGCGCCCAGGGCCTTTGTAATATCACCGGAATATTTAATACCTCCGTCGGCAATTATTGGCACGCCATATTTCTCGGATACCGGGCGGCAATTCATTATCGCGGTCAATTGCGGCACACCAATGCCGGCAACTATACGGGTTGTACAAATAGAGCCCGGACCTATCCCTATTTTTACGGCATCAGCTCCGGCTTCTATCAAAGCCTCCGCACCCTGCGGGGTACCCACATTACCCGCAATCACGTCAACATCGGAAAACATGTTTTTAAGCTTCTTTACAGCATTAATTACATTTGCGGAAAATCCATGGGAAGTATCCACAAGCAGAATATCCACATCAGCCTGCACCAGGGCTTCGGCCCGAGCCTCCATATCAGTGCCCACGCCCACGGCTCCGCCCACGCGCAGCCGGCCCAGGCCGTCCTTGCAGGCATCCGGATACTTTTTTAACTTTTCTATATCCTTTATGGTAATCATCCCTGTAAGCCGACCTTCAGGGCCGACCACAAGCAATTTTTCAATCCTGTGCTCGTGGAGAAGCTTCTTGGATTCCGACAGGCTTATACCTTCGGCAACAGTAACAAGATTCTCCTTTGTCATGACCTCTTCAACCCGCCTTTCCGGGTCTGTCTCAAACCTGAGATCACGGTTGGTGACAATCCCCACGAGCTTATCGCCCCTGGTAACAGGCACGCCAGAGATCCTGTACTGCTCCATGAGCTTTAACACGTTGCGGATGGGCACATCGGGTTCAGTGGTTACAGGATCGACTATCATGCCGCTTTCCGATTTTTTCACATGGCGGATCTCTCTGCACTGGCGCTCAATGCTCATGTTGCGATGAACAAAACCTATGCCCCCGGCCCTGGCCATGCTTATTGCGGTCCTGCCTTCAGTTACCGTATCCATTGCAGCGCTGCTGATCGGAATATTAAGGTCTATATTCCTGGTCAACCTGGTGGCCGTGCTTACCGAGGTTGGCACCACATCTGAGTAACCCGGAAGCAAAAGTACGTCATCAAATGAATAGGCTTCCTGAAATATTTCTTTATCCATTGCAATCCTCCGGCAAAATGGTATTTATAATAAATTTTTTAAAAAAACAGATTTTGTTTGGATCAGTTTAATGTTTAAAATATAAAGGTTGTAAGGGCACATAATCAAACCAAAACATAAAATAACAACAGGAAAACCGTAAACTACTCATGCTGATTCGTATAAACCCTGAAAACCCCCAGCCAAGACTCGTTGCCAGGGCCGTTGCCGTATTAAGACAGGGCGGCGTAATTGCCTATCCTACTGATACCTACTACGGTATAGGATGCGATCTGATTAACAAAAAAGCCATTGAAAGCATATACCGGCTTAAAAAGCGCGATCGCCGCGAACCATTTACCTTTATCTGCTCTGATTTGAAAAATATCAGTGATTATGCCAAAGTCACCAACTATGCGTATAAAACCATGAAGCGCCTGCTCCCGGGTCCGTATACGTTTATACTGGAAGGCTCGCGTCAGGTGCCCAAGATCATGCTTGCAAAACGAAAAACCGTGGGCATCAGGGTGCCTGACCACAATATCTGCATCGAGCTGGTTAAAAACCTGGGCCATCCGATCATCTCCACCTCTGCGGCCACCCATGATGGTGAAATATTCAACGACCCTTCGTTTATAGAAGAACACTTTAAAAACAGCCTTGATCTTGTCATAGACGGCGGCCCGGTTCCGGCAGAGCCATCCAGCGTAATATCACTTATCAACGATGAGCCCGAAGTCCTAAGAGAAGGGCTTGGCGACCTGGATCTGGTATAACCCTGTCTCAGACTACTTATAGTCACTTCATACCGGGATCATACATGTAGCCGCCGGAAATCCCACCGGTTTCTGACTCGGCAAACCACTGCCGCACCTGGGCGGCTGTTGTATTCAGGAGGTGCTTTACAAGCGAGGTCTCTTTTTCAGGAAGATGAACCGTCTCAACCCTTCCCTTTATACCGCCTTTTTCCGCGGCCCAGTCAACAGCGTCTGCCATGTTTCCCATCCGGTCCACCAGTCCCAGGCCATGGGCGTCTTTACCTGTCAGTATCCTGCCGTCGGCGATTTGAGCAACTTTTTCAACATCCATTTCCCGTCCCTTTGCCACGTGTTCAACAAACTGCTGGTGGACGCCGTCGACAAAATCCTGGAGAAACTTTTCTTCCTCCGGACTCATATCCCGCAGGGGAGAGCCCGTGTCCTTATATTTCCCGCTGGTGATAACTACCGGATAAATGCCTATTTTTTCCAGAAGCTCCCGGAAATTAGCATATTCCACCAGCACTCCTATACTGCCTGTTATGGTGCCTGGATTTGCCATTATTTCGTCTGTGGCAGAGGCGATATAATAACCTCCCGAAGCCGCAACAGTGCCCATGGATGCGATAACAGGTTTTTTTTCGGCTGTTTTGCGGATCTCCCGATAAATTTCCTGGGAAGATCCCACCGCCCCTCCCGGTGAATCAATGCGCACTACGATTGCTTTTATGCCGCCTGCCCGACGAAAACGCTCCAGGCTGTCAAGAATCGGCACTGGATCAAGTACAGCGCCGCTTACCTCGATAACACCAACTTTTTCTCCAAATCGGGAATCCTTTCCATCATCTGAGAAAAAGGATATAACCGACAAGACGACCATGGCTCCGGCGATTATGCCTGCCATCATCAGCAGAAAAAACAGATACGGGTGTCTACGGGAAAACATGTTTCCGGTCCTTTTACAGAAATTAAACAAAAAAACCGGCGGATCGGAAACATCGGGGCAGACATGCTGATCTGACATGCCTGCCCGCCTGCATCGGGTTTACGATCATACCGCCGGTCGAATTTTAGAGCCTGAATTTACTGGCGCTCGTCCTCTTCACCTGAGTCTTCGGCCAAATTCTGCTGCTGGGCTGCCTCTTCTTCGGCGCCTGCTTCTTCTTTAACTTCATCTGCGGCAAGGCCGACTTCAGGGGATTCTTCCTCAGACCCGTTGGATTCACCGTTTAACTTTTCGCGCAGGTTCTCCTTTAGCAGTTCTCCAAAGCTGGAAGGCGCGGCTTTTGAATTGTTGACATAGTCATGGAGAAATTCCTGCTCGTCATCAACTTCGAGGCGCTTGATTGAAAGGCCTATCCTGCGCTCTTCTGTGTTGATATTTATTATCCGGGCGGTGATCTGATCGCCCACGCTATACATACCGACCGGGGTCTTTATCTTCTCCTTGCTGATCTCAGAAACATGGATCAACCCCTCAATCCCCTCTTCGAGCTCAACAAAAACACCGAAATCGGTTACGTTTGTCACCGTGCCGTTAATATCCGTGCCAACCGGATAACGCTCGCCCACTGTCTTCCAGGGATCATCATGGAGCTGCTTTATACCCAGGGAAAATCGCTCATTGCCCTTGTCAATATCGAGAACTTTTGCCTGGACCGTATCGCCTTTCTTGTAGAGCTCCGAGGGGTGCTTGATGCGCCTGGTCCAGGAGATATCCGATATATGAACCAGTCCGTCAATGTCGTCGTCTATGCCGATAAAAATTCCAAACTCGGTGATATTTTTAATTTTACCCTCTATAACCGAGCCCACCGGGAATTTTTCACTTATCACATCCCAGGGATTGGGCATTGTCTGCTTCATGCCCAGAGAAATCCTGCGGCTTTCCGGCTTGATATCAAGAACCACTGCGTCGACCTCGTCGCCAACCGAAACCACCCTGGAAGGATGACGGATCTTTCTGGTCCATGACATTTCAGAAACATGTATCAGACCCTCGATGCCTTCTTCAACCTCCACAAAAGCCCCGTAGTCGGTCAGGCTTACCACGCGGCCCTTGATCTGCTCACCCACCGGGTATTTTTCCTCGGCAAATGTCCAGGGATCAGGCACCAACTGCTTCATTCCCAGGGAGACCCGTTCGTTTTCCCGGTCAAAGGACAGGATCATCACCTTGATGGGATCGCCTATGGCAAAAAGTTCCGACGGATGCTTGACCCGGCCCCAGGATATATCCGTGATATGCAGCAGGCCGTCTACTCCGCCCAGATCCACGAACACTCCGTATTCGGTTATATTTTTAACCGTGCCTTCCATGACGCTGCCTTCCTCTATGGCTGCCAGGGTCTCGGCCCTCTGCGTCTCACGCTCGGCTTCCAGGAGAACCCGCCGGGAAAGCACAATATTGTTTCGTTTGCGATTGAACTTTAATACCTTAAAATCAAATGACTTGCCGACCATCTCGTCTAAATTGCGTATTGGACGCAGGTCAGCCTGGGAGCCGGGCAAAAAGGCCTGAACCCCTATATCAACGGAAAAACCGCCCTTGACCCTGTTGGTGATCACGCCCTCGATGGTGGTTTCTGCCTCGTAGACCTCTTTTATGGCATCCCACACCTTGACCTTGGCGGCTTTTTCCTTGGAGAGAAGAACGCGCTCTTCTTCTTCGTCCCACCACTCGATCATGACCTCGACGTCATCGTCCACAGCAGCGTTTACATTTCCATCTCCGTCCTTGAACTCATGGATTGGAATCAACCCCTCTGACTTGTAGCCGACATCCACCAGCACGTGATCCCGGTCCACGGAGATGATACGCCCGTTTACCACCTCGCCTTCTTCAAAGCGCCTGATGCTTTCCTCATACATCTCCAGCAAAGACTCCATGGACTGATCGGCTGCACTCTCCGGCCCGTCCGCCCCCATTTCAGCCTCCTCCTCCATCCCGGCTGCGCTTTCCATCTCGCTTAAATCTCTGTTTTCTGTGTTTTCCTGAAAATTTTCCATTTACAACAATACCCCCTTTGCCTTTTTATGATACTCCCGTATAACCGGGTAGTATAAATGCGTTTCATTAACAGAGGAAAAACAAAAATACAATAATTAATTTACACCGCTATTGCCCGGCTGAGGCGTGAACGATGTAAAGCATTTCCCTGACCACCTCATCCACGGACTTATCAGTTGAATCCATCACCACGGCGTCATCCGCGGGTTTAAGTGGCGCTGTTGCGCGGCTTGAATCATTTTCATCCCGCTCGCGCATCTGTTTTTCCACTTGATCAAGGCTCTGGGGATCGGTCTGCTTAAGTTCCTCAAATCTGCGCCTGGCGCGTACCTTAATGTCCGCTGTCAAAAAAAACTTCACATCCGCATCCGGAAATACAACCGTACCCATGTCCCGACCTTCAAAAACGGCTGCTTTCCGCTGTCCCATTTCCCGCTGCAAATCTAGCAGGGCACGGCGAACCCCGGGTTTTGCCGATGCCGCAGAAGCAAGCATGGTTATCTGAGATGTTCGTATATAATCGGTTATATCTTTTCCTGATGAAAACAGTCTCGTGCCTGCGGCTGTTGGCTCAAAGCGCAGGTCCAGATCGCCCAGCAGGCTGTCTACTGCTTCTTTGTCATCCGGATCAATGTTTTTTTCCAGGATTTCCCAGGCCACCGCCCTGTAAAGAGCTCCGGTGTCAACATAAGTGTAGTGCAGGCAGTCGGCAAGAGCCCTGCTCACAGTTGTTTTTCCCGCTCCTGCAGGGCCGTCGATTACAATTAAAAGCGGCTTCATGATTTTTCCTTCAGCAGGCTCAACACGCTTTCAAATGCTTCGAGAAACCGCCGGTTTTCCTCCCTGGTACCGGCATTTATCCGTATATATTCTGGATAGCCGTATGAAGCCATGGATCGAACAATTACGCCTCTGCGAAGCATTTCTTCAAAAAAAACCTCTGCATCACAGCCCACGTCAATTAGAAAAAAATTGGCCTCAGAGGGAAAATAATTTACGCCGAGATGTTCCAGGCCGGCATAAAGAAACTCGAGTTCACCGCGGACCAAAGACACGGTTTTTTCCAGAAATTCAGTATCATCAAGTGCCGCCAGCGCGCCGGCCTGAGCAAGCGCATTTGCATTAAAGGGCTGGCGCACTCTGTGGAGTATTCCTGCCAGTTCCCCGGGCATCACTCCGTAGCCGATACGGATTCCCGCCAGACCGTATGCCTTGGAAAAAGTGCGCAGTACAACCACGGCTCTTTCGCCCGTAGCGTAAGCCAGGCCGTCAAGGCAGTCCGGATCTGATGCAAACTCTATGTAGGCCTCGTCTATTACCACTGCCACATGATCAGGCACCTTTTGCATGAAAGCTGTAAAATCGTTCTTTGTAATTATTGTGCCCGTGGGATTGACCGGATTGTTTAAAAAAATGATTCTGGTTTTATCATTAATTTGTCCGGCCATTGCATCAAGATCTGCAAAAAGTGATTTCAAGGGGACAAAAACAGGCGATGCGCCCGCCGAACGCACCATGATCTCGTACATAAGAAAAGACGGCGAGGTCATGATTGCCTCGTCTCCCGCCTTAAGAAGGGCTCTTGTCAGCATGCCTATGATCTCGTCCGAGCCGTTTCCCAGAACTATGTTTGCCTGTTTTACGCCCAATCGCTGTGCAAGCCTTTCCATCAGGTAATAGCCGTTTCCGTCAGGATAACGGTGCAGTTTTGCCATGGAATCTGACATGGCTGCCACTGCTTTTGGCGACGGGCCCAGCGGGTTTTCATTTGAAGCAAGCTTTATGGAATCTGAAACACCGTATTCCCTTTCCAGTTCCTCTATCGGCTTGCCGGGCTTATAGGGTTTGATAAATTCGATATAATCAGGAATCTGCAATTTCATCGGGCTTCCCTACCTTTCCGAACCCTGCGCGGCTATGGCCTCCACCTTCTGTGGACCCAGAACCACTGCTCAGGATAACGCAGTATTATGTCCTCTATTACCTTATTATATAACCGTGTGGTCGCCTCGACATCCTTTGCCTTATTCCCGCTCTTGAAGCGAGGCAGCTGCGGGCCGCATTCTACCAGAAAACCTCCCTGTTCGCGTACCAAAAACATAGGCACAACCGGCGTGCCGGTTTCCCTGGAAAGAAGCGCCAGGCCCTTGTTTGTGCAGGCCGGCTCCCCGAAAAAATCAACCATCACACCATGCAATATGTGGGCATTCTGATCAAGCATCATCCCGACCAGCTTATTGTCTTTAAGACTGCGCAGCACTCTGCGCATAGCATAATTTTTGGGAAGAAGTTCTGCGCCGTTTCGCGACCGAAGCTCCCGAAAAAACCGATTAAGAGGCTTGAATTTCAAGGGACGATATGTGGCGCTTATAGGAAGCCCTATCTTGGCTGATGCAGTCATCAGCAGTTCCCAGTTGCCGATGTGTGCGGTAAAAACAAGCACTCCCTTTTTACTCCGCATTGCTGCGTGAAGGTTTTCCATGCCGCGGAAACGAAAATATTTGCGTATATCAGCTTCCTTTATATGCAAGCTCCAGCCTATCTCAAATAAAATCCGCGTCAGGTTGCAAAACACGCGCCGCGCCATGGACCGAATCTGGCACGGCGTCATTTTGTGGCCAAAGACCCGATTCAGATTTTCAATGGCAACTTCCCTGTGCCTGCGGTCTGCGGCAAACCATATCCTTCCCAGCACATCGGCTATAGACCTGGCAGTTTTGGGCGGAATGAGCCCCAGCAGAAAAAAACCCCTGGCAATTATATAATAAAACACAGCATCAGCATCAAACAGCCTGCCGCGTGATTGTATTTCAACCATGAACAGTCTCCGTAAAATATCTTCCATCTGAACGGCTTATACATTTTTTCTAACCCATGTTCAAGAGGCAGATGATCTTTACCGAACCGCTCCCATGACTCTTGACTTGCCGCTGATTTCATTTTACTTGTTCAGTGCCCGAACGAAAACCAGGATTTTTCGTCAAGGTCAAGGACGGCGAAAATTTTAACCGCAGGAATACCTGGCGTATTTTGAGGATTAAAATTTGAGCCGGACGCTGAGATTGGCGAAAAAAACGGTTTTCGTTCAGGCACTATTTAATCTGTTTACCCGGAGAAATAATTCATGACCAAGGAAAAACGGCTGTCCAACGTGGTGGGATTCGACGATGCCCCGTTTGAAAGAAACCACCGGGGCGGAGTCAGTATCGTGGGTACGGTTTATGCCGATCAGCGCTTTGACGGCGTTCTGGTAGGAGAGATCCAAAAAGACGGATTTGACGCAGCCGAAAAACTCGCAGACCTCGTCCGCGGCTCGAGATTTGCTGAACACATCAGGCTTATCATGCTCCAGGGAATTGCATTCGGGGGTTTTAATGTTGTAGATGTCTTTGAACTCCACGAGCACCTAACTTTACCTGTACTGGTGGTGGCCCGGAAACAGCCGGACA
The DNA here is from genome assembly GCA_964626455.1 of uncultured Desulfobacteraceae bacterium. Classification (GTDB taxonomy): domain Bacteria; phylum Desulfobacterota; class Desulfobacteria; order Desulfobacterales; family Desulfosalsimonadaceae; genus Desulfosalsimonas. The sequence goes on along the minus strand of CAZVFQ010000028.1, from coordinate 16,530 downwards.
TGGAGGCCATCAAAAAGGCCCTTCTAGGCGAAATAAAGCAGGGGGCTCGCAAATGGGAAGTTATCAAAAGACTCGGCCCCATGGAAAAGCTTGGAAATATCTTCATCCAGAGGGTAGGTCTGTCGCCTGAGCAGGCAAAAACGGTGCTTGACAGGTTATGCATCCATGGAAACATACCAGAGCCTCTCCGAAGCGCCCACATGATAGCAACAGCCCTGGTAAACGGCCAGAGCCGGGGGCAGCCTTAAAATCGACACACTCGTAAAAAGTCTGTTTTTACCTTTACAAAGGGGCTGAATCTTGTTACAGAATATTTTATACAAACTGATTCCTTTCCTTAAATGGCCGCATCATCAATTTACTGCCATTGCTGCGACCGCATTGAACAGGGCCATGATACGGCATGAACCAGACCGGGAAAAACAACTGGTGCGCCAGTGTTTTTTGCAGTAAAGGTGAAAAACCATGATATCCGCACAAAAATTTTTTATTCCCGCTTTTGTTTCAAACGCAATTCTTGACATATGCTCATTATTAATGATAGGATTTTATTTCTTTGCAACTGCTGGGCGACTGAGGTTTTACGTACAGCAAACAAGGGCCTCGCCGTATAAAAGCAGGGATTGTTATGTTTGTACAATGTTTATGCCACTCTTATCAACCCCATGAGACCAAAGGAGGTTCAAATGTCACGATCCAAATCAAAAATTCGAATACTATGGTTTTCACTTTTAAGCGCACTGCTTGTATGTGCTATGGCTGTGTCCGCGGCAGCCCAGAATGTGGATGCGCAGATAGACAGCCAGGAGTACCTGGCCGGCGACAAGGTAAAGGTTTCAGGAACGATAGAGCCCGGCGAAGATTTATTTATAGCAATTGCCTCTGAAAAGGAATTTGCAACTGAGGAAGCAACGGGTGTTAACGAAATCAAAAGGCTCCAGCGCATAGCAGAGGAAAATCCCTGGGAAGTCGATACTTATGTGCCGGTCTATTATTACATGATCACAAATACGCCGGAAAAATTCGGTGAAATTGACAAAAAACGCTTTGGAGGTCCATCTTTTGCCCCGGGTATCTACAGCACCACCATGTTCAATCTGGCTGACTGGGACAGCGTGGACAGTGAAGTCAAAAACCTGCTGGGCCCCCTGGACTCAGCCGAGGAATGGGCTTTCTTTAAGTTCAATCACGAGAACGGATATGGAATTGACACCATAACAAAGGAGCGCACCCAGGTAGGCCAGGTAACAATTTTTTCCAGAAGTGTTATCACTGATTATGAAAAAAGCGGCAACTACTGGGATGAGGGCACGAGCATAGACCTTGACAAGGAAACAGGCGAATTTACAGCCACATTTAAAACCTTCCGCCACACCCCACCGGATACAAATTTCAATGTCTATGTAAACGGAGAGGAAATCGACGGATATAGTCTTGAAGGAAACGGATTCTGGCTTTCTTTGGGCGGTCGTTACATGAATCCCATCTGGATCATCATCGGCGCTATCCTGGTCGGGATATTCTTTACCCTGATCGGGGCTGCAGGCGGCATGCTCATGGCGGCCTTCCAGGTAATGGTGGTACAAACCATGGGACCCGTGGGAATCAACGCTGCAAATGTGCTTCGGCCTTCAAACATAGGTTTGACACTCTTTGCTCCCCTTGGATCATTTTACAGGTATGCGGTTGTTGAACGACGGGTAGCCTGGCCGGTGGGGATTTCTTTTGGCGTAGGGATACTTATCGGCTCCATCTGGCTGGGCAAGTATGTTACAGCGGTTCTTGACCTGGCAGCCTACAAGGAATGGCTGGCTGTGCTGGTGGTACTTATGGCTGCCCGTACCTTATACGAACTCACCCCTTCGGTCATGGAAAAACGCAAGAATATCAAGGCCATGACCAAGAAGTTCAACGAAGAGGTCAAAAAAGCCAAGGAAGAAGGCAGGGCTGCACAGATGGGAAGCATTGAACCCATCTCCACCGGGGCGAGCAAGCTGACAAACTACCGGTTCAAATTCTGGGGCGAGGAATTTAAAATCAATCCGCTCCTCTTCGGAATTCTTGGGCTTGGTATCGGCATTGTTTCCAGGGCATTTGGCATAGGCGGCGGATTTTTGCTGACCCCGATCATGACCATGCTCGGCGGTCTGCCAATGTACGTAGCAGTGCCTGTTTCCCTTATCGGAACCAGTTTTTCCAGCATCGGCTCGTTTATCGGCTACCTGATCAACGGATACCTGCCGGATCTTTGGCTGTTTATAGCCATAATTATCGGAGGCTTTGTGGGCGGATATATCGGCAGCCGGCTGCAGAGCTTCTTTACCGAGGTCCAGTTGAAGATCATCCTGGCAGTGGTTCTGTTCTTCCTGTTCTTCAGGTTCTTTAAGATAGAAATCTGGATATAAAAAGAAGGATATGCAGGTAAAACAGCAGCCATGATGGATGCACTCTGGATGATAATTTTAAACGCCCTGCGGCATGTGCAGGGGGGACTGGATATACTTTTTTCCCCCCTGCACACCCTGGGCCCTGTTGTGACTGTAACGGTAATTGCCGTGCTGACCGCTGCAGCGGCAAAATTTTTCAGCAGATTCAAGACCCGGCGCTACCGGAAACTGGAAAAAGAATTCAACTACTGGTATGAAATAAAGCAGCAAGCTCTGCGGGTTAAAGATCAGAATCCGGAAAAAGCCAAAGCACTGGGTCGAAACATAGACCAGGCGAAACTAAACAAAGTATATTACGATTATTTCCTGGAAGGATTTTTAAACAGCCTGCTGACCATTTATATCCCCATCCTCCTGATGTTAAGCTACATTAATGCCACCTATCAGCCCGGGGATCTTAAATCAATGTTTGGCAGGAATTACCTGTTCCTGCTCCCCTGGTTTGACGGAAACTGGCACAAAGTAGGATCGGTATTCTGGTTTGTATTTTGTATTTTCGGATTCTATATCCTGAGTTTTATTGTAAAGCTTGTTCTGGGAAAAAGAAACAATGTCCGGAGAAAAACCCGGAAAAATGATGTCTCTCCGGTAAAGGCGTAAGAATGATTTCAAGCCAGATGTTTTCAGAATGGCTGGATGCGGTGTTTCCTGACTGGTATCCACTGAGCGCAGCCATACTGACCGGCGCTTTCGGCGTGCTGGCCATCGGTCTTCTGGTGCTGGGTTTTGCACCGCACGCCCTGTTTATGTGGATGCCGGTTATTGCCGCTTTCTGCGGAGTTGTGGCAGGATATAAATTCCGGGAAAAACAGAAATCAGACCGCCCTGCAATCCTCAGAATTCTGGGCCCGGCAGCCGGCCTTGGACCTGCTACTGCGGCAATAATTATCCAGAATCTTGTGGACAGCCGCATATTTAAAGCAGAAACCTCAGTAAAACTTGAAATTATCATCCTGGCCTGCGCGGTTCTCGGCGCATTTGCCGGCAAGATTCTGCGCGGGCGCTATGAAAAAAGTGTATTGGGTATGTAAACTACAACGGGCACTGAACGTGCCGGTTTTTGGATAAACAGTGTTGATGTTACCGTAAAAAGCAATTTCCGGCGGCAAACTAAAAAATTAAAACATCCAACCTTACTCAGGGAGGCATGTACTATGGCAGAAGATCTACACGAATCAAGGGCAAAGAGATATCAGTTTCTCTCCGCGCTTTACAGAGACGAAATCCCCCTGTCTCTGATTAAAGCCATGCAAAAAGACGAATTTATCAAGCCTTTTCTTGAATCTGTCCGGGGATGCGGATTCATTGACCTTATGAGCGGCGCGGAGGTGATGGCTACCTTTCTGCAGAGCGGGCCGGCTGAAAAGCTCTACACAGAAATGCGTTACGATTATGCGGACCTGTTTTTAAACGCCGGCTCCAACCCGATCTTTCCCTATGAATCGGTTGCAACGACCGGGGATCCTGTACTTATGCAGGAATCAATATTTTCGTTCAGGGAATATCTCAAAAGAGCCGGAATTCGAAAAAAAGAATCATTCAAGGATGTTGAGGACCATGTGGCAGTCCAGCTCGAATTGCTGCGTTACCTGAACGAAAATAAAATGGATGATCTTTACCTCGAATTTTTCAAGGAACGCTATTGTAAATGGGTTCCCAATCTGTGCGATCAACTGGTGGCCGCCTCCCCGGCCCAGAGCAATTTCTATCAAGGCCTTGCCCACTATACCCGCGGCGCTCTGATGTGCGAAAGCCTCAGAAATTCAGGATTTACAAAAGGGCTCGAAGTTACAATGCGCCTGCTCCCGGCGCTTGAATCCCTGAATCTTGAGCCTGAATATGCAACAATTGAAGAAGGCAAGCTTGAGGCGGGTTTTACAGGGACCATTCCGTCCCATTGTTATGCCTGCGGGGCATTGTGCGGGACATCGGCCAAGGTAAAAGACGGAGTCCTGATCTCGGTATCGGGCCTGAAAGGGGATCCGAAAAGCGGCGGCAGGATATGTCCGAAAGGAGCAGCCGCGCCCAAGCATGTTTATTCTCCTTACAGGTTAAAATCGCCTCTTATAAAAGAGGGAAACCGGTTTAGAAAGGCCTCCTGGGACGAAGCTCTTGATCTGGTGGCAAAAAAAATCAAATCGTTTGAAAAAAACAAACTGGGATATATGAGGGGAAATGACTGGGCCAACAATATACATGAGGCCCTGTTTGACCATCTTGGATGTCCCAAGACCACCCATCGTCCCATGTGTGACAATGCAAACCGCATGGCAAACGAAAAAAACCTTAATGACAAGAGGCCGTGGATTAATTACGAAGAATCGGACTATATTCTTCACTTTGGAATGAATGAGCTTGCCACATCATATTCCCAGCGCAAAACAGCCCAGCTTAGGGCTGCGGTCAACAGGGGCGCAAAACTGGTGGTGGTTGATCCCAGGCGCTCTGAGACAGCACAGCTTGCAGCAGAATGGGTGCCTGTAAAGCCCTCAACTGATGCGGCTGTGGCAATGGCCATGTGCTATGTAATAGTTACCAAGGATTTGTATGACAAGGAATTTGTTTCGGAATGGACCCATGGTTTTGAAGAATTCAAAAAAAGGCTGCTCGGAGAAGAAGACGGCAAACCCAGAACTCCGGAATGGGCCTCTGCAATAAGCGGCGTGCCGGCCGAAACAATTGAGCGCATTGCTGTTGAATTTGCCATGGCAAAAAACAAGGGATGTATTTCCTGGACAGGGCTTGCGCAGACAGATAACGGTATGTACAGCACTGCGGCAATACAGGCGCTAAACGCCCTATGCGGAACATTTGATGCTCCCGGAGGACCGGCCCTGCCATATAAACGCAAGCTTAAATCCCCGTGGGGAGAAGGTCAGGAAAAACCACCGGCAGGAGACGCCCCGAAGCTGAACAAATTCAAAATATGGTCAGGATGGGCGCCTGCTTACCTGCTCCAGGATGTTGAGGCAGGCAAATTAACCGGAATGGTCAATTATTACGGAGACCCCATACTGTCCTGGGGCAACCAGGAAGCTATCACCAAGGCCATCGAGAAGATGGATTTTGTTGTGACAATTGATGCCTTCATGTGCAACACAGCCCTTTACTCAGATGTGGTTCTGCCTGACAGCACCTGGCTGGAACAGAGCCAGATAAAGGCGGACTGGATGTATGAAGCGTTTATAGCTTACTATGCAGAACTTGTCTCGCCTATGTTTGACTCAAAACCCATGTGGTGGATAACAGTTGAGCTTGCCAAAAGGCTTGGCCTCGGAGAGTATTTTCCGTGGAAGAGCGCAGAGGAATTCGAGCGCAATCAGCTGGCCGGCACCCCATGGTCATATGACGAACTCAAAGAGAAAGGATTTATTATCACTGATCCTGCCGAATACTATAAATACAAAAAATGGGGTTCCTTTAATGTTCCTTCCGGCTATGGATCATCGGGCAGCACATCGACCGGTAAATACAACATTTTAAACACCGTGGCAGAAGAAAAAGGAATCGATCCGCTGCCTGACTATAAGGAGCCGAATCCTGAGCTCAGGCCGGATGACGAATATCCGTTTATCTTCGGTAATTTCCGGATCTTCACCCACGAGCACTCTTCGACTTTCAGCAATTATCAACTGATGAAAATGCAGGGCAGCAATCCGCTGTGGATAAACATGCTCGATGCCTACGAGCTTGGCATCAAAGAAGGAGACAAGCTAAGGATCTCTTCGCCATGGGGTCAGACGGAAGTTCGGGCTCTGCCCACATGGAACATTATGCGCGGCGTGCTTGCCTCGGGAGGCGGCTTCGGCCATGCCCGCGGCCTTGAAGCAGACCCCAAATACCCGCAATTCGGCGGGGTAAACACACCCGGAATTATGAAGCCTGACTACACCGAAGATGTTGGCGGAACACCGCTGCTCAAATACATCAAGACACGGGTGGAAAAGCTCTGATTCCGACCCCCGGGAAATTAAATTGACAAAAAAGGCCCCTGAGATTTAATCTTTCAGGGGCTTTTTAATAGGTGAGTGACCCCAAAAGGGTGAGTATGAAAATTGCCATCACCAACCGCTGGGGGGTTTTTGTACTGACCTCCATGTTTTTTCTTTTGTCCCAGTTCTACAGGGCATCCATGGCTGTAATCAGCTCTGACCTTATCGGCGATCTGGGGCTGAGCGCTTCTGATTTAAGCCTTTTGTCCTCGTCTTTTTTCTATGCCTTTGCACTGGTTCAGATTCCAATCGGGCTTAGTCTGGACAGATTCAGCCCAAGGATCACCATGAGCGTATTGTCCTTATTCGGCGTGGCCGGGGCACTGTGTTTTGCCTGGGCTGGATCGCTAAACGCAGCCCTTGCAGGAAGAATCCTTCTTGGCTTTGGAATGGCCTGCAATCTTATGGGGCCTTTCAAGCTGCTTACCCTGTGGTTCGGACCCGCTCAGTTCGCCTCTTTGACCACAGTTATTTTTTCCATAGGGGCCGCAGGCTCCATCGTATCTTCATCACCCCTGGCAGTGCTGGTAGAATGGGTGGGATGGAGATGGGCTTTTACGTTTATTGCAATATTTCATGTCGCACTGACCGCGGTCTTTTTTCTCTGCGTCCGGGATCGCCCACAGCAGGGACAAAACGCACCTTCAGAGCCCGACATGTCCGAACTGATCAAGGGCCTGCGCATTCTTTTCGGCACACGCGACTACTGGATTATTTCAATCGGCACCTTCTGCCGTTACGGGGTATATGCCGCCATCCAAACCCTGTGGGCCGGGCCCTATCTTATCTACGGCATGGGCCTGTCCCCGGTGCAGGCCGGAAACATTATCCTGGTTTTAAACGTGGCATTCATTATTGCCGGACCTCTGTGCGGCGCTTTTTCCGATCGCATACAGCTGAGAAAAGGCGTAATCCTGGCCGGCTTTCTGGGAATGGGACTGACTCTGGTGATTTTAAGTCTGCAGCCGTCCGGGGCTTCAATCCCGATGCTTGTGGTGCTTTTTGCAGCCTTTGGGGCAACAGGAAGCACGGGCGGGATCATGTATACCCATATAAAAGAGCGCATGCCCTCATATCTGGCAGGAACTGCAATGACAGGGGTAAACCTGTTTACCATGATAGGGGCCGCTTTTTTTGTCCACGGCCTCGGCTTTATCATGGAAAAACGCTACGCCGCAGAATCCTTAGGGCTTGCAGCCTTTCGGATGTCGTTTCTGCTGTGCGCCGCCTGCATTGGAATCGTCTTTATCCTATACCTGTTCACCCGTGAAAATCAAAAAAAGGCCAATGCCAATGACAGACAATTATGAAAAAATTGTACAGGAAAATCTAAAACAGCTTTACAGGGATATGCCCGATGACATGGCAGAGAATCTGCCTGCTGAAAAAAGCGGCGACCGGTTTATATTTACGGCATTCGGCGAGACCTGCGTGATCTCGCCGGAGGGCATAACCCTCGGAGAAGGAGGCCATTCTTCGGCAATCGGGATACTGATTTCTCTTTATGCATTAAACGCAAAACCTGATCCCTGCATTGAAACCCCGTTTAAAGCATTTAAGCAGCTTCCAGACAGCATGCCGTATGCAGGAGCATTTACAACCCATACCGAACAGGTCCTTGTTCCGTATACAGAATCCGTGGAAAAATCTATTCCATTGATCAAAGAAAGGCTTTGCGGCAAGGATTCACCCCGGGAGGTCAGCGGGGATTTTGCATTTGTGGTATATCCGCTGCCAAAAATCGCCCTGTGCTATATTTTCTATGAGGCAGACGATGAGTTTGCCGCATCAGCAACATGTCTGTACTCACAAAACGCGGACCTGTTTCTCCCAGTCGATGCCCTGGCAGACACCGGGGAGTATACTTCAAAAAAAATCCTTGAAATCATCGGACGAATTTAAAAATCAGCAAAAAACCTTTGCCTGCGCGGAATCATTAAAAAAATAGTTTCCCTACATCTCCTCGAGTATTTTTTTCACCCTGCCGCCTTCTGCCAACGGGCCGAAATGTGCCATGATATCGCGCATGGCCTGCATCTTGTTTTTGTATTGTGAAAAATCAATGTTCTCTGCGATCCACTGCCTTATCTCATCATCTGTTGCCATGCGCGGCAGATAGCTTTCCAGTATCTGTATGTATCTGGATTCTGAAGCATCCTTTCCTGAATGCTGAAGGCTTTCCCGCTCGGACTTTACAAGCTTCTGCAGAATTTTTACCACCTCTGCGTCATCGAGCTGCTTTTTCTCTGCCCGGCCGAACTCGCCCATCACTATGCGGATGGTATTTTTAAGCTCCGTGTCCTTTTCCTTCATGGCTTTTGCCAGATCCTGTTTCATGCGCTCCTGTATTGTAGCCATACGATCTCCTTTCTTTCCGGGGTCCTGGACAAATTTCAAGGTGACCCCACGTCTATGCCGCGGCGTTCAAGCAGGCTGCCTTCGGCAAGATAGAGCCTTACCATGGCAATGCGGCACTCAACCACGGCTTCTATTTCTGCAATGCGTGCGGCAAGCAGATCCCGCTGGGCCTGTGCCACCAGAAGCGAGGTGCCGGCTCCTACGAAAAAACGCTCCTTTTCAGCCTGAAACGCTTTTTCCTGCAGCTTTCTGGTGGCAGCGCTTGCAGAAATCTGCTTTACAGCACGTGCGGCCTCGTTTGCAGCCATACGCACGTCAAGGCCTGTGAGCTGATCCAGATTTTCAACCGCGGCCGCTGCCCTTTGCCGCTCTGCCCATGCAGCCTCATGCCTGCCTTTTGCAGAACGGTTTCTCAGGTAATGGCTGAGCCTTACGCCTGCGTTAAAATCATAAGTGTCCTCGTCCATGGCATCAATGGCTCCTGAAAAACTTTCACCATAGCCGGTTTTGCCCATGGCTGCAAAAAGCTCCAGCCTGGGCAGCAGGCCGTTTTTGGTAACAACGGTTTCGAGCCGTCCCTGCTCATGCCGCAGACGCGCTTCTGCCAGATCAGGGCGCATTCTGCGTGCAAGGGCAACGCGATTATCTATCTCTGAAAGAGGCTCAAAGGCTTCGGTGCGCGGATCAGCAGATGCCCTGATTTCACGCTCAAACCATCCGATACCTTCCGCACCTATAAGGTATAACAGCCGCAAGCGGCTCTCTTCCAGCAAACTTTCAGCATCAATTAAAGCCTGCCTGCGAAGCGCCACTTCCGCACGCGCCGCTGCGGCCTCTGTTTCGGGCAAAAACCCGACTTCGATCTGCTCTAATATTTCATCGCGCTGCTGTCTTGCCACCTTAAGGGATCGTTCATAAATGTTGATTTCCTCTTTTGCCAGCACATAGTTCCAATAGGCAATCTCAGTGTCTGCCACCAAATTCTGGGCAAAGCCTTTTAGCTCATAAATACTTGCCATGGTATCAAACTCAGCCTGGCGGACCCCTGCAAGGTTTACTGCAGGACCAAATCCTTTAAGCAGGGATTGTGTAACAGAAAGCCCGGCCCTTGCCGTACTCTGATCAGGAGCACGATCAGAGGTGCTTTCTCCCTGTTCTACAACCGCTTCAATCTCTGTTCCCGTGGGAAGCAGCTGCCTTACACCCGCAGCAGCAGACCTGCCGGCAGACTCTGCGCTGTACTGGTCGCCCGTTGCCCTGGAGGTCTCCGTTCCTGCCTGCTCCTGATATTCAAACCCGGCAAACACCTCGGGATCAAAAACCCCGCGCTCGATTTTTTCAAAAGCACCCGCCGTAACCGGGCCGAACTTCTGAACATGCAGATTCCTGTTGTTTTCTATTGCCAGCATTACCGCCTGTTCAAGAGATAATTCCACCGGCCCGCCGCCTTCAGGCAGTTTAAATCCAGGCGGAGACTCCATTTCCGGTGCATACCGGTCTTCTGCCTGCTGCACCTCTGCCGGCGGTGTTTCCATCACAGGGGTTTCTTTTTCAAAAACCCGCCATCTGTCCACAGGGCTGCACCCAACAGCCAGCACAAGCAGCAAAAAAGCCGCCCATGATTTTGATATGATAATTTTACCCATCAGCCAAAGCTTGTTTGCGCCTGTTTTCGTGAAAAAGTGAATAAACAACCGGTATCAGCACCAATGTAATAAGAGTCGATCCTATAAGGCCGCCCACCACAGCGCGTGCAAGAGGAGCCTGGGCTTCTGCGCCTTCTCCTATACCAAGCGCCAGAGGCATCAGCCCCAGTATTGTGGTCAGCGTGGTCATAAGAATCGGCCTTAACCTTCTTCTGCCCGCCTCTATAACCGCTTTGCGTACCGGCATGCCCGCACGCCCCAGCGCACCCGCCTGATCCACCAGAAGAATTGCATTGTTTACCACAATTCCGCCCAGCATGATGCACCCGATGCCTGACTGAACATTAAGCGTGGTGTCTGTCAAAAACAGCATCAAAAGCACGCCCACTGCTGCAAAAGGCACGGAAAACATCACCACCAGGGGATTTCGCAAAGACTCATACTGGCAGGCAAGCACCATGTAGACAAGCACCAGTGCAAGGATCATTGATATCAAAAGCTCGCGGAAGGCCTTTTTCTGCTCTTGAAAATCGCCTGCCACAAAAAGATCGTATCCCGCGGGCCTGGCAATGCCCTCCAGTTCTGCCTGTGCGTCTGCAGCCACAGAGCCCAAATCCCGACCCGAAACATTTGCACTTACAGTAACCAGCCTCTGCTGGTCCTTGCGGTCAATTACAATGGGGCCGGTACCCGGCTCTGTTGCAACAAGGCTTCTCAGCGAGACATGCGCGCCCGCGGCTGTTGCCAGCGGAAGGTCAAGGATTTCGTCCAGGGACCGCTTGTCGGCATCTTTTAACTGCACCCGTATCCTGTAGGAATCTCCGCCCACCCGGTATTCGCCTGCATTTCTTCCTGCAACCGCTGTTGTAAGCATATCTGCGGCATCGCGCACGCTAAGCCCCAGGTCAGCGGCCCTGGCCCTGTCGACTCTTATTTCGTGCTGGGGCACGCCTGATTTTCGGCTGATGTCAACATCCGTAATACCGCGCACGCCCGCTAAGGCTTTGGCAGCTCTTTCTGCCAGAAGATTTAAAGTATCGAGTTCATAGCCCCGGATTTCCACGCTCAGGCCCTCGTCTCCGCCAAGCAGCCAGCCAAGCAGAAACTGGCCCTGCGGAGCCCGTGTGCGAACCTCCATGCCGGCTATCTTTCCATCCAGCCGCTCTCTGAGGTCATCTGCGATCTGTGTATTTGACCGGTCCCTTTCTGCCACCGGAACAAGGGAAAGCCTTATCTGGCCCTCTGCTGCCGAATCAGGCCGCCAGCCGGTGGCCCCCACGCTGGCAACAGAGGATTGCGCCTCTGGCACGGCATCATAAATGATTTTCTCCATTTTCGCAGTCTGCTCATCTACAAGATCCAGTCTTGTTCCAATCTCCATCTCCCCTGAGACCCTCACTTCGCCTTCATCGCTTGGAGGCATGAACTCGGTGCCGATTGCAGGCCAGAGAAGAAAAGAGGCGAAAAGCAGCAAAGCCGCAGCCGCGGCAGTCTGGATTCTGCGGTCAAGCACACTGCCAAGCATACGCTGATAAGCGTCTGCAAGACGGTCAAAAAAAGCCTCTGAAACCGCAAATACCCGCACCACCCAACCGGGCCGAGACTCAACCCGATGGGCCGGCAGCTTAGATGCCATCATGGGAACAAGCGACATGGCAACCCCCAGCGAACACACCAGGGAAAACATGATCACATAGGAAAGCTCGGTAAAAAGAATGCCTGAAATTCCGCTTACAAAAACAAGAGGCAGAAAAATTACAAGGGTCGTAACAGTGCTTGCAAAAATTGCAGGCCCCACCTCTGTGGCCCCTTCCTTTGCCGCGGTATGCGGGGCTTCCTTGTTTTCCTCCCGCCGCCGGAAAATGTTTTCCAGCACCACAATGGAGCTGTCAACCATCATGCCCACACCCAGGGCAAGGCCGCCCAGAGTCATGAGGTTTAAGGAGAATCCCCCAAAATATATCAGCGCAAACGTTGCAACAATTGAAATCGGAATCGCAAGCGAAATTATAAGCGTGCTCATTATATTTCGCAGAAAAAAAAGCAGCACCAGCACAGCCAGCACACCGCCGTATGCTACCGAGCGCCCAACATTGGCAATGGAGCGCTCAATAAAATCTCCCTGGTTTATAACCGGGATTATATTGATCTGCGGGAAGGCTGCATTTACAGACTCTATCTGATCTAAAACCCGCTTTGAGACCTCCACGGTATTTGCCTCGGGCTGCTTTCTTATGGCCACTCTCAGGCCGGGCTCCTGATTTACCCGGACTTTCCTGGTAAGTTTTTCATACGTATCCCTTACATCAGCTATCTGACCCAGAGTGACCGCTGCGCCCTCGTGTCTTAAAACCACAGTGTCGCGGATCTGATCAAGATCGGTATATTCTGCCGGGGCCCGAAGGGTAATCTCATATTTGCCCTCCTCGATTTTGCCTGCAGGAAAATCCAGGTTGGCGTCCCGCAGGGATGCAACCACCCGGGAAAGCGGCAGCCCCAGCGCCTTTATCCGCTCGGGATAAAGCTCTATCCGCACCTCGCGGTTATATCCTCCCCAGAGGTCCACCTGGGCCACCCCTGGTATTCTTGAAAACCTGTAGCGTACCTGGTCTTCGACAAGTGTGGTAAGCTCCACCGGGTCCAGCCTGCTGGAAATACCGAGTATCACCACCGGAAAACTTGCAATGTCAAATTTGCGAACCTGGGGGCGAACAACATCTTCGGGCAGTTCATCGACTTCGTCCTCAAGCTTTGCCTGCACATCCAGGGCTGCTGTATTAATATCAGTGCCCCAGGCAAATTTAACCCTGACTCTGCTGGCCCCTTCAGAAGAAGTAGACGTCAGCTCTTCCACCCCCGGAACAGTGGCTACTATCTCCTCTATTATCCTGGTTACAAGCCTCTCCATCACCTCGGGGCTGGCGCCCTCATAGCGCGTGGTAATTGTAAGGGAGGGAAGCTCTATATCCGGCAGGAAATCAACCCTTAGGCGCGACAGGGAAACCGCGCCAATCACAACTACAATAAGCACCACCATGGTGGTAAAGATCGGGCGTCTTACACTGAAATCCGGCAGGTTCATCTAAGCCTTCCTGAACCCGGAGGACCGGACGTGCTGTTATTAATATCTTGCAGGACATTCACGGACGAGCCGTGATCAAGAAGCTGCTGGCCCAGGGTCGCCACCCTGCCCGAAAGCCCGTCTCCTTCGACCTCCACCCGTCCTTTATCCCGAATACCAGTTGTAACCGGCCGCCATACTGCCTCGGCAGCATCCTCGTCAATCACAAACACCCCGGATTGACCATCTCTGACAGTAAGGGCTTCTTGCGGCACTATTGTCGCATCTTCTTTGCGGTCCAGCACCACCGAGGCCCGGATAAACATGCCCGGCTTTAACAGGAATCCGGGATTTTCTATTTTCAGCTCCACCATGGCCTGGCGGGTGTTTTTTCTAAATACCGGCGAGATCCTTTCGATTTTTCCGTAAAAGGTCTTTTCCGGAAAACCGTCTGTAACAATTGCCGCCTCCTGTCCCGGCTCAAGGCCTGCATAGTCTTTTTCAGTAACAAAGATCACCCCGATGATAGGATCAAGCTCCACAATGGAAAGAAGCTGGGTGTTTGCAGAAACAGTATCTCCTTCATCCGCAAATCTCTCTGCCACAACCCGCTTATCACTCCCCCCTGACCAGTCCGCGGCAACCCTGGTATAGCCGAGCCTTATCTTTTCTGCCGCAAGCAGGGCTCCTGCCCTGTCCACCCTGGCACGCGCCACTTCCAGCTTTGCCTTTGCTTCCAGCTGTGCTGCTTTTGCCTTGTCCAGCTGGGCCTCAGAGGCCACCCCCCGCTGCCGTAAAGTTTCCACTCGGGAAAGCTCGCGCTCTGCGATCTCAAGGGCGCTTTGAGCCTCTGTCAGGCCGGCGGATTCCACTGCAAGCTCTGCCTCAGCCTGCACCACAGCCTGAACATGCTCGTCATTGTCAAGCTCTGCCACCACCTGGCCGCGCTGCACAGTGTCTGCCATGTCAGCAGACAGGCGCTCTATGCGGCCGCTTACCTTGGGCGCAACAACAAACTCTGCATTGGCCCTAAGCTCACCGGAAAACGTGCGCCGCAACTCAATAGGCCCCTGCTCTATTAACGCTGCCTCAACAGGCACCGGTCTTCCGGCTTCTGCCTGTCGCCCGCCCCGGGGCATACCCCCGTCTTCTGACAAAAACCACCACGCGGCACCGACCGCAACGGCCAGCACCGCGATAAAAAACCATTTGAAATTTTTCGATTTTTTCATGGAATCAGATCGAAGCAAGCTCCTCGTAGACCTTTATTTCCGGCTTTCCCGCAAGAAAACCCGAAGCCTTTCCCATAAATTCCTTAAAATGCGGGGTTGCACCATGGGCATCCAAAGCCTCCCGATCCCGATATCTCTCAATCATCACCAGAGTATTGGGATCTTTTTCATTTGCGTTTACTGAATAAAAAAGAGTGCCCTCTTCCTTTGCCACCCCGTTCATAAGCTCTTTTATGGTATCCAGGGCTTCCTGTCGTTTCCCTTCCTGCACCGGCAGCTTTGCAATTACAGAAATCATTCTGCTCCTCCTTCCAGGCTTGCAAGTTCATTTGTTAAAATATGGCGGTATTCGCGGATACGCTGCACATAACGCACCGGCTCCCAGCCGCGGGCATAACCGAATGTAACATCCTTGTAATATTGCTTTTTTGCAAGAAACGGCAGAACCTGCTTTACATCCTGCCATGAATGAGGGTCCAGATCCATCTGCCTGGCAAGGCCCTGGGCGTCGCGCAGATGGCCAAACCCCACATTATAGGCAGCCAGAGCAAGCCAGGTGCGATCCGGCTCGCTCACATCGGATAACCTTTCCCTTAGGTGAGCCATGTATCTTGCCCCTCCGAAAATGCTCTGCCTTGCATCCAGCCGGTTTGACACCCCCATTTCCCGTGCAGTGGGAAGGGTAAGCATCATGACGCCTTTTACGCCTGTGGGGCTTACGGCCATGGCATTCCAGTGAGACTCCTGATATCCCTGGGCTGCAAGCAGATCAAACGGCAGGCCGTATTTTTCCGCAGCCTCCCGGAAATATTGCCTGTATTTCGGAAACCTCATGTCAATCCTGCGGATGTAGCGGCGGACATCCACATAATCAAATATCTCGAAAAATCCGTAGTATCTCTCGTAGAGGCGCTCCAGTTTTCCGGTTTCCCGGTAACGCTGAAGCCAGCTTTCAACGGCTTCTGCAAGCTTTTTGTTTCCCGGCGCCATTGCCCAGCCCAAATTCTGGGCCCGGCCCAGGTTTACCGGGGCCATGAGCTCGGGGTAATATCTTCTGTTTATATCCACTATATTGGAATCCGCCACAGTACATTCTATACGTCCCGCCCATACATCATGCAAAAGCTGCTCTGTATCACTGTCCTCTGTCTCGGTCCAGGAAAGTTTTGGGTAAAATTCATCCCTGAACCTTTCAAGCCGTTCACTGTAACTGCTGTTTGCAATAACAACTATATCAAGACCCACGATTTCCTCAAGAGAATCCGGCTGTGCTCTGTCTCTTCTTGTTACTACCTGGGGGGTTATTTCCTGGTAGGAAGAAGAAAACCTGTAGTGTTTTTTTCTATTCTCTGTAATTGTAAGGCCTGCTGCCACAAGGTCTGCCTCGCCTTTTTCAAGGCTTTTTAAAATTTCATCAATAGTGTACTTGATATTATATTCCGCCTCAACACCCAGATATTGCGCAAATGCCTCCACAAGCTCATACTCCGGCCCGGCTGGATTGCCGTTTCTGTCAATATAATAAGTGGTGGGCGCATTGCGGGTGAGCACCACAAGCTTTCCGCTCTGCTTTATGGACTCAAAAGACCGGTAAGGAATTGCCTGGTCTGAAGACGAACGGCCGCATGCGCCCGCAAAAGCGAAAATGCACAAAACAGCACCCAAATACCACGCCCGACCGTTCATTGCCAAACCTCCCGGAGTCCCGGGGCCGGATTTCAAATCCGCCCCCATTCACATACTCTTCTTTTTATACCCTGCTCCGGATTTCTTTTCAACCATTGCAAATATTTT
>CAZVFQ010000027.1:2048-30736 GCA_964626455.1 uncultured Desulfobacteraceae bacterium | reverse complement strand
GGCCTTGATCTTGAACTTTTTACGGCGCCATCTAAAATCAGACTTTTTACGAGTGCATCAAATAATGCCTTGCCACAAAATATTCAAACTGCTAAAGATACGGATTCAGCAAAACGTAAAAAGGAAAGCAAAAGGCTATGGGGTCAAGGAAAAAACAGCGTGGAAAAGGGTTTAAGTATTTTGTGGCCGTACTTCTTGGAGCACTTGTACTTGGTGCGGTGGTATGGCTGGGAATTTCGGGTTTTGAAGGCGGCGAGCCGGTGATTCGCCTTGAACTGAAGGATAAGTATATATCAGCACAAGAGCAGATCGATGCCGGAGTCCGGGATAAAAAGAGCGGTATCAGCAGGATACGGGCAACCATAGTGCAGGGTGAAAGCAAAAACGTGCTTGTCGACGAGCAATACGAAAAGGGCACGGCTTCTAAGGAAGGCGACGAGCAGGGCATTACCCTGAAGATAGACGCCCGCGAACTGGAACTTTCAGAGGGAAAGGCCGTCCTGCTGATCGAAGCATGGGATCATTCCTGGAGAAACAGATTTTCAGGCAACAAAGCTTACCTGGAAGAGGAACTGGTGGTGGATACCACACCCCCGAATGTTGAAGTGCTTACAAAGCAGCACAATCTCACCCAGGGCGGGGCAGGGCTTATTATATACAGGCTTTCCGAGGACTGCTCCAGGCATGGAGTTTCAGTGGACGGCCATTTTTTCCCCGGCCACAGCGGTTATTTTGATGATTCTGATATTTGCATGGCCTTTTTTGGTATAGCCCATGACCAGGAAACAGACGTGGATATGCAGGTGGAGGCTGAAGATCGGGCGGGAAATACCGGAAGAAGCGGTTTTTCATCCTATTTGCGGGCGAGAAATTTCAAAGCCGAAACACTGCAAATAACAGGGCGGTTTTTAAATAATATTCTGCCGGAGTTTCGAAATACCGAGGGCTTTCCGCTGGATGAATCAGCGGTGAATCAGTTTTTGTTTGTAAACCGGGAAGTGCGCAGGAAAAACAATGAAACAATTCTTTCAGTTGCAAAAGAAACCGAATCGAGCAAACACTGGAATGGAAAATTTGTCCGGCTTCCGAATGCGGCTCATATGGCAGGGTTTGCAGACCGCCGTACCTATGAGCACGAGGGAAAGGAAATAGACAGGCAGGTTCATATGGGAATTGACCTTGCCTCTGTAAGGCAGGCGCCGGTGCCGGCTGCCAATGGGGGCAGGGTTGTTTTTGTGGGCCGGCTGGGCATATACGGCAATGTAGTGATTATTGATCACGGATTCGGATTGTTCTCAGTTTACGCCCATCTCAGCCGGAGCGATGTTTCTGAAGGAGATCTTGTAGAAAAGACAGACATTATTGGAGCAACCGGAACCACAGGTCTGGCTGGGGGCGATCATCTGCATTACGGCATGTTTATTAATGATATTTTTGTAAATCCAGTGGAGTGGTGGGATGCAGCCTGGATTAAAAACAATGTCACCCAAAAACTCGAGGATGTCAAAGAGCTTGCAGAAGACAGGTAAACTGGTTGATTTTTGTTGAAATTTAAGATATTTTTAAGTTTGTCAATATTGATGCACCCGTAAAAGGTCTGATTTCAGATGGCGCCGCAAAAAGTTCAAGATCAAGGCCTGCGCAATTTCGAAGAATGCAGCGTACTTAGCCGTACGTGAAATTCTTCAGAAATTGCGCGTAACGCAGATATTGGAGTTTTTACGGTGCCGTCAATATTACTTTTACTGTATCGCCGGGTATTACTGAAGCAATATTTTATGCGAATAAGCAAATCGAAAAATAAGGCACAGCCGGAAAAGGCTGCCGAGCATAAGACAGAGAAACGCAAAAGCAGGCTTCGCGAAAATCTGGAGGCGATTTTTATCGCCGTATTGCTTGCGCTTTTTATCCGCGCCTTTGTTGTGCAGGCCTTTAAAATTCCATCCGGTTCCATGGAGCCGACCCTTGAGGTCGGAGACCATATCCTGGTAAATAAATTCATATACGGAGTAAAGCTGCCAATAACCAATACGAGCATTATTCCTGTCAGCAAACCCGAACGGGGCGATGTCATTGTTTTTGAATATCCCGTGGACCCGGACAAGGACTTTATCAAGCGAGTGGTAGGCATTCCCGGCGATGTGGTTGAAATCAAAGACAAGAAAGTATATGTCAATGGCAGGCTGGCCGATGATTATCCCGTCAAATATAACGGTGATGGTGTTCTGCCTGAATCTGCAAGCCAGAAGGATGAGTTTGGCCCGATAACAGTGCCGCAGGGCTCCTATTTTGTTTTAGGAGACAACCGGGACAACAGCTATGACAGCCGGTTTTGGGGTTTTGTCCGGGAATCGGCGGTAAAGGGAGAGGCTTTTATCATTTACTGGTCCTGGGACAAGGAAAATTTCGGGGTTAGATGGGGCCGGATCGGCAAAATTTTGAAATAACCGGAAATCTTGCCAATGCAGTGGACAAAAAAGGACATCCTGGACATTGAATCGCTTTCTGTCAAAGAAATCGATCTGATTTTTGAAACCGCCTTTGGCTTAAAGGAGATTTCCAGACGGCCTATTAAAAAGGTCCCCACCCTGCGAGGCAAAACCATTGTATTGTTTTTCATGGAGCCCAGTACACGTACCAGGGTTTCGTTTGATATCGCTGCAAAACGACTTTCCGCAGACAGCATAGCCATTGCAGCTGCATCGAGCAGTATAGTCAAGGGCGAAACTCTTCTTGACACGGCCAGAAATCTTCTTGCCATGAAGCCTGACATCATAGTTATGCGTCATTCCTCAGCCGGCGCAGCCCATATGATTGCCCGCAGTCTCGATGTCTCGGTAATAAATGCGGGCGATGGAATGCATGCACATCCAAGCCAGGCCCTTCTCGACATGATGACAGTAAAAGATGCAAAGGGCCGCCTTGAAGGATTAAATGTCGCCATAATAGGCGATATAACCCACAGCCGGGTTGCACGTTCTGATATACTGGGATTTTCCAAAATGGGGGCCAGCGTTCAGGTGGCAGGACCCGCCACCATGATTCCGCCGGCCATCGAGCAGCTTGGTGCTTCTGTGGCCGGAAGTGTTGACGAGGCGCTTGAACAGGCAGATGTGATTATTATGCTGCGGATTCAAAAAGAGCGCCAGAAAAGGTTTCTGTTTCCTACTGAAAGGGAATACTCGGCCTTGTACGGTCTGAATGTGGCGCGGCTTGCAAGGCTTAAGCCCGATGCCCTGATCATGCATCCAGGGCCCATGAACCGGGGGGTGGAGATCTGCCCTGAGGCTGCGGACGGACCTTTTTCAGTGATTCTGGATCAGGTTACAAACGGGGTGGCGCTTAGAATGGCCCTTTACTACCTGGTGTCAGGAGGTAAGCGCGATGCGGATGCTGATTAAAGGCGGTCGGCTTCTTGATCCGGGCGTCTTGGACGCCGAAGCCGACATCCTGATAAATAACGGACTGATTGAAGAGATTCGCACCGGTGGCCGGGCAAAAGAGTCCGGGGATTTATCAGGCGATACTGCAGACAATGACGGCCCGGCTCTGGCCGTGATTGATGCCGCAGGACTTGTGGTTGTTCCAGGCCTTGTGGATATGCACGTTCATTTACGCGAACCTGGTCAGGAGTACAAAGAAACCATAGAAACCGGCACCAGGGCGGCTGCTGCCGGCGGGTTTACCGCTGTATGCTGTATGCCCAACACCTCCCCTGTAAATGATTCAGCATCAGTAACCCGATACATAATTGAGCAGGCAGCGCGCAGCAGCCGGGTGCAGGTATACCCGGTGGCCGCGATCAGTATGGGGCTGTGCGGAGAACAGCTTGCCGGATATGGGGAGTTGAAGACCGCAGGTGCGGTGGCTGTATCAGACGATGGAAATCCAGTGGCTGATGCCCAGTTGATGCGAAGGGCCATGGAGTATGCCGGAAGTATCGGAATATCTGTTATTTCCCATTGCGAAGAACCTGCCCTTTCACAAGGCGTAATCAACGAAGGCGCGGTCTCCACCCGCATGGGTCTTCCGGGTATTCCCAATGCGGCAGAAAGCGTAATGGTGATGAGGGAAATTGCTTTAAGCGAGCTTACAGGAACCCCTGTTCACATCGCCCATGTAAGCACTCGCGAATCTGTTGAAGCCATCAGGTCAGCCAAGGCAAGGGGAGTTGCGGTGACCGCGGAGACAGCACCACATTATTTCACCCTTACGGATGAGGCTGTAAAATCTTATGATACCAGGGCCAAAATGAATCCGCCTCTGCGTTCAGAAACAGACAGGCTTGCGGTTGCACAAGCTCTGGCAGACGGAACCATAGATGCGATTGCAACGGATCATGCCCCGCATTCGCAGCTTGAAAAAGAACTGGAATTCGATCTGGCCGCAAACGGGATTATCGGGCTTGAAACTTCGTTGAGCTTAGGACTTGGCCTGGTGGAAAAAGGCATTGTTTCACTGGAGCAGCTGATTTTTGCAATGTCTAAAAATCCTGCAAAAATCATAAAAAAACCCTGCGGCCTGGTTCCCGGGCTGCCGGCAGACATCACAATCATAGATCTTTCATCAGAATATACCTACAGCGTCCGTAAAGGACGATCAAAAAGCAGAAATTCACCCTTTGACGGCTGGAAATTAAAGGGCCGTGCCGCATACACTATCGCAGGCGGAACACTCGTATTTGACCTTTCAAAAGAATTATAGAATAAGCTTTTTCATATGACAGACCTGGCAAAACTCCTGATAGTTGACGACGAGCTGAGCATGAGGGAATTTTTGGAGATCATGCTCGGAAAAGAGGGCTACGAGGTAAAAAGTGCAGAAACAGGAAAACAGGCAAATGCCATGCTGGATAAAGAGGCCTTTGATCTTGTATTATGCGACATTCGGCTAGGAGACATAAGCGGCCTGGATGTGCTGCGCAAGGCCAAGGCTGTGAATCCGGATACGGTTGTGATCATGATTTCGGCTTATGCAACCGCGGAAAACGCTGTTGAAGCAATGAATGAAGGAGCCTATGATTACCTGCCCAAGCCTTTTGACAATGACGAACTCAGGCAAACCATTTCAAAAGCCCTGGAGCTAAAGACTCTTTCAGAAGAAAAAAACCGGATCGAAGATGAACTGCGCCAAAGCAAGCATTTTGACCTGCTGGTGGGCAACAGCCCCAGGATGAAGCATATTTACGAGGTTATCGAACAGGTGGCCCCCACAAAGAGCAGTGTGCTGATTACCGGGGAGAGCGGCACAGGCAAGGAGCTTATTGCACGGGCCATTCACAAACAAAGCAACAGAGCCGACAAACCCTTTGTGGTTATAAATTGCGGAAGCATACCAGAAACCCTCATGGAAAGCGAGTTTTTCGGTTATAAAAAGGGCGCGTTCACAGGTGCCAACCAGGACAGGAAGGGCCTGTTTGAAGCAGCAGACACAGGCACGGTTTTTCTCGATGAAGTAGGGGATTTAAGTCCGCAGATGCAGGTCAAACTGCTTCGGGTGGTCCAGGAACGCTCGTTTAAGCCGGTTGGGGGAAACGAGGATATTGATGTGGATATCCGTATAATTGCCGCCACCAACAAGCGCCTGGAAGACGAGGTTATAGAGGGACGCTTTCGGGAAGATCTTTATTACAGGTTAAATGTTATTGAAATCAAGGTCCCGCCTTTAAGGGAGCGCAAAGTAGATCTTCGGCCCCTGGCTCAACATTTCCTGGAAAAATACTCCAGGGAAGCCGGAAAGGAAATGACCAAGATATCCTCTTATGCCGTGGATCTTCTTCAGAAATACGATTTTCCCGGCAATATCAGGGAACTTGAAAACCTTATAGAGCGAAGCGTTGCCCTTTCAACCACAAATATACTTCTGCCGGATAATCTTTCGCTGTCGATCCATAAGCGGCGCTGGATCGAGGGAATTGAAAACCGCAGATTCGATCTCGATGAGGTTGCCAAGGGCGTTGCCTTAGACAGCATTCTGGAGGAGATCGAACGCGCCTACCTTGAAAAGGCCCTTTCCTGTTCGGGCGGCAACAAGAACAAGGCCGCAGAGCTGCTCGGAATAAGCTTCCGCTCCTTTCGTTACCGCTTAAGCAAGCTGGGAATCGATAAGTCGGAAGAGCAATGATTAGCATTGAAGGCTTGACCAAAAGCTACGGCGGAAACGTTCTTTTCGATAACGTAAGCTTCCGGATAAACCCAGGCGAGCGAGTCGGTCTTGTGGGAAGAAACGGCCACGGCAAGACCACTCTTTTCCGGATGATTATCGGCGAGGAATCTCCTGATTCGGGCGTTATAAGTTGTCCGAAAAATTACCGTACAGGTCACGTTTCCCAGTCTCTTGAATTTCATGGCGCAACTGTTATCGGCGAAGCCATGCGTGGTCTTCCCGCGGATTCCGAGGGTCAGCACTGGGAAGCGGAAAAGATTCTTGCAGGGCTGGGTTTTTCACCCGAAGACATGCAGCGGGCACCTTCGGAATTCTCCGGGGGATACCAGGTACGCCTTAATCTTGCAAGGGTGCTGGTATCAAGGCCTGATATGTTATTGCTCGACGAGCCCACAAATTATCTTGATATCACCTCCATTCGATGGATAAGGCGTTTTCTGGTAAACTGGCCGGGCGAGCTTTTTGTCATAACCCATGACAGAAGTTTCATGGATCAGGTTGTAACCCATATCGCCGGGATTCATCGCAGAAAAGTACGCAAGATATCAGGCAGCACTGAGAAGTTTTACACCTGGATCGCCCAGGAAGAGGAAGTATACGAAAAAACCCGCCAGAACGATGAGCGTCGCAGAAAGGACATAGAGCGGTTTATCAGCCGGTTCAGGGCAAAGGCAAGGCTTGCAAACCTGGTGCAGTCCAGGGTAAAGACCCTAAACAAGCTTACCCGCAAGCAGAGGTTGGAAAAGGCTAAAAACCTTGATTTTTCTTTTGCCGGCGCCCCGTTTACCGGCAAATACATGCTGGCTGCAGAAAATATTTCGTTTTCCTATGATTCGTCCCGGCTACAAAGCGATCCCCTGGTTTCGGATTTTTCCATCACCATAGGTCCGCAGGAGCGCATCTGCATAGTGGGCAGAAACGGAGCAGGCAAGACAACACTGCTTCGGCTGCTGGCAGGGGATCTTAAGCCGGGATCAGGCAGGATCGAAGATCATCCCAATTGTGTCAAGGCTCTGTTTGAGCAGACCAACATCCATACCCTGTCAGATGAGCGCACTGTTGAAGAAGAAATCCTGGCTGCAAACCCGGATATGGGCAGACAGGCAGCCCGCAGCATCTGCGGAGCCATGCTTTTTGAGGGCGAACATGCCTTAAAAAAGATCCGTGTGCTTTCCGGAGGCGAAAAATGCAGGGTGATGCTTGGAAGGCTCCTTGCCAGGCCCGCAAATTTTCTGCTCCTTGACGAGCCGACCAATCATTTTGATATGGAGTCCTGTGACGCCCTTCTTGCGGCCATTGACAATTTTGACGGAGCGGTGGTTATGGTCACGCACAATGAAATGTTTCTTCACGCCCTGGCAGAGCGGCTTGTTGTGTTTCAGGAAGGCGGCATCGACTTATTTGACGGCACTTATCAACGGTTTTTAGAAGATGTGGGCTGGCGTGAAGATGACTATGTTGCACGGAGCCGGTCAGGTATCCGGCAAAGCCAGGACGGCGCGGATCTCAGCAGAAAGGAATTTCGCAGGCAGCGCTCCCAGATTGTGGCGGAAAAGGCAAAGGCGTTAAAACCGCTGGAGGAAAAAATCAGGCAAACAGAAGACGCTATTATAAAATGGGAAGCTGAAATAGAGGATCTTGGCCGGAAAATGCAGGCTGCTGCCGGCAGCGGCAGCGGCACGGAAATATCTGAACTGTCCAGAAATTTGCACGAATGCCGGGAGAATATAGACGCTGCCTTTGAGCTCCTCGAAGATTTAACCTCAGAGGCTGACAACAGGCGTGCTGATTTTGATGCACGTCTGGAGGAGCTCGAAGCCCGCAGACCGTTTTAGGACTGCCTTTACTGCCCGGGGGCGGCCTGCACATGTTTGCCGGCTTAAATCATATGGAATATTCCAGGGCTCCGGTCCCTGGCTTCCAGAGGATCTTATAGAGGTCGTTTCTGCGGCTCTGCAGATTACGTACGCTTCCCTGCTGGCGCAATTCTTTTAAAAGATCCAGATCCAGGTCCACCATAAGGGTCATTTCCGTATTCGGGGTTGCTTCTGCTGCTATGGCATCATGGGGAAATGCAAAATCAGAAGGAGTAAACACCGCTGCCTGCGAATACTGGATATCCATGTTTTCAACTCTTGGCAGGTTGCCCACGCTTCCCGATATTGCAACATAGCATTCGTTTTCAATAGCCCGGGCCTGGGCGCATCTTCTTACGCGCAAATATGCGTTTTTGGTGTCAGTCCAGTACGGAACAAGAAGGATATTCATGCCCTTGTCCACAAGATGGCGCGAAAGCTCCGGAAACTCAATATCATAGCAGATCAGGATTCCGATTTTACCCATATCGGTGTTAAACACGCGCAGATCGTTGCCGCCGCGCAGCCCCCAGTAAAGAGACTCATCAGGCGTGATGTGCAGCTTGTACTGGGCATCCCATGTGCCGTCTCTTCTGCACAGGTAGGATACATTATACAGGCGGTCTTCTACGTATTCAGGCACACTGCCCGCAACGATATTGATGTTATAGGCCAGAGCCATCTGAAGGAAGGATTCCCTTAACGGTTCCGTGTATTCAGCCAGTGAGCGCATTGATTCCGCGGGATTTTCCTGGTTGAAATTGCGAAGCAGCGGGGCGTTTAAAAGCTCCGGGAAAAGCACCAGATCCGAGTTATATCCTGCAACAGCATCAACGAAAAACTCAGCCTGCTGTATAAAATCGTCAAAAGATGGAAAAGGGCGCATCTGCCACTGCACCACCCCTATTCGCGGATAAGCTTTTCTGCCGCCGAACAGCTTGCGTTTTTTTTCATAATATATGTTGTTCCATTCCATTAAGATCCCGTAGGCGCGGGATTGGCTGTCTTCCGGAATATAGTTTTTCAGAATTTTTTTGATATGAAAATCATTGGCCAGCTGAAAGGAAAGCACCGGATCATAGATTTCATTGTCTCTTACTTTCTGGATGTACTGCTGGGGAGTAAGTTCCCTGTGATGCTTGTCATAGCCGGGTATGCGGCCTCCGAAAATAATGCCTTTTAAGTTGAGTTCCTCGCAAAGTTCCTTTCTGGCGTCATAGAGCCGCCTGCCCAGGCGCAGGCCGCGGTAATCCGGATGAACGAATATATCGATTCCGTAGAGTCCATCACCGTCAGGATCATGGTTGTTTAATTTGCCGTTGCTCACCACATCGTCATAGGAATGCTTTTCTTCATATATTTCCGATGCTACGATTATACTGAGGGCAGCGGCAACCACCTTTCCCTTGTCCTCGATACATATCTGGCCTTCGGGAAAACGGGTGATAAGGGTGTGGAATTCGCTTTTGTCCCACGCGCCCATTTTATCCGGATATACCAGATCCATGATTTCTTTTACGTCTTTGTAATCTGCCGCTGCCAGATTTCTCAGTTGAAGTTTGTGTTCTGTTTCCTGATTTGCTGAATCCATTTTTCCCTTCCGCAGTCTTTCGTATTTATAAAAGCCGTTGTTATTAATGCGAGTTGACACAATTCGGCATTATGGATTATAGACAAGAATACAGGCAAGCATGTAAATGTGAAAGAATAAACTTGTTTAACAGGAAAATATTTTGGGACGCAACAAATATTCAGGCCAGGACATGGTGCAGTTGATCTGGGGCATAGCCCTGACCTTAATGGGACTGGCCTTTTTCTCCCGGATCCCCGGGATAATGGAGCAGGTCAGCGAGATGGGATATCTGTCTTCGGCACGGGTGTTTTTGAGACTCGCCTTTTATCTGATGGTCGTTATTTTACTTTCAGGAGGTATCAAAAAAATATACCGTTTTATGCGGATAAGGGAAAAAGCCGATTAAAAAAGTATGTTCTCGCCGCAGGCAAACAGATTCCATGTTCAGGCAAGGAAGCAATGAAGGCCACTGCGAGCTGAAGGAAGTCGGGAGGGTTTGTATAAGATAGGTGCCGGATACAGGGAAATCAAGGTGGTTGAAATATTTGCATTTAGATAAATTTTTCTGCGGATTATACTTGACAGTACAGAGGGGATGGTATTATAGAAAAGTAAGTAACACTTACATACATATCAACGACAGATAAAAAGCTGAAAAGCCGTTTAACAGGTTCCTTTGGTGGATCTGTTAAAATCAATTGTTCTTGCGAGGGTAAAATGAAAATTCTTCACATAGATCACATCGGTGTTGCAGTAGAAAGCAATCAGGAAAGCAAGTCCTTCTGGTCAGATATTCTCGGCCTTCGGTTTGACGGCGAGGAAACAGTGGAAGAGCAGAAAGTAAAGACCGCTTTTTTCCCGATTGACAAAAGCGAAGTGGAACTGCTGGAATCCACTGCCGAAGACGGCCCGATTTCAAAATTTATTGAAAAAAAGGGCCAGGGGGTCCATCATATTGCCTTAAGGGTGGATGATTTAGAGGCTGCACTATTGGAGTTAAAGCAAAAAGGGGTAAAACTGATAGACCAAACCCCTCGTATCGGAGCAGGCGGAGCCAGGATTGCCTTTATTCACCCGAAGGCAACCGGCGGCGTGCTCGTGGAACTGTGCGAACGGTAAGATATTATGTTCCGGCCTGCCGGAATGAAGTTTGGAAAAGCTTAATAAGACAAGGGAGTAGCATATGGCCGAACATCCTGAAAAACCCAGATGGATTGATCTTGCAAAAAAAGAGCTCAAGGGGAAACCCGTTGAATCCCTTGAGACAAAAACACCTGAAGGCATAACGACCCATCCTCTTTATACTGCAGAAGACATTGACGGAATTGAATTTGTAAACACTTTGCCTGGCATTAAACCCTTCGTCCGCGGACCCAGGGCGACAATGTATACGGTGCGGCCCTGGACCATCAGGCAGTATGCAGGATTTTCAACTGCCCGGGAGTCAAACGAGTTTTACAAGAGAAACCTTGCCGCAGGTCAAATGGGGCTTTCCGTGGCTTTTGATCTTGCAACCCACCGCGGATTTGACTCGGATCATCCAAGAGTAATCGGCGATGTGGGCAAAGCCGGTGTTCCTGTGGATACGGTTGAGGACATGAAAATTTTGTTTGATGAAATCCCGCTTGACAAAATGACCGTGTCCATGACCATGAACGGCGCTGTTCTGCCGATAATGGCAGCCTATATTGTGGCAGCCGAAGAACAGGGAGTCTCTCAGGAAAAGCTTGCAGGCACAATCCAGAACGACATTTTAAAAGAGTACCTGACACGAAACACATATATCTATCCTCCCGAGCCCTCCATGCGGATTGTTGCTGACATAATCGGCTACTGCTCCGAGCACATGCCCAAATTCAATACCGTAAGCATAAGCGGCTATCACATGATGGAAGCCGGTGCGGATTCGGTGCTCCAGACCGCATTTACCCTTGCCGACGGTCTTGAATACGTAAGAGCGGCCCTTGGCACGGGTCTCGATATTGACTCATTTGCCCCGCGCCTGTCTTTTTTCTTTGGCGTGGGCATGAATTTTTTCATGGAAATAGCAATGCTGAGGGCAGCGCGCTTTTTGTGGGCAGACCTTATGAAGCAGTTTAATCCAAAAGATCCGCGCTCAATGATGCTTCGCACCCATGTTCAGACCTCTGGATGGAGCCTGACCCAGCAGGATCCATACAACAATATCATACGCACCACTTTGGAGGCTCTGGCGGCAGTGCTGGGCGGGACCCAATCGCTTCACACAAACGCATTTGACGAAGCGGTCAGTCTGCCAACAGATGTTTCTGCAAGAATTGCAAGAAACACCCAGCTTATCATTCAGCAGGAATCCCGCGTGACAAACACGGTCGATCCCCTGGGCGGGTCCTATTATATAGAGCACCTCACCGACCAGATTGTAAGCAAGGCGCGTTCGATTATAGAAGAAGTCGAGGAAATGGGGGGAATGGCAAAAGCCATTGTAGGCGGCATGCCCAAGATGCGAATAGAAGAAGCCGCAGCGCGCCGCCAGGCCAGAATCGACCAGGGCAAAGACACGATTATAGGGGTTAACAAATACCAGGTTGAGGAAGAAACTGAGGTGGACGTGCGGGAAATCTCAGAATCTGTGCGCGACGAGCAGATCAAAATGCTTAATCGCATAAGAAAGGCGCGCGATGAAGATGAAGTCCGCCGAACTCTTGAGGCTGTTACAAATTGTGCCGAATCCGGCGGCAATCTTCTTGCCGCCTGCATTCCGGCCATCCGGGCAAGGGCCACGCTAGGCGAGGTAACAGAGGCAATGGAAAAGGTGTTTGGCAGGTATGTTGCCACCACCCAGTGCATTTCCGGCATATATGCAGGCGAGTACCAGGACGATGAAATTATCGAGTCCATCCGCAGAAGGGTTGACGAATTTGCTCAAAAGCAGGGACGCAGGCCCAGGATTCTGCTTACCAAGATGGGACAGGATGGCCATGACAGGGGCGTAAAAGTCGTTGCAACGGCATATGCCGACCTTGGTTTTGACGTGGATTTAAGCCCCATGTTCCAGACCCCGGAAGAGGCTGCAAGAATCGCAGTGGAAAACGACGTGCATGTTATCGGAGTATCAAGCCTGGCCGGTGCCCATAAGATTCTGGTCCCGCAGATGATAGAGGAGCTTAAAAAACAGGGCGGAGATGATATCCTGGTGGTTGTCGGCGGCATAATACCGCCGGGGGATTATGATTTCCTGCACAAGGCCGGGGTGGCCAAAGTATTTGGCCCCGGCAGCATGGTAACCGATTCGGCAAACCAGGTTTTAAATGCCCTGTCAGAGAATGTCTGAGGATGCATCATATTATATAAAAGGGGTTTGTGCCGGGGACCGCAAGGCGGTTTCAAAGACCATAACCCTGATCGAAAGCGCCCTGAAAAAACATCAGGTGCTTTCCCAGGAGGTTTTGGAAGGGCTGCTAGCCTATACCGGAAATTCAATCCGGCTCGGCATAACCGGCGTGCCGGGAGTCGGAAAAAGCACATTTATAGAAAGCCTTGGTATCAGGCTGGTTGAAAAAGGCCACAGGCCGGCCATCCTGGCTGTTGATCCGAGCAGCGCCAAAAGCGGCGGCAGCATTATGGGTGATAAGACAAGGATGGAAAGGCTTGCTGCAACCGAGCAGGCATTTATAAGACCCTCCCCCTCGGAAGGCAGCCTGGGCGGGGTGGCCAGAAAGACCCGCGAGACAATTCTGGTGCTTGAGGCAGCAGGATATGATGTTGTAATGGTTGAGACAGTCGGGGTCGGACAGTCCGAATATACGGTTGCCTCCATGGTTGATTTTTTTCTTGTGCTTCTGCTGGCCGGGGCAGGCGACGAGCTGCAGGGCATAAAGCGCGGCATCATAGAGCTCGCTGACGCCATCGCGGTAAACAAGGCTGACGGGGACAATATTGAAAGGGCCAAAAAGGCAAAAAAAGATTATGAAAACGCCTTGCACCTAATGGCGCCCAGGTCTGATTCCTGGCAGCCTCCGGTGCTTACATGCAGTGCCCTGGAAATGACCGGAATGGAAGAACTCTGGGAGACGGTTCTTTCCCATCGTGCCAAAATGCAAGCATCCGGAGAGCTTGCACGCAGGCGTAAGGAGCAGGCAAGGCAATGGTTTGAATTTCTGGTTGAACAGGGATTAAAGGACTGGTTCTATGGCTTATCAGAGGTAAAAAGGCTTTTGCCGGAGCTTGACAGGCGCCTGCGGCAGGGGGAGACAACAGCCATGGCTGCCGCAAGGCGGCTTTTGCAGCTGGTCACGGATAAAGATGAAAGGGATTAAAAATGAGCGGCGTTTCAGACAAGATAAACGAACTTCTTGAAAAAAAGGCACAAATGAAGGAGATGGGCGGTTCCAGGGCTGTTGAAAAACAAAAGGAAAAAGGAAAACTTACCGCCCGTGAAAGACTGGAATGTCTTTTTGACAAAGACACGTTCCGGGAGATAGACATTTTTGTCAAGCACAGGAGCGTGAATTTTGGCATGGACAAGGCCGATATACCATCCGACGGCGTGGTTACGGGCCACGGACGGGTTGATGGCCGGCCGGTGTTTGCATTTGCGCAGGATTTTACCGCCAGGGCAGGGACCCTGGGGGAAATGCATGCAGGAAAGATCTGCAAGGTCATGGATCTGGCAATGAAGGCAGGAACACCTGTGGTCGGTTTTAATGACTCGGGCGGAGCCCGCATACAGGAAGGCGTGGATGCGCTTCGCGGATACGGAGAGATTTTTTACAGAAACTCTGTTGCTTCCGGGGTTATTCCTCAGATTTCAGCTATTATGGGACCCACCGCAGGCGGGGCGGTTTATTCGCCCGCAATGACCGACTGGGTGTTTATGGTGAAAAAGACCAGCCATATGTTTATAACCGGCCCCCAGGTGATAAAAAGCGTTACAGGCGAGGACATTACTTTTGAGGACCTGGGAGGGGCCACAACTCATAATGAAAAAAGCGGAGTGGCCCATTTTGCCTGTGATTCAGATCAAGACGCCATAGAACGTATAAGGCACATGCTCTCTTTTCTGCCGGCAAATAACATGGAGGATCCGCCTGTGGTTGTAACGGGCGATGACCCGCAAAGATGCGATGAACAACTGGACACAATCGTGCCGAATGATCCCAACCAGTCCTATGACGTCAAGGAAGTTATTTCCTGCATTGTGGATAACGGCGAGTTTTTCGAACCTCACGAGCATTACGCAAAAAATATTGTCGTTGGATTTGCCAGGCTAAACGGCCGTACCATAGGAATCATAGCCAATCAGCCTAAATTTTTGGCGGGTTGCCTTGACATTGACGCATCAGATAAGGCAACCAGATTTATCAGGTTTTGCGATGCATTTAATATCCCTCTTCTCACACTGGCAGATGTGCCCGGCTACATGCCCGGAAGCGATCAGGAGCACGGCGGAATTATCCGCCACGGGGCAAAACTTCTCTGGTGCTATTCAGAGGCCACCGTGCCCAAACTGCTTGTGATCCTGCGCAAGGACTACGGAGGGGCATATATTGCAATGTCTTCCAAGCATCTTGGCGCAGACATGGCCTTTGCATGGCCTACTGCCGAGATCGCTGTTATGGGGGCCGAAGGGGCGGCAAACATAATTCACCGCAAAGCCATTGATGAGTCTGATGATCCGGCAGCTACCCGCAAAGAAAAGATCGAAGAATACAGAAGGCTTTTTTCCAATCCGTACGTGGCCGCCAACCGAGGTTATATTGATGATGTGATCGTGCCAAGCCAGACACGGCCGAGGCTGATCGAGGCCCTGGAGATACTGAGTACAAAGCGCCAGAGTCTGCCGCCCAAGAAGCATGGAAATATTCCTGCATAACCGGCTGCGAGAGGCTATGAGTGCCGAAGGTTTGAAATTAAGCTAAACCCGGGATCAGAAAAACTATAAAAGGATTTAGTAATGGAAAAGAAAAAACAGGCAGCAGTTGCAGCTGTCATGTATTATCTCGCATGCGAAAAGGAAGCATTGGCAGCACAGGCGGAAAATGAGATTTACGAGAAAGCGGCAGAAGCCCCGCAGGCGCCAGCCGCCGCACCGGGCGTGCAGGCCTGGGCATTAAGCGGCAGGCAGCAACAGATGCAGATGCGCGTTATGGTGCAGATGAAGGCTTTTCATTAAACCATCAAAATTGGATTATCAATCAATAAAGGCGAGGAGATCGGGTAATGAGCAAACACCATGAACTCAAACAGACGGAAATCAAATATGACAAGGACCGGCCTGCGGCCAAAAATCCTGTCAAAATCGAAGACTTAACCCTTCGCGACGGGCATCAGTCCCTTTTTGCCACCCGCGGCAGAACAGAAGACATGATTCCCGTGGCTGAAATGATGGATGAAATCGGTTTTTGGGCCGTAGAGGTTTGGGGCGGGGCCACATTTGACACCATGCACAGGTTTTTAAATGAAGATCCGTGGGACCGGATACGGGTTTTGAAGCGATATTTTAAGAAAACGCCTTTTTCCATGCTTTTGCGCGGCCAGAACCTTGTGGGCTACCGCAACTATCCCGATGACGTGGCCCGTGTTTTCGTGGAGCGGGCGGCTGAAAACGGCATGGATATTTTCCGGACATTTGACGCATTAAACGATTTCAGAAATTTTGAAACTGTTGTCGATGTAATCAAGAAATCCGGTAAGCATTTCCAGGGCTGCGTGTGTTATTCACTTACAGAGCCGCGCATGGGCGGAGAAGTCTACAATATAGATTATTTTATTAATAAGGCAAAAGAACTTGAAGAAATGGGCGCAGAGACCGTTTGTTTAAAAGACATGGCCGGCCTGCTTTCGCCATATGACGCATTTCCGCTGATAAAGGCCTTAAAGGAAAATATAAGCGTTCCCATTCACCTGCACAGCCATTTTACATCCGGCATGGCTCCTTTGACGCATATGAAGGCAATCGAGGCGGGCGTGGATATCATTGACACCTGCATGAGCTCCTATGCCTATCGCACCTCGCATCCGGCAATAGAGCCCATGGTTATGTCGCTTCTTGGCACAAACCGGGATACCGGCTTTGACATAGAGGCCCTTGCGGAAATAAATGAAAAACTTGAAAAAGACATTTTACCGAAGTATAAACATTTGCTTGACGATTCCAAAATGTCGGTAATTGATATAAACGTGCTTCTGCATCAGACTCCCGGGGGGATGCTTTCAAACCTGGTCAACCAGCTACGGGAAATGGATGCTTTGGATAGAATCGACGAGGTTTACAAACAGCTTCCCAAGGTGAGAAAGGATCTGGGTCAGGTGCCGCTGGTTACACCCACCAGCCAGATTGTGGGCATCCAGACAGTAAACAACGTGCTGTTTGACGATGAAAACGAAAGCTACAAGATGATTACTTCCCAGGTAAAGGATCTGTGCTTCGGACTTTACGGCAAAACCCCGACAGGTGTCAATCCCGAGGTTCAGAAAAAGGCCCTTAAGGGCTATCCTCGCGGAGAGGAGCCGATTGACTGCAGGCCGGCCGAGATCCTGGAGCCGGAACTGGAAAAAGCAAAGGAGGCTGTAAAGGATATTACCACGGATATCGATGATGTGCTTATTTACGCCTTGTATCCGGTTACAGGCAAAAAGTTTCTTAAATACAAGTACGGACTTGAGGCTCCGCCGGATTCCCTTAAACCAAGAAGTCTGGAAGAAGCCAAAAAGGAAGAAGAGCTGGTAAGAAAGCTTCGTTCAGGCGCACTCAAGGACGCACTTGAGAAAATAGAGAAAAAGGCCGAGCCCCCTGAAGGTGAAAACGTTCGCAAGTTCAATGTTTATGTGGACGGCGAGGAATTTGAAGTCGCGGTGGAAGGCGAGGCTATGCCGTTTGCTGCCGCCGCCCCCGCAGCTCAGCCCGCTTCTGCTCCCCCGGCCGGAGCCCGCCGTGCAGCGCCTGCTGCATCAAAAAGCGCGCCTGCGGCCAGGCCCGCACCTTCAAAACCTCAGGCCGAAGCCCCGGCGCAAAAACAGGAGAAGCCAAAAGAAGCACCTTCAAAGCCCGCGGCAGATGCCGAAGGACATCCAATAAAGGCGCCGATGCCCGGCACAATTGTAAGATATGAGGAAAAGGAAGGCGCCACCGTGGAAGAAGGCGATACCATAGTTATTCTTGAGGCCATGAAGATGGAGAATTCACTTACCACGCCTGTTTCAGGAACAGTGAAATCGATTAACTTCTCTGAGGGCGATTCAGTCGCCAAGGGCGATGTTCTTTGTGTGATTGCATAACAAACGGAGTCTATTTATGAAGATACATGAGTACCAGGCCAAGCAGTTGTTTTTCGATTACGGCATACCCATACCAGAAGGCAGGATGGCTGAAACCCCGGGGTTTGCAAAAGAGGCCGCAGAATCACTTGGCGGTTTTCCAGTGGCTGTAAAGGCGCAGATTCATGCAGGCGGCCGCGGAAAGGGCGGGGGTGTCAAGATTGCAAAGGATTTAGCAGAGGTTGAAAAACATGCAGGCGAGATTATCGGCATGAACCTGGTAACCCATCAGACGGGTCCGAAAGGCCAGCCGGTAAAACGGGTGCTGATTGAAAAGGGGTTAAATATTGACAAAGAGCTTTATCTGAGCCTGATGGCAGACCGCGAGACAGCCGGCATTATGATCATGGCAAGCAGGGCCGGCGGAATGGACATTGAAACCGTGGCCGCAGAAACCCCGGAGAAAATAATCAAGGTGAGCGTAAACCCGCTTTCCGGAATTTATCCTTACCATTGCCGCCGGGTTGCATTCGGGCTCAGCCTTGACAAAGAACTGATAAAGCCGTTTTCACAGATGCTTACAAGTCTTTACAGGCTGTTTACAGAAAAGGACTGTTCTTTACTTGAGATCAATCCTCTTGTGATAACAGACGACAAGCAGTTGTGCGCGCTTGACGCCAAGATCAATTTTGATGACAATGCTCTTTACCGGCAGAAGCAAGTCGCTGAAATGCGCGATCTTGACGAGGAAGATGCCCTGGATGTGGAGGCCTCAAAGTATAATCTTAATTACATCAATCTTGACGGAACGGTCGGCAACATGGTTAACGGAGCCGGTCTTGCCATGGCTGTAATGGACACTATCAAGCTTGCAGGGGCTGAGCCCGCAAATTTTCTGGATGTCGGAGGCGGAGCCACCGCAGAAATGATTGAAAACGGCTTCAGGATTATTCTGTCTGACAAGAAGGTCAAGGCTATTTTGATAAATATATTCGGCGGAATTTTAAGGTGCGATGTACTTGCAAAAGGAGTCGTGGAGGCTGCAAAAAATACGCAGATCAACGTACCTCTTGTTGTTCGCATGGAAGGTACAAATGTTGATGAGGGACGCAGGATACTGGCTGAATCAGGGCTGGATCTGCAGCCTGCAAAGGATTTAAAGGATGCCGGAGAAAAGGTGTCAGCCCTTGTTGCTGCATAGGTACAAGACAAAAGGTTAAAGGTGCAGGAAAACGGATAGAGAATTTTACTGGTTTACATGTTTTAAGGGGATAACCGATGAGCATATTTGTGGATGCGGACACCCGGGTTGTGGTGCAGGGAATTACCGGAAATGAAGGGCAGTTTCACGCCAGGCAATGCATAGAATACGGCACAAAAGTGGTGGCAGGAGTCACCCCTGGAAAAGGCGGCCAAAAGATGGACGAGGTGCCGGTTTTTAACTCGGTTCCAGAAGCGGTTTCAGAAGCCGGGGCAAACTGCAGCCTGATTTTCGTGCCCCCGCCTTTTGCCGCAGATGCAATAATGGAGGCGGCAGATGCGGGCGTGGATCTGATAGTTACTATAACAGAGGGA
Source organism: uncultured Desulfobacteraceae bacterium (assembly GCA_964626455.1). Lineage (GTDB taxonomy): Bacteria > Desulfobacterota > Desulfobacteria > Desulfobacterales > Desulfosalsimonadaceae > Desulfosalsimonas. Next base: position 11,329 of record CAZVFQ010000027.1, on the reverse strand, counting down.
ATTCCGGTGCTTGACATGATGCGTGTTAAGCACTATTTAAATACAAAAACTTCCCGCCTGATCGGGCCCAATTGCCCGGGAATAATAACACCGGGCAAGACCAAGGTGGGCATAATGCCGGGGCCGATTCACAAACCGGGCGGTCCGATAGGTGTTGTGTCCCGCTCCGGAACCCTGACTTACGAGGTGGTATATCAGCTGACACAGCAGGGCATCGGCCAGACCACCTGTATCGGCATAGGAGGAGATCCTGTAAACGGCACAAGCTTTATAGACTGCCTGGAGGCATTTGAGGCCGATCCGGAGACAAAGGGGATGGTGATGGTCGGGGAGATAGGCGGCAGCGCTGAAGAGCAGGCTGCCGCATATATAAAAGAAAATGTGTCAAAACCGGTGGTAGGCTTTATAGCTGGCATGACCGCGCCTCCGGGCAGGCGCATGGGGCATGCGGGCGCGATTATTTCCGGCGGCGCGGGTACGGCCCAGGGCAAGGTAAAGGCCCTGAAAGAAGGCGGAGTGCATGTGTGCGAGGACCTGGGCCGGATTGGCGAATTTTGTGCAGAGGTATTTTAAGCATCTATTCCGGGAGCATATGTCATGAACTGGTTTGTTGAAAACATTTCCACTGCCATAGGTAAAAAGCTGCTCATGGCGGTTACGGGTCTCGGCTTTGTGGGCTTTATATTTGTTCATTTGGCCGGGAATTTAAGCTTTTATTTCGGCAAGGACGCCTTTCTCCAGTATGTTGAGACCCTTCATAAACTGGATCCGATCATCTTTGTTGCCGAACTGGCGCTTTTGGGGCTTGCTGTGATTCATGTTAGTACCGGCACGGTTTTGTTTTTTCAGAACTGGCGGGCGCGCAACAGCCGGTATGCAGTCAATAAAACAGCGGGCGGCAGAACTATTGGTTCGCGCACCATGCCCTATACGGGCTTTCTGATTCTGCTGTTTGTTATCCTGCACCTTCTGCAGTTTCACTTTATTGACAGATCGCAGATGACACCTTATGACGCTGCGGTAAACACTTTCGGCAACGGGTGGTTCGCGCTGATTTATATCGCAGCGGTGATCCTTGTTGCAGTTCATATACGCCACGGGTTCTGGAGCCTTTTTCAGAGCCTGGGGCTTAACCACGAAAAGTACATGCCGCTTATCCGCACGGTGGGTATTCTTTTTGCCATTGCGGTAGCCGTGGGATTTGCGTTCGTCCCGATATACATTCGCGCTGTAATATAAACAGAGGTGCTACATGACTCTTGAATCCAAGATACCTTCCGGCCCTGTAAACGAAAAATGGGACCGGCACCGTTTTGATCTGAAACTGGTAAATCCCGCCAACAAAAAGAAGTTTGAAATAATAGTGGTGGGCACCGGCCTTGCCGGGGCATCTGCTGCGGCCACCCTTGGTGAGCTGGGATATAACGTGAAAAACTTCTGCATTCAGGATTCGCCCAGGCGAGCACACAGCATTGCAGCCCAGGGCGGGATAAATGCGGCCAAAAATTATGCCAATGATGGCGACAGCATCTGGCGGCTGTTCTATGATACCGTAAAGGGCGGAGACTTCAGGGCAAGAGAGGCCAATGTATACCGCCTGGCGCAGTTAAGTGTTAACATAATAGATCAATGTGTTGCCCAGGGTGTCCCCTTTGCCAGGGAATACGGCGGTCTGCTTGACAACCGGTCATTTGGAGGTGCTCAGGTTTCGCGCACGTTTTATGCCAAGGGTCAGACAGGCCAGCAGCTGCTGCTGGGTGCTTACAGTTCGCTGATGCGCCAGGTAAATACCGGCAAAGTCGAGATTTTTCCCAGAAGGGAAATGCTTGATGTTGTGCTTGTAAACGGCAGGGCCAGGGGAATATTGGTTCGCAACCTTATAACCGGCGAACTTGAATCCCACAGCGCCCATGCCGTGGTTCTTGCCACTGGCGGATACGGAAACGTCTATTTTCTTTCCACAAACGCCATGTCTTCAAATGTCACGGCTGCATACAGGTGTTATAAAAAAGGTGCGTATTTTGCCAATCCGTGCTTTACCCAGATTCATCCGACATGTATTCCGGTCCACGGCACTTATCAGTCCAAGCTGACACTTATGAGCGAAAGCCTGCGAAATGACGGGCGTGTCTGGGTGCCAAAGGAGCCGGGAGACAAACGGCCGCCTGAACAGATACCGGAATCCGAGCGGGATTACTATCTTGAGCGTAAATATCCGAGTTTTGGCAACCTGGTGCCAAGAGACGTGGCATCAAGAAATGCCAAGGAGCAGTGCGACAATGGAAAGGGCGTGGGCGAGACCGGGCTTGCCGTGTATCTTGATTTTGCAGATGCCATAGATCGTGACGGCAGGGAAGCCATCGCTGCAAAGTACGGCAATCTGTTTGAAATGTATGAAAAGATCACTGGTGAGGATCCTTATGTTACACCCATGATGATATATCCTGCGGTTCACTATACCATGGGCGGACTATGGGTGGACTACAACCTGATGACAACTATTGACGGGTTATTTGCACTGGGGGAGGCAAATTTTTCCGACCACGGTGCAAACCGCCTGGGTGCAAGTGCCCTTATGCAGGGGCTGGCAGACGGCTACTTTATAATTCCCTATACCATTGGCGGATATCTTGCGGCCACACAGCTCTCAGACGTGGATTCTTCTGCGCAGGAGTTTAAAGAGGCTGAAGCAAAAATCCGCGAGCAGGTGGACAAGCTTCTTTCAATACGCGGCAAGAGAACCGTGATGGATTTTCACAGGTCTCTTGGAAAAATTATGTGGGATTACTGCGGTATTGCAAGGGATGAGCAGGGGTTGCAAAATGCCAAACAGATGATAGCCGAACTCAGGGAGGAATTCTGGGAGAACGTAAATATCCCGGGTGATGCCGCTGATTTTAATCAGGCACTGGAAAATGCGGGCAGAGTTGCCGACTTTATGGAATTCGGGGAACTTATGGTCAAAGATGCCCTGGACCGCAAGGAATCCTGCGGATGTCATTTCAACACCGCCTATCAGACCGAAGATCACGAAGCTTTGCGTGATGACCAAAATTACTGCCATGTTTCCGCGTGGGAATATACGGGGCCGGACTCGGATCCGGTAATGCATACCGAGGCTTTGACGTTTGAAAACGTGGAACTGACACAGAGGAGCTATAAGTAAAATGAGCAGCAGAACCATAAATCTTACGCTCAAGGTATGGCGCCAGAATAAAAACAATCCCGCCGGCGCCCTGGAGACTTATCCGGCAAATGATATTTCAACAGACATGTCTTTTCTAGAGATGCTCGACGTGGTAAACGAGCAGCTCACAGAACAGGGTGTCGAGCCCATAGCTTTTGATCATGACTGCCGTGAAGGCATTTGCGGCATGTGCGGGGCGGTTGTAAACGGCCGTGCTCACGGCCATATGCCGGAGACCACTCTTTGCCAGCTGCACATGCGTCATTTTAAAGACGGCGATACAATCGTAATTGAGCCATGGCGCGCCAGGGCCTTTCCGATGATAAAAGATCTGGCCGTGGACAGAAGCGCCCTGGATAAGATCATCCAGGCGGGCGGTTATATATCGATTAATGCAGGCGGCGCCCAGGACGGAAACGCAATTCCCATACCCAGGGACAATGCTGAGAAAGCTTTTAACGCAGCTGCCTGTATCGGCTGCGGGGCATGTGTGGCCGCCTGCCCGAATGCTTCTGCCATGCTGTTTACAGGGGCCAAGATTTCGCATCTGGCTCTTTTGCCACAGGGAAGACCCGAGGCAAAAAGGCGGGCCCTTTCCATGGTCCGCGCAATGGATGAACTCGGCTTCGGCAATTGTTCAAATGAGGCGGAATGCGAGGCCGAATGTCCCAAGGGGATTTCCATTGCCGAAATTGCAAGGATGAACCGGGAGTTTATAAAGGCGGCATTTTCATAGGGCTGTAATAGCCAAATTTTTAAATCATTTACCGCTTCCGGGGGAGGGGAGTATGAAAATATTGAAGTGGCTGGGTGTACTTGGGTTTCTTGGCGGCCTGACACTTTTGGGCTTCCAGGCTATCGGGGGCTTAATGGGAAGACCAGAAGGATTTTACAGCCAGACTCTGGCAGGGATTATCGGCCAGGGCGGTGTAGAGCGGATAGAAGCGCTTTCTTTTGAAATGCTAAGAAACGCGGTGGTTTTTGTAATTGAGGCGCCTTTATACATGGTGCTCATAGGTGCGGGGCTTCTGCTGCTTATTATCCACGGCCTGTTTGCCAAGGGGTAATTTGGTTATTTCCCGGACCTGAGCGCTTCTTTAAGTTTTTCTCCAAGTTCTCCCATGCCGGAATCCGCTGAACCGGATTTTTTATAGGAGCGAAAGTCCTGTTTTTCAGCATCATCGGCCACCCCAAGGCTGATTTTCCGTTCTGCCGGATTTACGCTTTCAATTTTTACCTGGATCGGCTCATCGAGTTTAATTTTTTCAATCCTGGATGCATCAGGAGACGAGTTTATCTTAGAGATCGGCAGAAGTCCTACCACACCGGGTTCTATGGCAACAAAATAGCCAAAGGATTCTTTTTTCTCAACAGTGCCGGCAACTTGTTGGCCTGCCTGGTAGCGTTTTTCAATGTTAATCCAGGGATCGCCTTCTGCTTCTTTCATGCTAAGCGAGATTCTCCGGTTTTCCGGATCAATGCTTTTTATCATTACATTGATTTCATCTCCCGGAGACACCATGTCGTGTGCTTTAAGGACCCGTTTTCTGTAGCTCATTTCACTTACGTGAACCAGGCCCTCCACGCCGGGAGAAATTTCCACAAAAGCACCAAAGTCAGCGCACCTTGTGACTCTGCCTTCAACCTTGTCTCCGAGTGCAAATTTTTCTGTGATGTTTTGCCATGGATCGCCCAGGGCCTGTTTTATTGAAAGCGAAATCCGGGTCTGCTGTGTATTTTCTTCCGATTCCCGGATGCCAAGGATCTTTACCTGCACGGTATCATTGACAGATACCGCATCTTGAGGTTTTTCCACCCTTGTCCAGGAAAGCTCTGAGATATGCACCATGCCCTCAACGCCGGGGATAAGCTCCACAAAAGCTCCGTAAGGCATCAGTCTGGTGACCCTGCCTTCCACAATATCTCCAGGGGAAACGGTTTTTAAAAATTTTTCCTGTTCTTCTGCCATAAGCCGCCTGAGCAGCTCCCGCCTGGAGACAACTATGTTTCTTCCGTTTTCCTCGATTCGGGATATGAGAAATTCATAATCCGCCCCCACGTATAATTCCGGGTTTTCCACGTATTTTACATCCATCTGGCTTACCGGACAGAATGCGATTTTGCCTGCCACGCTTACTCTGAAGCCTCCCTTGCAGGTTTCCGTGACTTTCCCCTGCACGGGTACTGCGGCACGATAGGCTTCGTAAAGCTGGTGAATGCCGGTTTCTCCGGTCATGGCGCGTGAAAGCCTGACCTCGCTTTCGTCCTTGAAAATCACGTAAAGCGTGACCCTGTCTCCCAGGGAATAGGAAAAGTTGCCATCTTTGTCCGTCAGTTCGGATTTTTCAACCACGCCGTCCGCCTTGGTGCCGGTATTTAAAAATACCAGGTCGCTGCTGATGGCGATTATTTCTCCGGTGACCTGTTCGCCGACTTTAAGATCGTCTTTTACATCTTTCATGTAGGATTCAAAAAGCTCTTCAAAGCTTTCTTCTTTTTCCGATCCCTCGGGTGTTTCGTTTTCGTTATGCTCTGGCATTGCTTGCTCCGAAAATTTTAAAATTCCGGCCGGGCAGAGTCCGGCCCGTGGTTTAAGCTTTTGCTTTTATGTTTCTCGTATACCACAACACTTCGGCCAGATAAAGAGCTATTAGCAGGCAGTAATTTTTGGCGTTTTTTTCAGGCATTAAGATAGTCCGGGGTTTGTGGCAGTTCCTGCAAAAAAATCGAATCGACTCCTGCAAACTTTTCCGCTGCGGGCCGCCGGGGCGGCCTTTGAGGGCGCAAGGCATTGAAACATTTTCTTTGATGGTTTATATTTGAAATTTCAAATATTTTTTAATTAAACGACAAAGGGGTATTTTATGCTTACAAGATGGCTGCCGTGGAAATTTATTGTAAAGCGTGCGGCAAAGCGATTTGGAATAATTGATCCGATAGGTTTTATTGCCCGCCTGCGGCGCTTTTCACAGCCCTCAGAAGTACAGGAGCCCATAGAGCTGCTGCGCGCCGGCATAATATTTCATGCACGAGGCTTGATAAACACCAAGGCCATCCAGTATAATCTGGACTGGGTATGGCCCTACTGGGTGCAGCGCCAGTTCAATCCTTCAGATTATTCATTCATCCCACGTGGATTTGCCTTCAGCCACGTTAACCTCACCCATCGCAACTGGACTGCAGTGGGTCACCCTGACCTGCAGGTTTATCCTATAATGGATCCCCGAGGTCTTGTCGTGCCCCTATATGACGGATGGTCTGTTGATTGCTGGATAATAGATCCGGAGGGGCGGAGGCTGATACCGTCAAATCTTGATGATCATATCAACAGACAGAGCATTGAAACAGAATCCGGCTTAAAAGTTACAAACCATGCAGAATCCGAAGGTTTTTTCCTGTCTACAACCCTGTCAATGCATGTTAAAGATGGATTAGGATATGCCGTGGTTTCATCCGATGCAAGATCCGAGGCCGGCGGATGGCTGGTGGTCTCGCTTCGGCCTTATAATCCCGAGGGGATTCAATTTATAGAGTCAATTGAATTTCAGAGCCATGCAGTGCCGTTCTGGGTGGTTAACAGACATACAAGGGTTTACATGGAAAGGCAGCCGGATAAGGTTTTGTTTTCGGATTATTCAGAGGGCGATGTTATTGAGAAGTGGCAGATGCCTCAAACCGATCGACATGTAAAATGCAGTGTTGGCATGGCAACATCAGCTGCTTTTTTCAAATTGCCGGAAAACAAGGAAAAAAACATCAGAATCTCGGTGGACCTTAAACAGGACATGGCTGCCGAGGCCACGCGCAGGAAAGGTCGGACGCGTACCTGGAAGCAGAGGGTGTCTGGTACCGCAGGTCTGCAGGTGCCGGATGACAAATTGCAGTTTCTCTACGATGTAGCTATAAGTACACTGTTACTGCTTTCTGCCGGCGATCCCGTGCCCGGCCCTTATACCTACCGCAGGTTCTGGTTCAGGGATGCCTGCCTGATGCTAAATGCAATGATGGCTGCAAACATGCTCGGCCGGAGCAGAAATTGTCTGGACCGGTTTCCCGCAAGGCAGAAGATAAACGGATACTTCCGGTCCCAGGAAGGGGAGTGGGATTCAAACGGACAGGTGCTCTGGATTATGAACAGGTATCTGCAGCTTACAGGGTATAAGCCTTCTGATGCATGGCTTGAGTCCATATTCAAGGGCGCTGAATGGATAGAGAAAAAGCGTACGCGTAAAAGGCCGGCTGTTCGGCATTCCGGCCTTTTACCCGCCGGTTTCAGCGCCGAGCACCTTGGCCCAAACGATTATTACTACTGGGATGACTTCTGGGGACTGGAAGGGCTGGCCGCAGCTTCTGAAATAGCGCGTAAATTCGAGTCTAATGTGCTTGCTGAAAAATTTGAGGGATATTACAGGGACTTTTACCGGTGCATATTCGGAAGTATTGCCGCCATTCCTGAACAGAAGGCCGGAAATGCGATTCCGGCTTCTCCCTACCGCCGCATGGATGCTGGGGCAGTCGGTTCTCTTGTGGCGGACTATCCTTTGCAGATAACTCCTGCTGCTCATCCAGGGATCATGAAAACTGTAGAGTTTCTCATGAACAACTGTTTTTATGAAGGTGCTTTTTTTCAGGATATGATTCATTCGGGGATAAACGCCTACTTGACCCTTGATATTGCCCAGACTTTATTGCGGGCAGGCGACAGCCGGTACCAGGACCTGGTCCTTAAGGTCGCGGATCTTGCATCTTCCACAGGTCAGTGGCCCGAGGCGATCCATCCTCATACCAAGGGCGGATGCATGGGCGACGGTCAGCACGGATGGGCCGCGGCTGAATGGGTAATGATGATGCGTAACTTGTTTGTCAGGGAAGAAGAAAACGTTCTGGTAATAGGCTCAGGCGTGTTTCCGGAATGGCTTTCAGGATCGCGGGCCCTGGGATTCGGACCGACGCCCACACCCTACGGCGTGGTTACAGTTCATATCATGCCGGGCAATGAAATTGCCCGGGTGGAAATCAGCGGTGAGTGGCAGGAGGCTTCCCCTGAATTAAGGATTCGGCTTCCGGGTTTTGTTCCTGCGGATGTGGCTGCGGGCCAAAATGTTGATAATATTGCCGTGGATACGGAAAGAAAATAAATAAAGGAGCTGCAAATGCCGCGAGATAAAAAGCCAGCCGGGTCTCTGATATACGGCCCTGTACCGTCCCGGCGCCTTGGGCGCTCCCTTGGGGTGGACATAGTGCCTTACAAGACATGCACCTATGATTGTATTTACTGCCAGATCGGCAGAACTCCGCAGACCACCATGGTACGAAAGCCGTGGATTGAACCGGAATTAATTTTTTCCCAGCTCGAAGCCAGGCTGGCCGAAGGAGTCAAACCCGATTATATAACCATTGGCGGCTCCGGCGAGCCATGCTTAAACAGCGAAATCAGCCGCATTATTGAAAGGATCAGGCAAATATCTGATGTTTCCGTGGCAGTGCTTACAAACGGGTCGCTTCTGTGCTCAGATGAGGTGCGAAGCGATCTTCTTGGGGCCGATGTGGTCCTGCCTTCTCTGGACGCATATGATGAAGACAGTTTTCGGAAAATAAACCGTCCTCACAAGGATATTTCCTTTGAAATCATGCTTTCCGGGCTTGTGGACTTCAGAAAGATTTACTCGGGCAAAATCTGGCTGGAGATTTTTGTTGTCAGGGACATAAACGATACAAAAGAAGCAATGGCCGCCTTTAAACCCTGTGTGAGAGCGATATCCCCGGATAAAATCCATATTAACACATCTGTGCGGCCGCCTGCGGAAGATTATGCAGCCCGGGTGTCTGTGCAGAGACTTGAGCAGCTCGCAGCGGCCATGGGCCATGGAGCAGAGGTGATTGCCGATTTTAAGAAAAAAGGTGATAAAGCAAACGGAAAAGACATGGACAATGAAATCCTCGACATGCTTTCGAGGCGTCCCTGCACTGCATCAGATATTGCAGCCGGACTGGGCCTGGCAGAAGAATACGCTGCCGGCCGAATGACAGAGCTGTTTGAATCCGGCAGGGTTGAAAAACGGGAAAGCAGCGGCCGAACATACTATTTAAAAAA
>CAZVFQ010000027.1:0-1948 GCA_964626455.1 uncultured Desulfobacteraceae bacterium | reverse complement strand
AGCGGCAGATACTGCGATCCCCTTTGGAAAGCACGCAATGGTTCGGGCAGATATTACATATTGTTTTTCCATTGTATTTTTTTTCAGGAGTATCCTGATTTCATTTGCTTTCTTCAAAATACCGGACCTGGTATGTATAAACCTGAAGATCTCCCTTTTTCCATTCATCTGCCGGCAGGCCTGCCTTCATGCACAGATTTGAGAGAAAGGACTTTTTATCCGGAAGCTGTTCCCAGACCTGGGGAAGAAAGGTAGCGCTGTAAGGTCCGTTACTTATAATGAGCCCGTCCACATTCGGCCGTATTTTTTCGAGAAGCTCCTGTGAATTCCTGTATTCAAGAGGCATGGGCTCTGTGAGAAGGCTGACCTCGATCTGGATGCGGGGAAATTCTTCCTTTGAAAGAGGGGCAAACCTGGGGTCGTTAAAGGCTGCGTTTACGGCATTATCCTTTACTCCCTTGGCAAGGGGCTTTTCAGGCACAAGGTTTCCAATGCATCCGCGGAGCTGACCGTCTATTTTCAGGGTTACAAAAGTGCCGCGCCTGGATTCAAAAACAGGGTCCTTTGCCAGGGAGTCGAGTTCCGGCGAAGGCTCCCAGGATACACCCAGGCGATCTGCAATGCTTTTTCTGGCCAGTTCCAGAAGAACTTCTCCTTTTTTGCTGTCAATCTGTTTTTCTGTTTCCTGTTCATTCATTTCCTTTTCTCCGTAAAATGCAATTGTTGCGTATCCAACGACTTTGTCTTTTTCCAGCAGTATCCCCGCTGTTTGAATAATCAAGCAGCCGGCCTTTGCGGCTTCTGGATTTTGCAAGCTCAATTATAAATACAAAACAGACGCTAACTGCTGCCAGAAAGACCAAGCGGTATTTTGTCAAATTTGACATGGCGCCTGCGGTAAAGTATTGCATTATCCTGGAATTTATTTAAAAAATTTACATTGATGCAGCACCGCTGTCAAATAGAATTGAAAGATCAGACTTGCAAGGTATAAGGTGAAAGGAAGACAGGTAGGATGATTGTAATAGGGTTAAGTGATGTTCATGGTGATACCGCTTTTATCAGGAAAATGGGGGATGTATTAAGCAGGGCGGATTTGGTTTTGCTTGCAGGAGATATTACCCATTTTGCTCATGCTTCCCAGGCAAAGCGTGTTGTGGAAGCGGTGTGCAGATACAACTCCTGTGTTCTTGCCGTACCTGGCAACTGCGATCATCCGGATGTTGACAAGTGGCTGACCAGGGAGGAAATCAACCTTCACCCGGAATCCCGCATTAAAGAGAATCTCGGCTTTGCAGGCCTGGGAGGGTCAATATATACTCCCTTTAATACACCCTTTGAGTATTCCGAGTCGCAGGCCGCACGGTTTTTATCAGAAGCAGCGGCAGGGTTACCTGAAAACAAGCCCTTTGTTCTGGTAAGTCATCAACCGCCTTCAAATACCGACTGTGATAGACTGCGCAGCGGAAAGCACGTGGGCAGCAGGGAGCTGCGCCGTTTTATTGAAACAAGACAGCCTCTGGTCTGCTTTACCGGTCATATCCACGAAGCCGTTACAACCGATAGAATCGGCCGGACATGGATAATAAATCCAGGTCCGTTGTGGTGGGGCAGTTATGCTTATGCGGAAATAAACGCACAGAAGGCATTTGTTGAAATCCGCCCGGTTTTTTAAAAAGCAAGGGGGATATGACGTTTTAATCGGCGGGGCCAGGGATGTCTATGCTGGCACACGAATTTCCGGAACCGCAGGTGTGTGCGGCAACCGATGGAGAGGCTCCCTTGTCAGAGCCCATGCTATAGCCCACACGGCTGAGTACCCGTTCTAAAACCTCGCAGCCGCAGGCATTGCATTTCATTTCAACTTCGTCTGACTCATTGCCGGATCTGACCAGGATTTCCTGTATATTTCCGCAGTCCGCGCATTTGAATTCGTATATCGGCATGG
>CAZVFQ010000026.1:0-32418 GCA_964626455.1 uncultured Desulfobacteraceae bacterium | reverse complement strand
ATCTTGAACTTTTTACGGCGCCATCTGAAATCAGACTTTTTACGAGTGCATCAAATATTGATGACAAAGCAAAAAGTCACAATATCTGCTTTGCGCTGCATCCCTCAGGAAGGTTATAAAAGCCCGGGTCCTTTTTATAAGGAGCCGGGCTTTTTTCGCATTATTTTTACTGTTAGTGCTTTACTCGCTGCTTTTCTCTTCTATTGCTTCCATTACCTCGTCGGTAACATCCTCGCCACCGGCAAACAGCGCGTTGGCATCCATCACCAGATCGTAGCCCTTTTCATCTGCGATTTCCTGAACATCGTTTCTTACTTTTTCCAGTGCCTCCTGCTGCAGCTGCTGTGATCGCTGCTGCATCTGCTGTTGAAGCTGCTGCTGCATCTGCTGCTGCTCCTGTTCGTTTTTCCCTTCCATGTCCTCGCGCATTTTCTGGGCCTCGCCCTGCAGTGTCTGCTGGGCCTCGATAAAGGCAGGGTGTTTTTCAACGATCTGGTTGATGTTTACGGTTACGATTTTGCCGAGTCCATTGTCAGCCGCATAGGCTCCGCTGGCGGCCGCCATTGTGAATACCGCTGCAGCCAGGATGAAACCAAGAATTTTAAAATTTTTTGCTGCCATTTAAATTTCTCCTTTGTAAGTTAACTCAATAAAAATACAGGGGGTTCGTCATTAACGGACCCCCCTGCCAATTTTCACAAACCAACATATCCTATTTTGTACGCCTGGTAAAGGGTAAAAATAAAAAGACGGCATTGCCGGGTGAATCATGATTATCAGGTTGTTGCTGATCGGCTTCGCCTTGTAAAACCTGTAAAACAGTGGTATGAGTACAGGGGAATATCAGGGAAGGGGGGCGGAAGGCTCAAAACGTAACAGGTTGATTTTAAATAAAAAAATTGGCGGAAGTGCATGGGAATCGAACCCACCTGAGACGCTGTTAACGCCTCACACCGGATTTGAAGTCCGGGAGCCCCACCAGTGAGCTGCGCACTTCCGCATAACGGATCAGACTAAAATGTAGCGATTGTCTGGATTTTATCAATAACATGTTTAAGGTCTTTACGCAATGGTCAACAAGGAAAGATTAAAACAAACATTTATGGAACTGGCTGCCATTGACAGCGTGTCCGGGCAGGAGAGCCGGATTTCGGAAAAAATCCGCGAGATGCTCCATGCCTTTGACCCTGAGGTATACATAGATAATACAGCAGAAAAAACAGGAAGCAATACAGGCAACCTGATTATGAAGTTTGCAGGAACCAGGGATGCGCCCTGGCTGCTTTTAAACGCTCACATGGATACAGTGGAGCCGGGAAAAGACGTGGAGCCAGGGTTTTCAGAAGGAGTCTTTACAAGTGACGGCACCACTGTTCTGGGAGCAGATGATAAAAGCGCTGTTGCTATTATTATTGAGACCATGCGCGTAATCCACGAAAACGGCATCCAATGCGGCCCTCTGGAGCTGGTTTTTACCGTATGCGAGGAAATAGGACTTCTCGGGGCCAAAAACCTTGATTACAGCATGATATCTTCAGAATACGGCTATTCCCTGGATACCTCTGATACCGGGACCATTATAACCAAGGCTCCTGCTGCAAACCGCTTTGAGCTCTTTGTGCACGGTAAGGCGGCTCACGCGGGGGCTGATCCTGAAAAAGGGATAAATGCCATTTCAATTGCCAGCAAAGCCATTGCGGGTCTTGAGCTCGGCCGAATCGATGCTGATACTACGGCAAATATCGGGATTATAGAGTGTGACGGAGCAACAAACATCGTGCCTGAAAAAGTACGGATCAAGGGAGAGGTCAGAAGCCATGACCCGGATAAACTCGAACGTGTAAGCAGGCAAATAATCGAGGCCTTTGAGGCGGAAGCCAACTCGTTTCCCATGCAGGACCCTGGCGCGGGCTTGCCCCGCATATCGGTTGACATGGAAAATGAGTTTCCAGCAACCCTTATACAGGAGGATCATCCCGTTGTAAGGTATGCGCAAGCAGCAGCGCAAAAACTTGGAAGGTGCCTTGCATCAAGGCGCACAGGGGGCGGTTCTGATGCAAATATTTTTTTTGAAAAAGGGGTCGTCACCGGGGTCATAGGAACAGGGATGCAGGAGATACATACTGTGCGCGAATGGATAAGGCTTGATGACATGGTAAAAACAGTGGAACTGCTCATAGAAATCATTCGTATGCACGCAGCCGGGGAGGGGTTGAAATGATAGCATATTTTGACTGCTTTTCCGGCATAAGCGGGGATATGACACTTGGGGCGCTTGTTGATCTGGGTGTTTCCCCAGAGTGGCTCAAAAAGAGCCTGTCTGAAAAACTGCCCCTGGAGGGCTTTGATCTTAAGGCTGAAAAAGTGGATTGTTCCGGAATTTCAGCAAGCCGGGTTTCAGTGGCCGCAGAAGACGATATTGAACGCGATTATAAAGCCATTTACCCCCTGATTGCACAAAGCGGGCTTCCGGCTTCTGTGATTAAATTGAGCCTGGCAATGTTTGAAAGGCTTGCCGAAGCCGAGGCATCGATACACGGCTGTAAAAAGGAGGATGTGCATTTTCATGAAATCGGCGGCGTGGATGCCATAGTGGATATCGTGGGAACAGCATTGGGTATTGATTATCTCGGCATTGATACTGTCCTGGCATCAGCGCTTCCTATGGGTTCGGGCACAGTTGAGTGCAGACACGGCACCCTTCCCGTGCCGGCACCTGCTACTGCAGCCATTCTTAAGGGAATTCCGGTTTACGGGTCAGATATTGCCTTTGAACTGGTAACCCCGACAGGCGCGGCCATTATAACAACACTGGCACACGGTTTTGAAAACATGCCCGAGATGATCCTTGATAAAGCCGGATACGGCGCAGGCAGTCGAAGCTTTGCAGGCAGGCCGAACGTACTTAGGATCATGACCGGCAGGAGCCGGGCCGGGCTTTTGGATTCCATGATAATGATCGAGACATGCATTGACGACATGAATCCGGAGATTTACGGTTATTTAACAGAGCGTTTGTTTTCCACGGGAGCCAGGGATGTATATATCATACCGGTTTATATGAAAAAAGGCCGGCCCGGAACCATGGTGCAGGTATTATGCGAAAAGGCGCACCGGGAAGAAATAATTTCTGAAATTCTCACAGAAACCAGTGCGATCGGAGTCCGGTATTACCCGGTTCAGCGGCGGGTCCTGGAAAGATGCGCGGTCATGGTCCAGACCCCTTACGGCCGGATTGAGGCAAAAAAGGTTTGCGCCCCTGACGGATCTGTCAGGATAACCCCGGAATACGAATCCTGCCGCCTTATTGCCGGGCAAGAGGGTGTGGCCTTCCAGACGGTTTACAGAGCGGCAGCCTGCGGAACTCTGATAGAAGACGGGGACAACGGTTGACAAACAATGCCTTGACAGCAGTCCTGGCGGATTATAAAAACGAATGAATTTAACAGATAAACTGGCAATTGCATCAGCAACAGGCGGCTATATAGGCAAAATACCATTTGCGCCCGGAACTTTCGGATCTCTTGTTGGCCTTTTGCTTTATTATGCAATGTCGCGTATGCCAGGGCTTTATGCCGCGGTTTTTCTGGCTGCGGTAATTGCCGTTGCAGTGTGGTCTTCTGGCAGGGCGGAAGCGATCATGGGACAACAGGATCCGGGCTCGGTTGTGATCGATGAAATTGCCGGCATGGGTGTAGTGTTTGCCGGATTGCCCTTTTCCTGGCCCCTGGCTGTATTAGGGTTTATTTTGTTTCGCTGTATTGATATAATCAAGCCTTTTCCGGTCAGATGGCTGGAGAGCAGATTGTCCGGGGGAATCGGAGTGGTTGCAGACGATCTTGCCGCCGGGCTGATTTGCAGGATTCTGCTTGCAGTTTTCGGCATAGTCCTTGCCGCACTGTCAGGAAACTGGCCGGGTGCATGATGATAATGGCAGAAGATGGCAAAAATGATGAAATAACAATAGATGCAGACGAAGAAAAGATCCGCGCATTTATAGCAGTGGCTCTTCCCGGACATGTCAGGGAGGCTCTGGACAGGCTTCAGGCCGGGCTTATGGATTTCGGGATACGGATGAAATATGCAAACCCTGAAAATATCCACCTGACTTTGAAGTTTCTCGGCGATATCAGAGTAGAGCAGGTGGATACCGTAAGCCGGCATCTTGGCAAGGCTGCCGCTGGATTTTCACCGATAGAGCTTTCTGCAAAAGGACTGGGTGTCTTTCCGGGTATCCGCCGTCCAAGGGTCTTGTGGGCGGGCGTGGCCGGACAGACTGAAATCCTTGGGCACCTGCAGCAAAATGTTGAAAATGAGATGGCTGATCTTGGTTTTAAAAAAGAAAACAGGCGGTTTGCCGGCCATTTGACCCTGGGCAGGTTCAAGGCAAAAGCCGACCCGTCGCTTCTGGCTGAAGCGATCCGTAAATACGGGAGTTTTGCCTCAGATGTATTTTCCGTCAGCCATCTGCATTTGTTTAAAAGCACTCTTACGCCCAAGGGGCCGGTTTACAGGATTTTATATAGTCATCCCCTGGGGTGAGAAAAAAATACATAGCGCCTGAATGAAAATATTCAGGATAAGGACATTAAATTTCAGGAGGGGCATATGAACAAGTCCGTGGACAAGGAAAAGGCCGTTGAAACCGCAATGGGCCAGATTGAGCGTCAATTTGGCAAGGGCGCGATAATGAAGCTCGGCAGCAACACCGTAATAGATGTGCCGGCTATTCCCACCGGCTCCATAGCCCTGGACCTGGCCCTGGGCATCGGCGGGATTCCGCGAGGCAGAGTCACTGAAATCTACGGTCCGGAGGCTTCGGGAAAGACAACTCTGGCGCTGCATGCGGTTGCAGAGGCCCAGAAGCAGGGAGGGATTGCAGCTTTTATAGATGCAGAGCACGCTCTGGATACGTCTTATGCGAAAAAGCTCGGGGTCAACTGCGATGAATTGCTGGTCTCCCAGCCGGATACCGGCGAGCAGGCTCTGGAGATAGCAGATATGCTGCTTAGAAGCGGTGCGGTGGATATACTGGTTATAGATTCCGTGGCCGCCCTGGTCCCGCGCGCGGAAATAGAAGGAGAGATGGGAGACTCGCACATGGGGCTGCAGGCACGGCTTATGTCTCAGGCTTTGCGCAAGCTTACCGGTACCATAAGCAAAACCAACACATCGCTGATATTTATAAACCAGATACGGATGAAAATCGGCGTGGTTTTCGGCAATCCCGAGACCACAACCGGAGGCAACGCCCTTAAATTTTATTCTTCGGTCAGGATCGAGGTGCGGCGTACAGGCGCAATAAAGGAAGGCCAGGAGGTTATGGGCAGCCGGACAAGGGCCAAGGTGGTTAAAAACAAGCTGGCCCCGCCGTTTAAGGAAGCCGAGTTTGACGTGATGTATGGCGAGGGAATATCTGCGGCAGGCGACCTGCTCGACATGGGCGTTAAGGCGGGAGTGATTGAGAAAAGCGGTTCCTGGTACTCCTATCAGTCAGAACGTCTGGGTCAGGGCAGAGAAAACATAAAGAAATATTTCCAGGATAACCCGGAAGTATACACCGAGCTGCGTGACAAGGTAAAGTCAGCGCTCGGGCTGGGTAAAAAGGACAGCGATCAGGACGTGGATCAGGAAAAGGCCGCAGGCGGCCCGGCCAAAAAGGAGCAGGCTGCTGCTGAAAAATAGGTGCAATTAATGACTGGAAACGAGATCCGGAAAAAGTTTTTCGATTACTTCAGGCAAAAGGATCATCAGATTGTAAGAAGTTCTTCTCTGGTGCCGGCAGATGATCCGACCCTGCTGTTTACAAACGCGGGTATGGTTCAGTTTAAGCGTGTTTTTCTCGGTGAGGAAAAACGCGATTATAGCCGCGCCGCCACTTCCCAGAAATGTCTGCGAGCCGGGGGCAAGCACAATGACCTGGAAAACGTGGGATATACAGCGCGGCATCACACGTTTTTTGAAATGCTGGGCAATTTTTCATTCGGGGATTATTTCAAAAAGCAAGCCATTGGATACGCATGGGAGCTTTTGGTGGACGGCTATGGACTGCCACCCGAAGACCTTTGGGTTTCGATTTATTTAGATGACGAGGATTCATTTGAAATCTGGCGCAACCATATAGGGGTTTCAAAGGAGCGCATAGTGCGGCTCGGGGAAAAGGATAATTTCTGGTCCATGGGCGAGACAGGCCCGTGCGGCCCATGTTCTGAAATCCTGATCGACCGCGGCGAGCAAAAGGGCTGCGGCAGGCCCGACTGCATGCCGGGATGCGAGTGCGACCGGTTTCTTGAGCTTTGGAATCTTGTGTTTATGCAGTATAACAGAGATGACCAGGGCAACATGACGCCTCTTCCCAGGCCCAGCATTGACACCGGCATGGGGCTGGAAAGAATTGCTGCAATTATCCAGGATGTGCCGACAAATTATGAAACCGATCTTTTTATACCGATCATAAAAACCGTCGGGTCCCTTTCCGGCTGTGAGATGGGGCGGGATCACGCCTCTGATGTGGCCATAAAGGTTATTGCAGACCACAGCCGGGCTGCGGCCTTTCTTATAGGAGACGGTGTGCTGCCGTCAAACGAGGGAAGGGGTTATGTGCTGCGCCGCATCCTGCGGCGCGCTATTCGCTACGGAAGAACAATTTCCCTTACAGAGCCCTTTTTGCACAAGACAGTCGAGCCGGTATTTGAGATAATGAAAGAGGCTTATCCCGAGCTTGCAGAGCAAAAGGCGTTTATTACAAGCGTGATTAAAAACGAGGAAGTTCGCTTCCTGGAAACCCTGGACCACGGCTTAAAGCTGCTTTCCGAGACCACCGAAAAGATGAAAAAAGAAAATTCCACCGTGGTGCCCGGTGATGTGATTTTCAAGCTCTATGACACCTTTGGATTTCCCGTTGATATCGTGCGCGACGTGGTGCGAGACAAGGGGCTGGATCTTGACATGGACGGCTTTGAGCGCGCCATGGAGCAAAGAAGACAGCAGTCGAGAACCGTGTCTTCATTTTCCTCAATAAGCGAGGCTTACAGAAAGTTTTCTGCGAGCACGGACAGGCTTCCGGAATTTGTCGGCTACGCACAGCTGGAGTGCGACTCCGAGCTTCTTTTGCTGGTGGTTGACAAAAAAGCGGTGGATTGCGCAGAATCCGGGCAAAGCCTGGAAGTGGTGGCAGAAAAAACGCCGTTTTATGCAGCTTCCGGCGGACAGGTGGGGGATGCCGGAAGGATTTACGGCAGCAATTTTGAAATAGAGGTGGACGACACTTTCAAGGACCCAACCGGCCTGATAATACATCATGGAAAAGTTGTTTCAGGAACTGTTCGCAAACACGATAAAGCCACTCTTGCCGTTGATGAAAAAAAGCGGCAAGCCACCGCACTAAACCACACGGCCACCCATATTCTGCACAAAAGCCTGCGTGAAACAGTGGGCGAGCATGTCAGGCAGGCAGGCTCCCATGTTGGGCCTGACAGACTTCGTTTTGATTTTACCCATTTTTCCCAGCTTGCTACAGAAACGATCGAGGAGATTGAAAGAAAGGTAAATGAGCGCATAAGGCAAAATCTCCCGGTTTCAGTTCAGGAAATTGATGCTGAAGAGGCTTTTAAAACAGATGCAGTGGCCCTGTTTGAGGAAAAATACGGCGACAGGGTGCGCGTTGTTTCCCTGGAGTCATTTAGCAAGGAGCTCTGTGGCGGCACGCATACCAGCCGTACAGGCGATATCGGGGTTTTCAAGATCTTATCAGAGGCGAGTGTTGCCTCTGGAGTAAGGCGTATAGAGGCCGTAACAGGGCAGGCCGCATTTGATTTTATTCAAAATATCAACAGAAATCTAAACGAGGCTGCAAGGATTTTAAAGGACCGGCCCGAGGCAGTGCCCCGGCGAATAGAGGCGCTTCTTGCCGGCCAGAAAAACCTTGAAAAAACCGTGGAGCAGTTAAAGTTAAAGCTTGCTTCAAGATCCGCCGACCAAATGAGCCAAGAGGTGCGCTCTGTTAACGGAGTCAAGGTGCTTGCCAAAAAGGTGCAGGCAGACAACCCCGGTGCTTTAAGAAGCCTTGCCGATCAGTTCAGGGAAAAACTCGGCTCAGGCGTGGTGGTGCTCGGGGCCGAGCATAACCAAAAGGCGCTTTTGATTGCTGTTGTGACAAAGGATCTAACAGATCGCTTTCATGCCGGAAATATCATAAAGCACGTGGCAGCCGAAGTCGGAGGCGGCGGAGGCGGAAGGCCGGATATGGCCCAGGCCGGGGGGGCAAAGCCCGGGAACCTGGATTTTGCGCTTGAAAAGGTCTATTCGCTGCTCGGGGAGTCCTGAGAGAATACCTGGTCAAAATGGACCGTGGGTTCTTTGGGCGGCAGAGAGAATTTGCGTTTGACCCCGTCCTTTAAAAGCGCGTCAGCGTCAGGATCGTACCACCAGTACCACAGGGCGCTCATTTCGTTGCCGTATTTTGAAAGCACGGTCTCTGGAGTGCCGAATTTGTTCCAGTAAAGCAGCCTTGTGTAGTCAATGTTCCAGAGCAGGACATAAGGGTGGGAATCAAATACGATCTTATCAATGCGCCTGTAGATTTCATTTCGCTTTTCCAAAGAAAACTCGGTCTTCTGTTCTTCTATCAGCCGGTCCACCTCCTTGTCTTTAAAACCCGTGATATTGGAGCCTCCCTGCCTGTCAGCTTCTTCTGAGGACCACATGCCTTCGGGGTCTTTAAACATGGAAGCCCCCCATGCTGCCCATGTCATCTGAAAGTTGAATTCATCCATGTTCCTGGACCAGGCCGCCCAGTCTTTTTTGTCTATTGACAGCCTTATGCCCGCATCCTTTAAGTCTTCGGCATATATGGACAGAAATTTTTCCGTTGAAGCCTGTCTGGAAAGGAAATTGATTTTCAATTCCCTTCCGTCCTTTTCCCTTAAACCTGTGCGGGGATTGACTTTCCAGCCTGCTTTGTCAAGCAGACTGCGCGCGGCCTCCTTGTCCATTTCAATAAGGGGGTTTGGGCAGGGATTTTCCGTGGAGTAAAGATCCTCGTAATAGGACCGGTGCAGAAAGTACTGGTTATACATAAGGGTGCGGTTCATTTTTTTGCGGTCCAGCAAAAGGGCCATGGCCTTTCGCACGCGCACGTCGTTAAACGGTGCACGTCGCGTATTCATTGCAAATCCCTGGAATCCAACCGGATTGTGATTGTGAATCTTTTGCCGGATTATATGATTTTTGAAAAAAGAATCCCCTGAGGCTTCCTTTACCCAGATGCGGGAGGTATAGACCGGAAAAAGATCGATTTTGTTCTTTTTGAAGGCTTCAAAAGCGTTTTCTCTCTCAGCGTAGAACTTAAAGGTAATTGTATCAAAATTGTATTTGCCCCGGTTTTGGGCAAACTCCTTCTGCCACCAGTTCTTCCGCCTGACCATCCTTATGAGGTTTCCTTCCTGCATTTCTCCGGGTTTATATGGGCCAGAAACCACAGGAAACGAGAAGTTGATTTTATTAAAATCCTTGTCCTTGTAGGCATGTTCGGCCATGATGCTCATGCCCCCCAAAGACAGCAGGTTTTTCCAGTGCACGGATTTTGCGGTAAACCTGATGGTCCGTCTGTCTATTATTTCAGGGGGCTCAAAGCGCTCCAGGCTGACCTTGTGAGGGCCTGTCATGTGGGCGGGATCCATTACCGCCTCGTAGGTCCAGGCAACATCACGGGCGGTTACAGGCTTTCCGTCACTCCATCTGGCTTGCTCGTCTATATGAAAGGTAAAGGTTTTCTTGTCCTCAGAAATTTTCCAGGTTTCAGCCAGTCCCGGCCTGTATTCCAGGGTGAGCGGATCGATGGAAAGCAGGCTTTCAAACATGATTCCGAAAATTTCAGAAGACAAAGCATTGCTGTCCAGGTAATAGTTCATGCTCTTGGGATACTGGCCTGCAAATACCGAGATCTGCCCGCCTTTTTCAGCATCGGGGGAGGCGAGCGGATCAGGCCGGTCCCGCCAAGAGTCTTCAGTAGAGTCCTGTGCGGCTGAACTTTGCCCTGCTGCAGCCTGAAAAATCAGAAAAGCTGCCAGAACCGCGAAAAAGAGCCTGCCAAAGAGCTTTGCCCACGGCATTTATCAGGCTCCTTTCAACACGTCTATCATGGAATAGACTCTGCCGGACTCCTGCTGATTTATTTTCTCAACAAGGAAGTTTACCGCGTCAAAAGTACCCTGTGCATATATGTCCCTGCCGTTGACATTATGGGTAAAGCTAAAGGTAACTGTTTTGTCCGGCGATAAAAGGGTATATGTGTGCCAGCCGTGGCCTGAGAGGTATTTTTCAGGAACACCCAGGCGGTTTCTCTGTTCTTCCGGGTCCCGGACCTTAACAATGTCTTGCTGCCTGAAATCCGCCCCGAGTTTGTTAAAATACTCTACCATGGCCTTGGCAGTACCGCTTGTATCAGCTTTGGTCTGCTGGTGGCTTTCTTCAATGGTAAGCTCATATCCTTCAAAAAGTCCGGGAAAATTTTCTGCTCCATATTCCATCATGGCCTGAAACCCCACGATCTGCTTTGCCATGTTCGGTGCTATAACAGCACAGATTTCAGAATTTTCAACAGTTTTGTGCAAAAAATCCCGGTTGCCGCCTGTTGTGCCCATTACAAAAGGAATACGGTTTTGGCAGTAAAATTGAGCATTTTCATTTACAGCCGAAGGGTGGGTGAAATCAATGGCAACAAAACCGCCTTCCTGCTCAAGGATTGCATTTATCTGCTCCTGCCGCTTCTTTGGAGGGATCAGCCGAAAGGCAATGTCTCGGATTTTCTGTTGTTTTTCGGCAATTTCCGGGCCGGTAAGAGAGCCTGTAATGACCTGGAAGCGTTTGTCCTTTACAGCGCGGTCTGCCAGCACTGATGCCAGGTTTCCCGGCAGTCCGTTTATCATTATCCTAACAGGTTTCATAGCTCAACATCTCCCTATATTTCATTAAGAGTTTAATGGTGCTTTTTTTAACTTTTCCCTTTCATGGCAATTGTGTTTAATAATAGTATGCAAGAGGCGAAATAACAATACCTTGTTGCGTTTGCGGGAAAGCACCGGGTTTTGCTATAAATCCATTGACATTTGGGAGGCTTTCTTGCACCTTGTAAATGATCAAATGTAAAATTTTGTGAACACAGTTCTAATTTTTTGGTATTGCAAAAACATGAATGACAGGGTGAAAGGAGTCGGATCATGGCTGAAGAATACATAATACGGGATATAAAGGACATAGAGGAAATCGAGAAGGTGCCGTATACCCAACGCGCCAAGGAAAAAAGCACCACAGAGATTCTTGAAAAAGGCGCCCTTATCAACCCTGAAGCCACGGCCATAAGTTTTTTAATGGACGGTAATTCCTATGACAAGCCGGTTAACATTTCCTACAGCCAGTTTATAGGCAGGATACGCCAGACTGCAAATATGTTAAACGACCTGGGAATAGGCCCCGGTGATGTGGTTACCTATGTTTTGCCGAATCTTCCCCAGACCCATTATGTACTGTGGGGCGCTGAAGCCGCGGGTATTGCAAATCCCATTAATCCATTGCTGGAGCCATCAGTGATGAAAGATATTTGTAAGTCTGCCGGGACAAAGGTTCTGGTGGCGCTCGGGGAGGTCCCCGGAACCGATATCTGGCAGAAAGTCAGTTCAATTAAAAACGAGATCCCCACCCTGGAGCATGTGGTCTGCGTAATGGGGGGTTCGGACAAGGGGGAAAACATTATCAGCTACGACGAAGCTGTTGAGTCCTACCCGTCGGATCGATACACATTTAAACGCGATGTTGACCCGGATGAAATTGCATCGCTCTATCATACCGGAGGAACTACAGGCACTCCAAAGCTTGCCCGGCGAAGTCACTACAACGAAGTGGTCATGTCCTATGACCTTCAGATCATGGGGGGATATACAGAAAATTCCACCCTGCTTTGCGGCCTTCCGCTGTTTCACTGCAACGGAACCCTTGTTACCGGTCTTGGACCCTTTTCCATCGGTGCCCGCGTGGTGATCTTGTCTCCTATGGGATACAGGGATCAGAGCATTATGAAAAATTTCTATAAAATTGTGGAACAGTATCAGGCAGAAACTTTCTCGGCAGTGCCAACGGTGCTTTCCATGTTGCTTGACATCCCGGTTGACGCCGACATTTCATCTCTTAAATACGCAATAAGCGGAGCTGCCCCTTTGTCCGTGGAGCTTTTCAAAAGGGTGGAGACCCATACCGGCATGAGAATCCTTGAAGGTTACGGACTTACAGAAGCGGCTGTGGCCTCTGCCATGAACCCCAAAGACGGAGAGAGAAAGGTCGGCAGTATTGGTATCCGGATGCCGTATCAATCAATTAAAGCTGCTGTTCTGGATGAAAACGGCGAGTATGTGCGGGATGCGGAAATCGATGAAATAGGTGCAATAGCCATAAAAGGGCCCACAGTTTTTAAGGGTTACGTGGCAGAAGCTCATAACAGAGGCATCTGGTTGCCGGGCGACTTCTTTAATACCGGAGACCTGGGCAGGATAGATGCAGACGGCTATGTATGGCTTACAGGGAGGAAAAAGGAGCTTATCATCAGGGGCGGTCATAATATTGATCCTGCCCTGATAGAAGAGCCGATCTACAAAATGCCGGGTGTAAAAACTGTAGCCGCGGTAGGCCGCCCGGACCCCTACGCCGGGGAAGTTCCGGTAGTCTATGTTGAGACGGCTCAAGGCGCGGACTTTGATCAGGGGCAGGTCCTGGAGTGGGCAAAAAAGCATGTGGGTGAAAGGGCGGCTGTTCCAAAGGAAGCTATTATAACCGATGAAATTCCGCTTACGCCTGTTGGCAAGATATTTAAGCCCGCCCTGCGCTGGGATGCAATAAGGCGTGCCTACGAAGAAGAGCTTTCCGTGCTGGCAGATATGGTTGAATCCTTGCGGGTGGAAGCAGGAGAGGACAAAGTGCACGGCACAAGGGCGCAGATTTTTGTCAGGCCTGCTGCAGGGGTTGATATGGAAACAATCAGAAAAAAAATAGAAGAACTTCTCACCCACTATACTATTTACTACGACCTAGTTGAAATTAAGTAACAAAGGAGCCGGCTGGTATGTATTGCATACAGCAGGCCTTTTGTGCTGGGTTTAAAGCTTTTCTCTTGACTTGATTTTTTTTGTTTGTCATTTTAACATCCAAATTATGAACAATGTTTTTTTCTTTTAAACATTATTACATACAACATCTGAAATTATTAGTCGGATCCGGATGCAAAAAACTGAAACAATGCAAAGGGGGAGGAAAATATGATGGCGAAAAAAAGACTGTTTTTTAACTTGTGTTTAACCTTGTCATTAATGGCGGCATTTGTGCTGCTTCCCCACGGAGGCTTCGCCCAGGAAGCGGATTCATCTTTTGATCCATCTGAAATGTCAGACATGTCAGATTTTGATCCAAACGATTTTGAGCAGCCCGAGGGCGATACCATAAAGATCGGGTACATGCAGATCATGAGTGGCCCTGCAGCAGGCAATGGCGAGCTTTTCTGGCCGGTTGTCACATGGGTGGCCCATGACATAAACAAGCGCGGCGGCATCGAGGTGGACGGCAAAAAAAAGAAAATAGAAATCCTGAAGGGAGATACCCAGGGAAAACCCGCGGCCACAAGAAAAGAGACCGAAAGGCTCTGCCTTGAAGAGGAGGTGGACGTGCTTTGGGGCACATCTGGCAGTCATACGGCAAAAGTTATATCCGATGTTGCCAAAAAATACAAAGTTCCTTTTCTAAACTGCCTGGCGCTTTCAGACGAGCTCATGGACGAGAAAAACTTCAGTAAATATACCTTCAGGACCCTGGCGAGCACCACCCAGTGGAATATGGCGCTTGCCTATTATTTTTCTGAACGGCCGGAAACAAAATTCTCAATACTCTGCCAGGATTACATGTACGGCCATTCCATGGCAGATGCCTTTAAAAAATATCTTAAGGAATACAAGCCCGAGGCAGAGATAGTCAGCGAGGATTACCATGAAATGTGGTTAAAGGATTTCGCCCCGTACATATCCAAAATTTCCGCGGCAGATCCGGAAATCCTGTATACCGCGGACTGGCTGCCTGACGGGGATAACCTGCTCAAGCAGATAAGAGGAATGGGTGTGGACCTGCCTATAGCAAACATTTACATTACCAATGCAGACACCCATGAATCGGTGGGTGTAGAGGGAACCAAGAACCTGACTCCCTGCTATTCAT
The DNA here is from genome assembly GCA_964626455.1 of uncultured Desulfobacteraceae bacterium. Taxonomy (GTDB): domain Bacteria; phylum Desulfobacterota; class Desulfobacteria; order Desulfobacterales; family Desulfosalsimonadaceae; genus Desulfosalsimonas. The sequence continues at coordinate 18,168 of CAZVFQ010000026.1, read as the reverse complement.
TCATGATCGGCGACAGTCCGCAAAACGAGGCGCAGGCCAAACTTATGGAGCAATGGCACGAACAGTGGAAGACCTGGGAGAAACCATACGACAGCAAGATGTATATCTGGCCTGATTTCGTAATCGGACAGACAATTTCCGATACCTACTGGCTGGTTGATATTCTTGAAAAAGCCGGCACCACAGATCCTGAAAAAATAATCGAGACCTGGGAGGGATACGTTTACGAATCAATCCAGGGCGTGCGCAAAATGAGGGCTGATGACCATCAGGCGGTCTTTGACATGTATGTGGGTGAACACGACTATCCTACAGACGAGGTCTATTCCGGAGAAACTTACTCCGAGGGCTATGCCGGGGTTACCAACGTTGTGACAATACCTGAGAAATACTGCACGCCTCCTGTTCCGGAAGGACTTAAAGGCAGGGCCGAATAAGAAGGAATTGCGGTTTTAACAGCAATAGGAAAGGCAGGGACGGCAAAGACGTCCGTTCCTGCCTTTTTTCCGGAGGAAATCAGATGGATCCAACGATGTTTATGATTTTAAACCAGCTTATGCACGGTCTGGCATACGGAATGCTTCTTTTCCTGGTGGCGGCCGGACTCAGCATGATTTTCGGGATGATGGATATTCTCAACCTGTCCCATGCCTATTTTTTCATGCTTGCGGCCTATCTTGGTTATTCCATTACTGTTGTAAGCAGCTTTTGGGTTGCACTTCTAATAGCCCCCCTGATCCTGGCGGTTATAGGGATGGTCATGGAGCGTTTTATGATCCGCAAAGTACATCCTTTTGGACATATTCCCGAGCTTGTTCTGACAATCGGGGTTGGCCTGATCATGATGGAATTTGCAAAGGCAGTATGGGGAACCCAGAGCCTTATGCTCCAGCCCCCCGAACTTTTAAAGGGGCTTATAACCATAGGGGTTTTCAGCTATCCTCTATACAGGGCTTTTTTGATTTTCTTTGCCATTGCGGTAATGATCTTTATGGTTCTTCTTTTCTACAAAACGCGGTTTGGCACGGTTATAAGAGCGGCCACCGCAGATGCTGATATGGTAAGAGCACTGGGGGTAAATGTGCCCCTGGTCTATACCCTTTTTTTCGGGTTCGGAATATGGCTGGCCGGCCTGGCCGGGGTGGTGGTGGCGCCTTTTCTGTCAGTCTTTCCCGGGCTGGCTGACCAGGTGGGATTTGGTGCATTTGTGGTGGTTGTGCTTGGGGGACTGGGCAGCATGTCGGGTGCCTTTGTGGCCTCCATCCTTATAGGCCTTCTCAACTCCTTCGGGATTCAGTTCATCCCGACAGCGGCGCCTCTTCTTACCTTCGGTTTGATGGCCCTTGTTTTGTCAATAAAACCAACAGGCCTGTTTGGAGAAAGACAATGATGGCAGTAGCAGAAGCAATTCCCAGAAGTCGGCTGAAATGGATTGTTCCACTGGTTGCCGCGGTAGTGCTGCTGGTTTATCCATGGGTACTTGGCGTTGTTTATATAAATATTTTTATCTACTTTGCCATTTTTGCAGTTTTTGCAGCCAGCCTGAATATGCTTATAAGTTATACCGGACTGCTTAGCTTCGGGCATGCCCTGTTTTTCGGAGGCGGAGCTTACGCGGCGGCCCTGGCGCTCGATAGCATAGAAGGATTGGGGCTGTTTACATCACTTGCATTGGGCGGATTTACAGGGGCGGCCTTTGCCTTTATAATAAGCCCTCTTTTAATCAGGGTCAGGGCCACTGCATTTGCGCTGCTCACTCTTGCTCTGGGTCAGCTCGGCTATATGGCCTGTTTGAAATTGCGTTCTATAACACATGGAGAAGACGGGATAAGCGGTTTTCCAACCCCGGATCTTTCATTTGCCGGCCTGTTTTCCGTGGAAATGATATATCCTCAGAACTTTTATTATTTTGCAGTCATTGTCCTCGTCCTGTGCCTGCTGCTGATGTGGTACCTGACAAAAACCCCTTTCGGCAGCGTGATGATAGGTATAAGGGACAATTCGCAGCGCGTTGATTTTCTGGGCTTTAATATTCCGATGACCAAGTGTCTTATTTTTACCCTTTCCGGGTTTTTTGCCGGAGTTGCAGGCGCGGTTTACGCCCTGTTCCAGAATCTGGTCTCCCCGGACGGGGTCTTTCACATAATGACTTCTTTTATGCCCATTATGATGGTTTATGTGGGAGGCATCGGAACTTTTGCAGGGCCTGTGGTGGGTTCGGCTGTCATGACAGTCCTTGAAGAAGTGGCAGTCCGGTTCACAACCCAGCTGGCGCTTTTTAACGGAATACTGCTGGTACTGGTAGTCATGTATTTCAGAACAGGCTTTGTCGGGCTTTACCAAAAAGCTGTAGAGAAGTTTCTTCAAAAGGAGTCGGGCAGATGACAGCAATCCTGGAAACAAAGAACCTTTCACACGACTTTAAAGGGTTAAAGGTTCTAGAAGAGATTAATTTTTCAGTCGCGCAGGGTGAACGCCATGCCATTATCGGCCCTAACGGGGCTGGCAAAACCACTTTTTACAACCTGGTTTCGGGTTTTTATATACCCAGTGAAGGAAGGATACTGTTTAAAGGAAGCGATATAACAAGGGCAAAACCTTATCGCCTCAACAGGATGGGCATGAGCCGCTCTTTCCAGATAACAAGCATTTTCCTCCACCAGACCCCATTCCAGAACATCAGGCTGGCAATACTTTCCAGAAACAGGGTGCGGTATAATATTTTCAGGCGTGTGGAGAAAATGGAGGAAATAAATGAGCAGACAATCGAACTGCTCCGGGCAATACAGCTTGAAAATGAAGCCCACCTGCCCACTGCCACGCTGTCATACGGCATGCAGCGCAGTTTGGATATGGGAATGGCCCTGGCAACCGGACCGGATCTTGTACTGTTTGACGAACCCACGGCAGGAATGTCAAAGGACGAAAGCCATAATGCGGTTGAACTCATACGAAAGCTTACCAAAGGCAAAACCATGATAATCGTGGAGCATGACATGGACGTAGTCTTCTCTCTTGCAGACAGGATGACAGTGCTGCACAGGGGGGGTATTCTTGCCACGGGAACCCCGGCGGAGATACGGGAAAACAAAGAGGTAAAAAAGGCCTACCTGGGCGAAGCGGAGGAATAATATGCTGCTAGAGGTTAAAAACCTGAATACTTTCTACGATCTTAGTCATGTTATCCAGGATCTGTCGCTGGGAGTGAATCACGGGGAAATAGTGGCCCTGCTGGGCAGAAACGGCATGGGAAAGAGCACAACCCTTAAAAGCATAATGAGCCTTGTAAAGCCTCACTCAGGCCGGGTGCTCTACAACGGCATGGATCTTACCGGCGTGGCCCCGCATAAAATAGCCCGGGCGGGAATAGGTTACATACCCGAAGACAGGCGGATTTTCCCCAACCTCACGGTGCAGGAAAACCTGATTATGGGGGCCAAAAATCAGGGCAGCGGCGATAGAACAGGCACCCGCGGCAAATGGACTCTTGAACGGATTTATGAAACCTTCCCCTGGATGAAGGAAAGAAGCGCCCAGCACGGACAGTTTCTGTCAGGCGGCGAGCAGCAGATGCTGGCCATCGCAAGGGCACTGATGGGAAACCCGGAGCTTCTGCTGGTCGACGAACCCACCGAGGGGCTCGCCCCTCTTATTGTGCGGCAGGTAAAGGATGTTATAAAGGAAATCAACGAAACAGGTATGACGATTCTTCTGGTGGAGCACAACTACAAGGTGGCCATTTCATTGGCCCATCGCGTCTACCTCATGGGCAAAGCATGTATAGGTTTTGAGGGCTCGGTTCAGGAACTGGAGTCACGGCCTGATATAAAATCCGCCTATCTGGAGGTTTGAAAAAGATTAAATGACAAATTAACTCTCTATTTTATCGGGAATCGGATTTGAGAATATTTTGCGCACGGACCGCAGTCTCTGTGAGGCACGGTTGCCGGGCGGGGTCAAGAAGTTGGCGTAGATTGTTTAAGGCGGGTCTCATGTATTTTTCAAATTCGGTTTTGCCCTTCACCCTTGTAAGATATCCATAGGCTCCCAGGGCCTGGAGATTCCTTGATATTGCACAGTAAAGATACCCCTTAAGGAAGCTTTTTTTGTTAAAGCCCCGGATTTTTGGGGCAAGCTGATCCATTGCGTTGCAAAGAAGTCTTTCGCGCACTCCCTGGTCAAGTTCCGCATAAGGATCTGTTATCAATGATGCAAGGTCATATTGTATCGGTCCTTTTCTTGCCCCCTGAAAGTCTGTAAAGAAATATCCTTTCTCTGTCACCATGATATTTCTCGACTGCAGGTCCCTGTGCATGAACCCGGTGATACCGCAGTTTTCTATGACGTCTGCTATGTGTGCAAACTCTCCGGCCAGGCTTCCGGTGTCAATATTTTCCATGTCAAGATATTTGCCCAGAAACGCACGCACAAAATACATACCCTCTTTTTCAATCACAGTATCTTTGCCAAAGGCAGGCTCCTGCCAGCACCATGCAGGATCAAGGCCTTCGGCGCCTTTGAGCCCTGTTTGCACTGTATTTTTGATTACATGCCTGTAGATGCCTTCCACTTCGGCCTTGTTCCGGGCTTTTTTAACAGCAGTCTGGAGAAGAGTATCTCCAAGGTCTTGCAAAAACACAAGCCCGGGGAGCCTTTCATGTTGGTATATTTCAGGAACAGGTATTCCTTTTTCACGCATGTGGCGGCCTATCAGAACGAAGGAGTCAAACTCAGAGATACCGGTTTCTGTTTGTATTCCGTGGTCTGCCAGTATCAGGCTCATGTTTTCAGCCGCAACCCTGAACCATCTTCTCTCAGAGCCGTCGCCTGCAAGCTGCCGCCGGGATATCCCGGATGCAGGTTTTCGGTTGAAAGCCTTTTTAAAAGCCTGCGGTGCCAGAGTGTCTGCAGCCGCCCTGAAATACCGCTCCGGCGTTCCAAGATCATACCAGTAATGCCCGCGGGATTCATGGGCCATGATCACCTGGCCGCCTCTGATCATTGAGCGGTAGACCTCGATTATATCGACATGAGGACCTGCCGGTATATAGTCATAAATTGCCGGATCGATTACCTGGATGCCGGTAAATGCCAGGCAACGTTCATTTTCTTGCGGTTTGCCGGAGAAATCTTTTATCATGGAGTTTCCGTCAACTCTTACCTTGTTGAACTCCGGGCAGTCATGAACTATCAGAGTGGCGGCACACAGATTTGCCTTATGCTGTTTTACGGCATCTGTCACGTTGATATCGGTTAATATGTCGCTGTTTATTACCAGAAAAGGCTTCCGGTCTCCCAGAAAATCGGCAAAATTGGTAATCGCTCCGCCGGTTCCCATCATTTCCGGTTCGTATCTTGTCACTACCGGCACGGGGTAGCTTCTTGATTTGATAAAGGCTTCGACCTGTTCGTGCAGGTGATGGGTGTTTACTGCGATCGCCGAAACTCCCTGTTCTATTAGCCTGCGGATTATAATTTCAACTATGGGTTGCCCGGCTACCGGGAAAAGCGGTTTGGGCATCCTTTTGGTATGGGGAAGAAGCCGGGTGCCAGGGCCTGCTGTAAGCACGAGGGCTTTTATTCCTTGCAGCATTATTGAAAAGACCTTTAGCTGGGCAGATAACGTCGGTATAACTGCACTTTTTCAATGCATCCGTCAAGAACCTCCCGGCCCTGTTCGGGGCCGGTCAGTCCCCAGGATGCAAACCGATCCACCGCGTTTTTGTAGTTCATTTTTGACAGGGCTTCTTTGCGCAGAATTTCATTGCGTTTGTACATACGGTTTCCAAAGGCCTGAATTTTTTTTGTGTAGTCTTTTATATCAAAAATGGATTTCCGCGTGTAGCGCGTATAGAAATTTAGCACCACCCAGTAGGATTCAAAGTAGGGCGTTAAAAATGCTGCAAAAAGCTGGAGTTTCCTGAATCCCGCAGAGGTCACGTTATAGGTGTCTGCAAGCTCGGGGTGCGGGGCAAGAATCGCATCACTGATAAAGGTGTTGATATTTTCACGCAGCACTTCACCATCGGCGGACTCGGGATCAAATATGAATTCCCTGGCAAAGAAGTCCTTTAAAAATCCGTAATGGGAATACAGGCTGTTTTCCTGGAACTGGAACGAATCCAGGGCCAGGATTGAAAGAGCCGTATATGCCGCAGGCACAAAGAAAATAACGCAGTTGTTTTTGTAGTATTCCAGATTCGGCCGCCTGTTTTCATGGATTTTAAATATGGGATTGGCGGGCACCCCGTCCGGAGAGGCGGTTGCTTCGGTTTTATCCAGTATTTTGTTTGAAACAAATGTGTCGAGAACCGAGTTAAATGCCTTCTGGCGATCCACATAAAGGGTATCAGCCAGCCTGACCTCCTTTGTGAGCAGATAGTTAATATAGGTTTCCGCATTGGCAATGAGCTGCTTGTAATAGGTGCGTTTCTGGGAGCAGTTAAGTATTGCCGCTGAAATGACTGCATGTGGCGTGACCACGGATATCCTGTTTATTGCACTGATGATTTTTTCGCCGAATACATAAAGACGCTTTCTCTGCTCATTTCTTTCGATCATCTGGTAATCGCTTTGGCTGCTTCCAAAGTGCTCATTCATGGAAAACGGTTCATGGAAATTGATATAGATTTTGCCGTATTTTTTCTTTAAAAACTTGCGGGCCTTAAAGACTTTGCCTATGCTCTCCGGGCTTTTTTTGCCGCCCTCCATTTCATGAACATATGCCTTTTCCTCAAGGACCCGGTCATAGCCGATATAGATGGGAACAAACTGCACGTCTTCCCAGTTGCATTCCTGGTAGGCATCCACCATAAGAGACAGAAAACCAATCTTGGGCGTTAGCAGTTTGCCGGTACGGCTTCTGCCGCCTTCCGGAAAGAATTCCACGTGAAAGCCTTCCTGGAGGATTTTTTGCAGGTAAGCTGCAAATACCTTGGGATAAAGAGGCTCTCCTTTAAAGGTCCGTCTTATGAAAAACGCTCCTCCGCCGCGAAACAGCGGGCCTATAGGCCAGAAGGAAAGATTTTTTCCTGCTGCTACCAGGGGGCAGGGCAGATTGTTGTGGTAAAACACAAAGGAGATGATAAGATAATCAATATGGCTCTTGTGGCATGGAACCAGTATAAGCGGGCCTTTTTTGGAGGCCTGCCTTATGCGGTTTAATCCCTCGTAGTCAATGACCATCCCGTCAAACATGGCCCTTAGTATCCAGCGAAGCGAGATATCGAAAAACTTGATGGTTCTCAGGTTGTAACTGGAGGCTATTTCATCGAGCATTCCTGCGGCCTCTTTCTGGGCCAAATTAACGGAAAGTTCATGCCTGCGCGCATAGTCGGCTATGGTTTTCTGCATCTGCGGAGTTGTGAGCACCTCTTCTATTATTTCAATGCGCGATTTTAGCATCGGACCTGTAATGGACTGCCTGTGCCGGTTTATCTGATTTACCAGGTAGCGGCGCAGGTATCCTGCCTGGTCTTTTTCGGTGAGTTCAGATACTTCAGGTTTTTCAATAAAGTCGCTTACGCATACCGGTTCCGAGGCCTCGATTAAAACCTTGCCCGGGCGTATCAATATCATGAACAGCCTGCGAATCCTGCCGGGTTTTTCCCTGGTGCCAAACAGCATGTCTGTTACTGAGAGCCGCGCCGCCTGGGGGGCCTTGTCATATAAAATAAGCTGCGGTACAAGGTAGACAGGCTGATCCACTGTTTTCTGCATTTCAATAAGGTATTCCAGCGGGTCTGTTCGCGATTCTACTTCCCTGTGGTAAAATCCTTTTTCTTCTATAAGAGAGACAATGGCGCTGTGGCCTTCTTCTATCATACCGCGGTAATAATCGGTTTCATAAGGGTCAGGCAGCTTAAAGTGTTTTAAAATGTGCTTTGCGTAAAAAAGCGCTGTATTATAAATATGTTTGGCCGGCTGCCAGAAAAATGTCCGGTAATCAAACCCAAGCGTGGGATAGGGAAGCCCTTCGCGCCGGAACCTGGTGTGGCAGAAAAAAAATTCAAACTTGCTGCGGTACTTGTTTACAAATACAATGATTCCGGAATTTTTAAGCTCCTTAAGGCTTCGCTGGTATTCAGGCTCTATTTTGGGTCTTCGGAAAACTATGATTTCGGCAAGCAGTGCAAGAAAGCCGGTATTGGGCGGCAGATAGCAAAAAAACGAGGGGCCGTCGTTGCGCCGGTGTTTGTTTTGGTCCTTTATTAATCTGTTTTTCCGGGATTTTCCGGTAAAATAATTTTTAAGTGGCATGATTTTGTCACCGTGTTATTTTATTATGTAAAACCCGGTTTGCCCGGCCGGGTGGACGGGGTTTTGTTAAGCTGCTTTCTGCAGCATGCATAGCAGGTTGCAATAGGGTTTTCAAGCGCTAAACCCGAGGGCTTCCCATTGGGTTTTTGCTTGCTTTGCACAAAAGCCTGTGGTAGAGAAAATTTGTCTTAGATGCAATATCCTGCCACTTGGGTAGAATAAAAATTGTGTTGCGGCCATGAATAATAAAACAAAGGAGGAAGTAGGGCTATGAAGACTTTAATTGGCGGTGCAGTCGCGGCCGTAATCGGCATAATCGGTCTTGCAATTTGGTTTAGAGCGTTTCTTGATCTTCTGGCAGGCGCAATTCCGATCATGCTGCTTCTCGGGGGATGTCTTGCTCTTTATCTGGGCTTTGACGAACTAAAGGATACCTGGCAGAAGGATACAGGCGTGGAGCCTGAAGCGGCTTCTTCACCGGCGCCGGAAAGCGATGCTGAAAAGTACCGCAGGGAAAATGAAGAACTGAAAAAGGAACTCGAGCAGCTGAAGACTGAAAAATAGTTGTTATCCGGGTACGGTTCAGATCGGTTAGCAATTTAGGCCCCGCGAGCTGCGTGTTTGCGGGGTTTTTCTATGCTTTGGCCGACCGGTTGCGTATGGCCGAGGTGGCAAGCAGATCCGCCTGCTCGTTATCTGCTATTCCCTTATGGCCGCGGACCTTGATTATTTCGATATCCTTGAACTGCTTTACAAGATTTCTGATTTCTTCGACAAGTTCTGTATTTTTTTTAGCCTTCCAGCCCATGGTAAGCAGACCGTGAACATAGCTGCTGTCAGTGTGAAGCCGCACGGGCAGATCCCGTCTTTTAAGAGCCAAAAGTGCGGCGCGCACCGCCTTTAGTTCAGCGACATTGTTGGTTGTATCGCCTATGAATTCGGAAATTTCCTTTTTATTGTCCCCGTGGCGAAGAACCGCCCCGATGCCTGCAGGACCTGGATTTCCGGAGGACGCTCCGTCGGTGTATATTATCACAGCATTTTTTTCTTTGTTTGTCATGTTTTCCCCTGTTGTTATTGACGGCTTCGTAAAAAGTCCAATATCTGCGTTGCGCTGCATCCCTGCGGAATTTCACGTACGATTAACTACGCTGCATTCCTCGGGATTTGCGCGCCTTGATCTTGAACTTTTTACTTTGCCGTCGATAATCGACTTTTTACTGGTCCATCAGTTATTCATATATATAAAATGGCTTTACCTGTTTCATGTAGCGCTTGATCCCTGGCCTCCACTGCTCTTCTAGCTCCCGGGGATCTGCTGCGGCCTCCAGGTGCTTTCTGATGTGCGGGTCTCCTGTAATAAGATCAAAGGGAAGCTTTTCGTATTCGTACTCATAGGGCGGCTGTTTCCATGCAAAATTTTTTTCAAACAGGCTGAGTATCACTGAAAGAAGTTTAAGGGAAGTGCGTAAAGGTGAAAAGCGCCGCCTGTCGGTTACGTGTATTTGAAATCCCCTGCAGGGTGTCTGCGCCCATTTGCCCGAGGTTGGTTCAAATACTGCAGGTCTTAATACCGCTCCCTGAAAATACGAACATCGGCCAAGAGCCTTTTCTATTGCATCAGTATCCATGAAGGGAGCTCCGAAAATTTCAAAGGGCAGTGTTGTTCCCCGGCCTTCTGATATATTCGTGCCTTCCCAGATTACCTGTCCGGGATACACCACCACAGACGAGACTGCGGGCAGGTTGGGCGAAGGCGCCACCCAGCAGAGGCCGGTATCGTCATAGTACATGCTTCGATTCCAACCCTTCATTGCAACAACCTCGAGTTCACAACCTATTGTGAATACGTTGTTTATATATCGGGCAAATTCTCCGATGGTAAGGCCGTGGCGCATTGGAATGGGGTATCGGCCGACAAAGGATGCATATTGCGGGTCAAGGCAGTTTCCCTCCACCTGCAGGCCTCCTATTGGATTGGGCCGGTCCAGGATGACAACGCGCGTGTTTGTTTCAGCGGCGGCTTCCATGCAATAGGAAAGTGTTGTAAAAAAGGTGTAGACCCGGGTGCCTGCATCCTGCAGATCCACAAGCAGCGCGTCAATTGATTCCATCATGGAGGCCGTGGGAGCCCTGGTTTTGCCGTAGAGGCTGAATACGGGTATGGACAGCCGCCTGTCTGTAAAATCGCCCGATTCGATCATATTGTCCTGCTTTTCGGCAAAAAAGCCGTGCTGGGGAGAAAACAGCGCCTTTAATCTGCCGGGAAACCGGCGGTCAACAAGGTCGCGGGCATGGCAAAGACCGCTGTCAACAGAAGCCTGGTTGCAAAGCAGTCCAAGGCGTTTTTTTTCAAGGCCGGGGTGCTGATCGCGGATCAGGTTTTCAAGGCCGGTTGCGATTTTTTTCATGCGAGTTATCCTTTATTTTGGCTGCAGGATGGGCAGGGCTTCAAATTTTTATCCATAACTATTTAATATTTAAGCAGAAATTTTTAAATACCGCAACTGCGGGAAAAACATGTTTGCCCATGAAAAAAACCAAAATTTGACGAAAATAAAAGTTTGAGCAAAACCTTCTGATGCCTCGATTTATGACAGAAACACAAAAGATCCCTATTAATGTTGAATATCTTTTACAGAAAAATTTGTCCGCTGTATATGGCAGTTGCATTGATCCGGATTGATTGTTTTAAGATTTAGGAAGATATAAATTTGTTCATAACGTGTGTCCGTTGTGGTTTAAAACCGGCAAAACCGTTTCTCATCGAACTTGATTGAAAAGGCCGGTCGTATTATACAGGCATTCAGGCTGAAGGGGTCAGGCCCCTTATTTTAATTTTCCCGACAATATTTTTTGTTTACCTTCCGCAATTATTGGTCGTGCGGTACGATTCCGACGAATTCGGTTTTTGTTAAATAATGCTTATCCATTACTGTCTGTGCGTGATTTTTTTGTTTTTTATTCATTCTGTTATCTGAAAATGGAGAGTGCCCCATATGGAATCCTTGTGGAAAAACGCAAAGACCGCTTTAAAAGACCATGTTTCATCGAGTATCTATCGCCTGTGGATCGAACCGATCGAGTATGTCAGATCCACAGATGACGATACCCTGGTACTGAGCTGTCCCAATTTCTTTATTAAAAAAAGGATTATGGCAAATTACGTGGGGTTGATCAACAATGAACTCTCCCGCCAGGCGGGCAGGGAAATGGCCTTTGCCATCCATGTGAGCAACAATGGTGCATCAGACAGTGGCGGCGCTGTAAAAGCCCGGAAAAAGGAACCTGACAAAGGCCAGCTCCATCTTCCCGGACTTTGTCCAAAGCCGGCAAACGGACGGGTTCTGCGGCGGGACTACACGTTTGACCGTTTTGTGGTAGGGCAGAACTGCAATCTCGCCTACCAGGCAGCCCTCAGCCTGGCATCGGAGAAGCGGTCGGATTTAAATGCGCTGTTTCTGCTTTCAGGCACGGGAATGGGCAAAAGCCATCTTTCCCAGGCGGTGGGCCACAGGATTTTATCCGCATGCCCGGACGAGAAGGTTTTTTACATGAGTGCCGAGGATTTTACAAACGAGCTGGTCCATTCCATCAAAAGCAATTGCCTGGATAATTTCAAGAAGCGCTACAGGGAAAACTGCGATGTCCTGCTTCTCGAGGAGATCCATGTCTTATCGGGACGCACCCGTACGCAAAGCGAGCTGGCCATGATGCTTGATCATCTTTACGAGTCAGGCAAAAAGCTTATATTCTCAAGCTGCGCTTCTCCGGCCGAGATTCCGAAAATGAGTGATCAATTGACATCCAGGCTTGGCCAGAGCATGATGACTGTCATCGAGCCCCCTGATTTTTCCACCCGGGTGCGGATACTTATGCGCAAGGCAGAGGGCAGAGGGGTGAAGCTTCCCCGCGAGGTGGCAGAATATATGGCCGGAGAACTGGTAGACAACGTAAGGCAACTGGAAAACGGGCTGATCGGGGTTGCTTCCAGATCATGCCTGATGGGAGACCCGATTGACCTTAATCTGGCCGGGCAGGTGGTCAAAAACATCGTTTCAAGAAAAAAGACCATAACTGTTGATTCCATTACAAGGCTGGTCGGCAAGGAGTTTGGAATACCGGTAAAGGATATGGTCTCCAAATCCCGCAAAAAATCGGTTGTCCGCTCCCGGCAGGTGGCCATTTTCCTGGCGCGCCGCCATACCGGCGAGCCTCTTCAGTCAATCGGCCGCAAATTCAATAGAATGCATGCCACGGTGATCCATTCGATAAATTCCATTGAAAAGGAATTAAAGCTCAAGGGAGAGCTTTGCCGTCAGGTGGAAATCATAGAGAAAAAACTGGAGAACGGGGCTTATTAAACCGATTTCTTCCGGAGTTGAAAAGGAACTTGCGCGGATTGTGGGGCCGGAAAATTTTTCCCGGCAAAAAGAAGACCGTGTATGCTATGCTTATGACGCAACCCGCAGGTCTTTTATGCCAGAGGCCGTGGTTTTTCCGGAAAATACCGCACAGGTAGCCGAAATTCTCCGTCTGGCTAGCAAGCACGGTTTCGGAGTTACTCCAAGGGGTGCGGGATCAGGCATGAGCGGAGGATCCCTGGCTGTCTGCGGCGGTCTTGTTATGGCCATGAACCGTTTTGCCCGCATTATCTCAATTGATACAGACAATTTTATTGCAATCGTCGAGCCCGGGGTGGTTACGGGTGTATTTCAGAAGGCCGTGGCAGAACGCGGCCTTTTTTATCCCCCTGATCCGTCCAGCGCGGATTTTTCCACCCTTGGCGGCAATCTGGCCGAATGCGCCGGAGGGCCGAAAGCTGTCAAGTACGGAGTGACACGCGATTATGTTATTGGCCTGGAAGTTGTCCTGCCCACGGGCGAGGTTCTCCGAACCGGAGTAAGGACTGCAAAGGGCGTTGTGGGCTATGATTTGACGCGTTTGATAGTGGGCTCGGAAGGGACCCTGGGCGTGATCACGGAAATGACTCTCAGACTGCTGGCTTTACCGGAGGCGGTTGAAACCCTGGCAGCGTCATTTGATGATATGTACCAGGCTGTTGGCTGCGTGGCCGGGATAATGAGAAGCGCAATAGTGCCCCGGGCCGTGGAGTTCATGGACAGAAATTCCATATTATGTGTTATAGACTATCTCGGCGAAGGATTTTTAAAGGATGCAGGCGCCATGCTTCTTATCGAAACCGACGGCACTGTGCAGGAGGCCGGGATGGCGGCCGAAAGGATAGCCGAAATTTTATGGCGTAAAGGTGCAAAACAGGTGGAAACAGCCAAAAGCCCGGAAGAGGCACAGGATCTGTGGAAAGCCCGCAAAGCCTTGTCCCCGGCACTTTACACATACGGGCCTGATAAGATAAACGAGGATATCGTGGTCCCTCGCAGCAGGCTGCCCGAGATGGCAGAGCGCATAAAACTGCTCGGTGAAAAGACGGGTCTTACCATGGTCAGTTTCGGGCACGCAGGGGACGGAAATATTCATTTCAATATAATGTATGACAGCAGCAGGCCGGAACAGGAGGTTGCAGCCCGCCAGGCGGTGGCAGAAATATTTGATTACACGCTGGAACTGGGCGGAACCATTTCAGGAGAGCACGGGGTCGGAATCGCAAAGGCGCCCTACATGGAAAAAGAAATAAATCCGGATGTGCTTGCCCTTATGAAAAGGATCAAGGCGGCATTTGATCCGGCCGGGGTTCTTAATCCGGGCAAGATGCGGCTTTAGCCAAAGCAGCTATTGTATGTTGGTTGTAACCTCGTATGAATTCATAAGGTCTTCGAGTTGTTCGATTCGCATCTGCTCGGTCTGTTCAATTGCGCATCTGAGCCGGAGTGCACAATATTTGCGACATATCCTGGATCTTATGTCAAATCTTGCAAAGCATTCAACCACGTCTTCGTTTTCGTTCTGCAGATAGAGTTCTTCCATTTTGCCTCGTCTTTATGGTCTCAGAATTGATTTTAATTCTTCGTGAATATGGCCGTTGGTGGCCAGGATTTCCTTTTTGTCCGGTTCAAAGGTCATGCCTGAAAAATCGGTCACCACGGCTCCGGCTTCCCGGGCTATAAGGGCCCCGGCGGCAGTATCCCAGGGCTTAAGTTTTTGTTCCCAGAATCCTTCAAACCGCCCGCAGGCCACAAAGCAAAGATCCAGTGCGGCCGAACCAAGCCGCCGGATTCCCTGCGCCGCCTTAAGACAGTTTTCAAACCGTTTCATATAAGGGGTTGTATCCTGTTTTACATCATAGGGAAAACCGGTTACAAGAAGGCTTTCCGAAAGCTTGGTGCAGCCCGAAACAGCAATCTGCCGGCCGTTTAAGGCAGCGCCCCTTCCGGCTGTTGCAGAAAACAGCTCGCCTGTGACCGGGTTTAGCACCACGCCCACCTGGAGTTCGCCGTCTTTTACAAATGCTATGGAAACGGAAAATATAGGGACCTGATGGGCAAAATTTGTGGTCCCGTCCAGGGGGTCTATGATCCAGAGGCAGCCGTTTTTGCCTCTTATGCTGCTGCCGCTTTCTTCTGCCAGCACGTCATGGTCCGGAAACTTTTCATGCAGAGTCTTAAGAATATATTTTTCCGAGGCAATGTCGGCTGATGTTACAAGGTCTTCCGGCCCCTTTTTGTCAATTTGCTCAAGGTTGCCCATGTGAGTGCGCAGTATCTTTGCGGCACCGTATGCCGCACCAATAGCAGCATTTTTAATGTAATTATAATCCATAAAATATTTATTTATATCAGGTCTGAGAGATCAGTCAAGAATCTATTTTCATCCCTGTCAAAAATCGCAGATTCCGTATGTCGCTCCACCAAGACCCTGTTTTGTAAAACCGAGTATTCCATTTTTTCTATGAGCCGATGCAGGGTTTCGGCTTTTTTGGCGCAAACCGGGACTCCGCCGGTTTCGGCAGCAAGCTGTTCAAGGGTTTGGCTGTCTGCAAGATCGCTTTTGTTGATCACATTTATAACCGGGATATGCTGCAGGTTTAGTTCCCCGAGGATTTTGTCCACCGAGGCAATCTGCCGGCCAAAAGCCTCGTTTGAGGCATCAATTACATGAAGCAGAAGGTCGGCGCCTTCGAGTTCCTCAAGCGTTGCCCTGAAAGCAACGCGAAGCTCCTGTGGCAAATCCCTTATAAACCCGACCGTGTCGGTTATTATAACCTCTGTGTCTTTCGGGAACTTAAGCCGCCGGCTCGAGGGGTCAAGTGTTGCAAACAGACGGCTTTCGGCGAGCACAGAGCTGTTTGTAAGAGTATTTAGCAGTGTGGATTTGCCCGCATTTGTATATCCTATAATCGAGATCACCGGCAGGCCCCTTTTGGCGCGCCTGGCCTTTTGCTGGCTGCGCTGCTTTTTGACATTTGCAAGCGCCTTTTCCAGCCTCGTAATTCTGTCGCGTACCCGGCGGCGGTTGATTTCCAGCTTGGTTTCTCCCGGCCCCCTTCCTCCGATGCCGCCGGTTAGTCTTGACATGGCAGTGTTTTTAAAGGCAAGCCTTGGCAGCATGTATTTTAGCTGGGCCAGCTCCACCTGAATTTTGCCCTCCCTTGATTGGGCGCGCTGGGCAAAGATATCGAGAATAAGCTGTGTACGGTCTATTACCCGGAAATCCACCTGGTCTGTTATCGAGCGGATCTGGGAGGGATTTAATTCCTGGTCAAACACCACCAGGGTGGCGCCCATCTGCATGGCGTGTATGGTGAGTTCCTCGAGTTTTCCCTTGCCCATCAGGAATCTGGGATTGATTTTTTTTCTTTGCTGGATAATTGTATCCAGAACTTCTATGTTGCTTGAGCGGGCCAGTTCCCGCAGCTCGTCAAGAGAAGCCTTTGCCTGTTTTTTCGGAGCAGTGGTCACGCTTACAAGCACCGCCCTTTCCTTTCCTGTTTTTACCTCGCGCAGGGCCTGGTAATCGGAAAGCTCGTCCTCGATGGCGCGTATCAGTTCAATGCAGTTGACCTGCTGGTCCCTTGGGTCTGCTTCCGGCAGAAACTGGTGCGGGCCGTTTTCGGAAGGTGATGGCAGAATATGGGCTACATGCATATTGCCTGCTTTGCCCTGTCGTGAGGCATTAATCGATGCCATCATGTCAAGGCGCAGAAGCGACAGGTCTGTAAGGTCGTCGCGGGTCAGGGATTCATCATTTAGATGTGTGTGTATGCAGCGCAACCCTTTTAACCTGCCGGGCGGGGTTTTGTAATCACTGGTATCCGGCAGTATTATTTTCTGGTTGTCGCCCACTATTACCCGGGCGATTTTTCCCGAGCGCTCCACCAGCAGGCCTATCTGGCGCCTGGTCTCTGCGCTCAGGCTGCATATTTCATCAACCACAGCTGGAGTGATAATGTATTCAGGTGGTATGCGGTGATGGTAGAGGTTTTCAATCCGGCGAACCTGGGTTGCTTTTAATCCGGAGGTATTGCCTGAAATTTTTTTCATTCGCGGGTTGTTTAATTATCCTTTTGTTTTACTGGTTTTTATTTCGATCTCACGCACCTTCCAGTTCAGGAGCATATTCTCCGTATGCAAGGTTTTCAAATCTTGTATATTCACCCTTAAACACAAGCGTACAGGTGCCAGTGGGGCCGTTTCTCTGTTTTGCAAGATGAATCTCGGCAATATTTTTGTTTGGATTGTTTTCATCCGGGTTATAAATTTCATCCCTGTATATAAATATAACCAGATCTGCGTCTTGTTCAAGGGCGCCAGATTCTCTAAGGTCTGAAAGCTGTGGCCGCTTATCGCTTCTTTCCTCGAGCCGCCGGTTTAACTGGGAAAGGGCAAGTACGGGTATGTCAAGCTCCTTGGCAAGGCCTTTTAAGGTTCTCGACATTTCCGATATTTCGAGTTCACGGCGTTCGTATGATTTCCTGGGGCGCATGAGCTGCAGATAGTCCACTATGATCATGCCCACGCCTTTTTCCCGCTTAAGGCGCCGGGTCTTTGTTTTGATGTCAAGTGATGTCAGTTCCGGGGAATCATCTATGTATATCGGTGCCGATGAGAGAATGCCCGCAGCATTGGTAAGGCTGTACCAGTCCTGCTCATTGAAAAACCCGTCGCGCACCCTGGCCGAATCTATTCTTGCCTCGGAACAAAGCAGGCGAAGAGACAACTGTTCTTTTGACATTTCCAGGGAAAAAAGTGCCACCGGGATTTCAGCCTCCACTGCTGCATGGCGGGCAATGTTTAAGGCCAGGGCGGTTTTACCCATGCCCGGGCGGGCTGCCATTATAATCAGGTCTGAGGACTGGAACCCGGAAGTGAGCTGGTCGAGTTTCTTAAAGCCGGTGGGAACTCCGCTGATAAGGGCCTTGTTGCCCTGCCTGGCCTCCAGGGTGTCAATATTGGATTCAATGATTTTGCTGATGGGATAGAAGTTCTGTTTCTGCTTCTGATCCGCGATGTCAAACAGAGCGCCCTCGGCAAAATCCACCACGTCGTCGGTGCTGCCCGAATCATCATAGCACTTCTGCACTATGTCGTTTGCCGTTGCTATCAGGTTTCTGAGCAAAGCTTTGTCGCGTATGATTCTGGCATAGTAGACCGCATTTGCCGGCACAGGGGCGGTGTCCACGATTTTCGCCAGATAGGCTGCACCGCCGGTTGCTTCGAGCTGGTTTTTGTTCTTTAACCGTTCCGTCAGGGTAACCAGGTCCACGGGTTCATCCTGGGCAAAAAGCTCTGTGACGGCTGCGAATATTTTCTGATGGGCGGATTTGTAAAAAGCTTCAGGTGCAAGAATGTCCAGTATATCCAGTAAGATATTGTTGTCCAGCAGAACCGCGCTGATAATGGACTCCTCTGCATCAAGGCTCTGAGGCGGAAGTTTTTGAAGGGAAGGATCCTTGCTCATGGCCGCTGTATTTTTCTCGTTTTTTGGTGATAA
>CAZVFQ010000025.1:1642-33397 GCA_964626455.1 uncultured Desulfobacteraceae bacterium | reverse complement strand
AATTTTAGCGAAGGCATTTGATGAATCCCGAAAACGGTCAGGAGCGAAAAAACTGCCCTCGACTGCAGGGCTTCCTTCCTGTAAAAACATCAGGCGATGTAAGAAGCTTTTTACGAGAGCATCTTATTTCGGCAGGAAAAATTCAGCAGACAAATCCAGGGCATAAAAAAGATTACAGGTTCCTGTATGAACAGACCGGCTGACAAACCATTGCGCATCTGCCTGCTAAGCTACCGCAGCAATCCCCATTGCGGAGGGCAAGGGGTTTACGTACGGAATCTGAGTCGTGCCCTCTGCCGGCTGGGCCATCGCGTGGATGTAGTCTCAGGGCCTGAATACCCGATTGTTGACAATGGCGTAAGGCTTATCAGGGTGGCCGGTCTTGACCTGTATAACCAGGAAAATCCGTTTCGTGTTCCAAGCGCAAAAGAACTTGCAGATCCGGTAAACCTTATTGAATGGCTGGGAGTATCAACCATGGGATTTCCCGAGCCCTTTACCTTTGGTATCCGGGCGGGGAAACTTCTTTGCCGGCAAGAGCACAAATACGACATCATCCATGACAACCAGAGCCTGTCCTACGGGCTGTGGTTTATCAAGCGCAAAATGCCCGCCATAGCAACCATTCATCACCCGATTACTGTGGACCGCGACGTAACCGTAAAAACCGAGACCGCTGTCTGGCGCAAGATGAAAAGCATGCGCTGGTATTCCTTTATCGGAATGCAAAAACGAGTATCGCGAACACTGCAGCACCTGATAACAGTATCAGAATTTACCCGCCAGCATATAAGCAGGGAGTTTAATATTCCTGAAAACCGGTTTTTTGTGGTGCCAAACGGAATCAATACGGAGCTTTTCTATCCTGTGCCACAAATTGCCCGTGAATCTAACCGGATCATTGTCACCAACAGCGCGGACACGCCGCTAAAGGGCTTGCACCATCTTCTTCCGGCAATAGCGGCGATTTCGGCAAAACGCGACATAAAGCTCATTGTGGTGGGCACTCCAAAAAAAAACGGCATGGTGGAAAAACTGGTCGGCAAACTTGGAATCGGCAATATTGTCACCTTTACCGGAAGGATTTCTTATGAAGAATTTGTCCGCCAGTACGCCCGGGCAACAATGGCGGTAGTACCTTCCGTGTACGAAGGCTTCGGCCTTCCCGCGGGAGAAGCCATGGCATGCGCGGTGCCCGTGATCAGCACCACGGGAGGCGCACTTCCGGAAGTCGTGGGAGACGCCGGCATACTGGTGCCGCCGGCAGATCCGGCAGCCCTTGAGCGGGCGATCACAGACCTGCTGGATAACCCGCAAAAAGCCCGCCGCCTTGGAGAAGCCGGATACAAAAGGGTATATGAGCACCTTACATGGACTGCGGTTGCGGGAAAAACCGTTGAAGCCTACCAGAGGGCAATAGATGATTACCATAGACTACAGCAGGCTTAAAATAAGGCCGGGCGATCATATACTGGACATGGGGTGCGGCACTGGCAGGCACGTGTGCATTGCGTGCCAGTATCCCGATGTTGCAGTGGCAGGTGCGGATATAAACATCGCAGACCTTTTATCGGCTAAGGAAAAAATAAAGCTGCACGAGCTTTATGGAAAACCGTTTACGGGCAGATGGCGCCTTTATGCGGCAAGCATTATAAATCTGCCGTTTGAAGACGGCTGGTTTGACCATGTTATATGCTCAGAGGTCATGGAGCACATTTATGACGAGTGCCGGGCCGCAGGCGAACTTTACCGCGTGCTCAAACCCGGCGGCACACTTGCGGTAAGTGTCCCGCGATATTTTCCGGAACGGATATGCTGGGCGCTTTCAAGTAGTTACGCCAATACAGAAGGCGGCCACGTGCGCATCTATACAAAAAAAAGAATCACCGCGTTATTTGAAGGCCTGGGGCTTAAACTCACAGACCGCCACTGGGCCCACAGCCTTCATTCTCCCTACTGGTGGATCAAGTGCCTGGCAGGGCCGGACAATGAAACATCAGGACCCGTAAAAGCCTATCAAAGGTTTCTCACCTGGGAGATGATGAAAAAACCCCGTGTTACCCGATTCATGGAAAAACTTTTCAACCCCGTGCTGGGAAAGAGCCTGGTGCTTTATTTCAGGAAAGGCGCCTGAGCACACCAAGGGTTTTTGTCATGGAAAGTTTCTCAAAAAGCCCCGAGGCAAGGGCCAGCCTGTAGATTTTATAAGGAGCCTGCCCTCCTTCTTCCGGATCTTTAAAAATGTCATGAATGGCCAGGTAGCCACCGGGCATCAGGTGCGGGGCCCACGCATTATAGTCTGAAAAAGCAGCCTCATATGTATGCCCGCCATCTATAAACACCAGTGAAAGCCTGGTTGCCCACATTCGTGCGGCTGTTTGCGAATTGCAAACCATGGGAACAACTGTCTGTTCAAGGCCGGCTTTTTCCAGTGTCTGCCGGAACAGGGCGAATGTATCCACCCTGCATGTTTCAGGCTCCCAGGTTTGAGGATCGAAATAACCCTCTCCTGGCTGCTGGTCTTCAGAACCGCGGTGGTGATCTATGGAAAAAAGAATGCCCTTATTTTTCCTGCACGCCGCACCAAGGTAAAGTGCGGATTTGCCGCAGTAGCTTCCCACCTCCAGGCAAGGGCCGCGCAAAGACGCCTCCAGGGCCAGCTCATAGAGCCTATCTCCCTCCTGGGGATCAAGAAACCCCCTGGTGCTCTGAATTAATACAGGATCAATTCCGGTTTTCAAATGCCCTTGCAACAATCTGCTGCGCCTCTTCCATGATCTTTTTCAGATGATTCTCATCTATAAAGCTTTCCGCATAGATCTTATAGATTTCCTCTGTGCCCGAGGGCCTGGCGGCAAACCAGCCGTTTTCAGCTGTCATCTTCAGCCCGCCGATCGGTGCATGATTTGCCGGAGCCCGTGTAAGAATTTCTTTTATGGGTTCTCCGGCCAGGCTTTGCGCAGAAATCATATCCGGAGAAAGATTTTTCAGGATTTCTTTCTGGCGCGAACTAGCAGGCGCGTCTGTGCGCTCATACACGCATCGTCCGAAACGCTCTTCAAGCTCTTTATATATCAGGCCGGGATCTTTCTGCAAAACAGCCATGATTTCCGCTGCCAGCAGATTCATTATGATTCCGTCCTTATCAGTGGCCCACACACGACCGTTTTTGCGCAAAAAGCACGCGCCCGCGCTTTCCTCGCCGCCAAACCCGTAGGAGCCATTTAAAAGCCCGTCCACAAACCATTTAAAACCCACAGGTACTTCGGCAAGCGGTCTTTGCAGATGACCGGCGATCCTGTCTATCATGGAGGTTGTAACAAGTGTTTTTCCCACAGCTGCATTTTCAGACCATTGCGGGCGGTTTGCAAAAAGATACCATACAGCTGCTGAAAGATAATGGTTGGGGTTAAGCAGGCCCTGGCTCCTCGTGACAATGCCGTGGCGGTCAACGTCGGGATCATTTGCAAATGCAATGTCAAACCTGTCCTTTAATTCTATCAGCCCGGCCATTGCATAGGCTGAAGAGCAGTCCATGCGGATTTTGCCGTCCTTGTCTACATGCATAAACCCGAAGGCTGAATCTACTTTTTTATTTACGATTTCAAGTTCCAGGCCGTATTTTTCCGCAATCGGCTCCCAGAAATGCACTGCAGCCCCGCCCATGGGGTCCACGCCCATTTTAAGCCCGGCAGATGAAATTGCCTGCATGTCCACCACATTTTCCAAATCGTTGACATAAGGGGCAATATAGTCGTATTCATGGGTGGTGCCGGCTTTTAAGGCCCTTGCAAAGGGAATGCGCGCTATTCTGTCAACGCCCTCCTGAAGGAGCCTGTTGGCGCTTTTTTCGACAACAGAGGTGACCTCTGTTCCTGCAGGCCCGCCGTGCGGAGGATTGTACTTGAATCCACCGTCTTCCGGGGGGTTGTGCGACGGCGTGATCACTACCCCGTCTGCCAGGCCCTGTTTTCTTCCATGATTATGGGAAAGTATTGCATGGGAAATCACGGGCGTGGGGGTATATCCCCTGCCCGTCTGAATCATGACATCGATTTTTTCGGCTGCAAACACCTCAAGGGCCGTGGCAAGGGCCGGCTCTGACAGTGCGTGGGTATCCATTCCCAAAAACAAAGGGCCGGTTATATCGTTTAATTTTCTGTAATCTGCTATGGCTTTGCTTATTGCCGCTATGTGTGCCTCGTTGAAACTTCTGCGAAACGAAGAGCCCCTGTGCCCGGAAGTACCGAAGGTCACCTGGTGGGATAAGACCCGGGGATCAGGACAATCCGTGTAATAGGCTGAAATCAGTTTGCCCACGTCCACCAGCATGTTTTCGGGCGCTTTTTTCCCAGCAAGTTCGTGTACATCCATTATCAGTCTCCTCTGATCCGAAATCCGGATATTGACGGCTTCATAAAAAGTCCAATATCGGCGTTGCGCTTCCCAGGGAAGTCCGGGGTGGAGGTGAGTTATTCAAGGCGTATCGCCTTTTCCGGGCAAACTTCCTGGCAGCAGAAACAGGAAATACAGGTTTCCTCATCCACAACCGGCAGATCCGTTTGCTCGTCCATGGAAAGGGCCGAAACCGGACATTGCTCAACACAGGTACCGCATCCTGTACAAAGATCTGCATCAGGCACGGGCCGAACCCTAAGCCGGCTTTCTATCAACTCGGCTACAGCCGGATTCTCCCTGCTTGCTTCACCGCCAAGAGGCGGAACCTTGAAATCCGGCACCGGCTTTAATTCTCCGTGGATCTTTATGGTTTCCGGCTCATAGTCGCCCAGCCCCTTTTGCTTTGCATGCTCAAGAAACCCGAGCTTTGCAGGATAAAGGCCCATCATCTGGGCAATTACAGAATCCACTGCAACCGCGTTGTCCCCGGCGATTATACATCCGATATCACGCAGATCCGGAGATGCCGGGCCGTTTCCTTCCATGCCTACTACCGCGTCCACTATGAAGAGGTCTGGTACGCGCAGGCTGAAAACATCGACCACGGCCTTATGAAACCTCTCAGGTGAGCCTGCGGCCTTGTGCAGTTTTGCCTTTATCGCTCCGGGCAGGATGCCGTAGCTGTTCTTAATCGCCCCGGTCACCACGGTAAGGCCGTGGGTTTTAAACTTTGGCAGGCTTATTACAACATCGGCATCCACAACCTGCCTTGAAACCGTTACTGTTTCCATGAAATCCGGATTAAAAGAAACGGTTACCGAATCATCGCCTATGTTTTCATAATACCCGCCCGCGGCTTCCATAAGCCCGCTTTTTTCAAAACACTCCCTGTTGGCACCGTAACCGAGCAGGCCCGGATTGTCGCCCACCACAAGGGATGCCGGATTTTGAGACCGGACCTTTTCCACAACCGCTGAAAGAACCGCGGGATGCGTTGTTACGGCCTCTTCTGCTTTGGCCGCCCGCAGCACATTGGGCTTGATAAGCACCCTTCTGCCGCTTATGTCAACAGGAAAAAGCGCAAACGCCCTGTCAACCGCCTCTTTTACATTTTCGTACGAAGCAGGACAAATCATGACTTCAGACATAACAGCCCCTTTCCGAGCCTCTGTTTGAGCTCTTTTCTGATATCATTAAAATCCTCCCACCTGATCAGATCGATCCCGGACTTTTCAAGATAACGTGCAAGGCTGCTTCTTGCAAAAACAATATCTGCGTTTCTGGCCATATTGTAATCGGTCATACCGTCTCCTATCACTATCCGCAAATCCGTATCAAAAAGCTTCATAACCTCTACCTTGGCCACAAGCTCCTTTCCTCCTTCAAAGTCCGAATGCACTTTTAAATAAGCACCGGATGCATCAACATCTGCTGCAAAAACATGGTTTGCCCTTTTGATCAAAGGGCCCAGCCCTGCCTCGACCATACCGCGCACCCCGCCGGATACTACCACAAACGGGATACCGCTCTGATCCAGAAAATCCAGGAATTCTTCAAATCCGGCACGCAGAGGGATCTGCCTGACAAAGGAGAGAACCTCCTGGTAGCGCTGCGAAGGAATCGACTCTATCATCTCACGTACCCCGCTGCGCAGGGTGACAGAGCCGGAAACAAGTTTCTGCTTCATATCCTGCCATTTTTCCGGAACAAACTCTTCGAAAACAGCCTGAAGACTTTCCTGTGCGGTAATTGTGCCGTCAAAATCGCAGAACACATAAGGCTTTTTGCCGCTATAGCCGCTTTGCGTCATCCATGGTCTCCGTTTGAACATCCCGGATATATTGCCTAAGATAATAACTTACGCTTTGCGCATCCTCCATTTCCAAAACAGCATCCAGGGCTTGCCTGGCATCGGCCTGCCGGATACTTCGTATAAATTTTTTTGCCGCCGGAACAGAAGAAGGCGTCATGCTTAAACGATCTACCCCCATTGCCACAAACAACAGCAGGCAGGCGGGCATTGCCGCTGCTTCCCCGCATATGCTTACCGGCTTGTTCATGCTCTTGCATGTCCTGACAATGCGGTAAACAGTTTCAATAACCGAAGGATGCAGGGCATTATAAAGATTGGCCACCTTTTTGTTGTTTCTGTCCACAGCCAAAAGATACTGAATCAGGTCATTTGTACCGATACTTACAAAATTAACATATTTGAGCAGGCGGTCGAGTATTGCCACTGCCGCGGGCACCTCGATCATGATTCCGGTTGAGATCTGCCTGTCGTATAAAATTTTCTTCTCATCGAGCACCCGCTTTTCCTCCTCCAGAATCGCCAGGACTTTTCGGATCTCCTGAACTCCGGATATCATCGGGAAAAGCAGGTGAACCGGGCCATGGGCCGAAGCCCTCAGAATTGCCCTGATCTGCCTGCGAAATTCATCTTCAAGATCCAGGCTGAGGCGGATAGAGCGCCATCCCAGAAATGGATTTTCTTCTTTTGGATAATCAAGGTAGGAAAGAAACTTATCTCCTCCAACGTCAAAGGTTCGTATGGTAACCGTCCGGCCTTCGGCCTTCTTGAGCATCCTTGTATAAAGCGAGACCTGATCTTCCTCGCTGGGAAAGCTCCTGCGAAGCAGGAAGGGAAATTCGGTACGGTAAAGTCCTATATGGTCAGCGCCGTATTCGCGCACATTGGCAATATCAGAAAGCAGTCCGATATTGGCTCCCATGCGGATACGAACCCCGTCGAGTGTTACTGCCGGCAGATCCCGGATGGCGGAAAGCTTTTTCATGACCATCCGGTTTTCCTTCTGCCTGCGTTCATATTCCTCCAGTATCAAAGCGTCAGGATTGACAAATACAAAACCCGAGGCCCCGTCCACAATCAGGTAATCTTTTTCACGCACATGTTCAAAAAGCCCTTCCACTCCAATAACGATCGGAATTTGAAGGGATTTTGCTAAAATCACCGTATGCGAAGTCCTCCCACCGCTGGCGGTAACAATGGCTTTTAGATTCGGCTGCCTGATGGCAAGCAGATCCACAGGCGAGATATCGGATGCAATAACAATCGTAGGCCGGTTCATAGGTTCATGAGGATCGCCTGTAACACCTATAAGGTGCCCCAGCACCCTGCGCCCGATATCGAGCACGTCTGCCGCCCGCTCGCTCAAGTATGCGTCATCCATATTGCGGAAGGTTTCAACGTATTGAAGAATCACCTGTTTAAGGGCGAATTCTGCACAACGACCCGAGCGGATATGCTCGGTAATCCTGCTCTTTAACGCCGGATCCCGAAGAAACATCAGATGTGCGTCCAAAATGGCCGATTCCTGCTCTGAAATTCCCACGCCCAGCCGGGCCACCCGCCGTATCTGCTCTGCAGCGTCTTTAAAAGCGGCATCAAGCCGTTTTATTTCAGTGTCCGGAGACCCGGAAAGGGTGCATTGCACATGATCAAAGTCAATGCTTTCAGGCAGGTAATGCGCATATCCCTCTGCCACCTCCTCTGATACAGGATCGCCCCTTAAGTGAGAAGGCGGGCCCGCGTCGGTATCAGGTTCCAGCCGGCTGGCAACAGGCTGAAAGGATGCGGGCCTGCGCCCGGAAAGATCCTCTAGAAGCCCGGTATAAGCCACTGTAGCGGAAATTTGACTGGCAATATTTGCAAAAAAAGGTATATCATCCTCTTTTATTCCGTCCTTTTCAACCGTCTGAACAACCAGTACCCCGAGGATCTTTTGATGGTAAATAAGCGGCAGGCCGAGAAACGTGGCGTATTTTTCCTCTCCGCTTCCGGCGTAAAACTTGAATCTGGGATGCGAATCAGGATACACCACAAAAACCGGATGCATCTGCTCAAGGGCCAGGCCGGTCAAACCTTCGCCAACCTCCATTTCAATCGCATCAACAGAAGACTGGGCAAGGCCGCGGGTGGCTTTTAAAACCAGGCGATTGTCGGCAGGGTTGTAGACGTAAACAGAGCACACGTCGATTGCAAGACTTTCTGCCACCTTGCCCACTATCTGGTCAAGAGTGGTTGCCGGGTCTTTGGACTCGGTAATGGTCTGGAATATATCTTCTAGGATACTTATCTGATGTGCCTGCATGGCGATATCCGAAATTATGTGAAGAAATAGAAATTTTATCAGAGAAAAACTGTGCACTGAAAAAATAGTATATGGAAGATTTACGGTTTGTTCAAGAAACATCTGCAGCGTGCTGTAACCTTACACATGCCGGGCATCCGCGACATACTTTAAGCGTCTGACTGCAATTCCAGCTCGCGGATGATTTCATCGCGCCGGCTTTCAAGTTCGTCGAGCTTTTGAATAAACACGGGCTTTACAGAATGCGGGGGAATCCGGTCATTTAAATCCTTTAATTCCGCCTCGATTCGTTTAAGTTCTTCTCTTAATTCCTGCCGCCTGTCTGTCATATTTTAATCTCCGGTTTTAAATGATATATTTTATATTATAATTCTGCGCAGCATCATCACAAAAGATGCTGTGTCCGTATCATTTAATTTTCATTCCCAGGATACGGGTGGAATTTAACACCGCTATAAGGGCGGTACCCACATCTGCAAACACCGCGGCCCACATGGTTGCCATGCCAGCTGCTCCCATGGTTATAAATACCGCCTTTACGGAAAGTGCAATAAAAATATTCTGCCATACGATTATACGGGTTTGTCTTGCTATTGCAATGGCGTCTGCCATTTTTGACAGGGAATCGCTCATAAGCACCACGTCAGCGGTTTCAATGGCCGCATCAGAGCCGGCCCCTCCCATGGCAACACCAACGTCAGCCCTTGCAATTACCGGAGCGTCATTGATCCCGTCGCCCGCAAATGCGACTTTGCCATTTTCACTGTTTTGTTTTTGTATACGCTCAAGTGCATCCACCTTGTCTTCTGGCAGCAGATCCGCAAAATAACCGTCAAGAGAAAGCCGATCTGCGATATGCTCAGCAGCCTGCTGATTGTCACCTGTGAACATTATGATTTTCTCCACTCCCAGAGCGCGCAGGGAATCGATCGTCTCTGCGGCATCCTCCCGGATATTGTCCCCGATTAAGATATAGCCCGCATATTTACCGCCGGCTGCGACATGGGCCACCGTGCCGCGAATATGATCGGCATCATAAACAATGCCCTGGCTTTGCATGTAGCGCTCGCTTCCAACCAGCACTGTTGTTTTGTCAAATTCAGCCCGCACCCCGTTTCCTGATATTTCAACATGCTCTGAAACGCGATCCAGATCCACGTCTTTTCCCTTCTCCCTGTAAGCATCCACGATCGCGCGGGCAATTGGATGATTTGAATGCTGCTCTGCCATTGCGCCTAATTCAAGCACCTGTTCCGGTGAATAACCGTTTCTGTTTACCACCTTTGTTACCCGGAAAACACCTTTTGTCAATGTGCCGGTTTTATCAAAAACCACTGTATTTACCTTTGCCAGCGCATCAAGGTAATTGGAGCCCTTTACAAGAATACCCTGCCTTGATGCACGGCCTATGCCGCCGAAATAACCCAGAGGAATGCTTATTACAAGGGCGCACGGGCATGAGATAACAAGCAGTACAAGAGCCCGGTAAACCCATTGATCAAGGGATGCTCCCTGCAGCAGAAGCGGAGGGCCAAACGCAATCCCGATTGCTGCAAACACCACGACCGGAGTATAATACCTGGCAAACACCGTGATAAAATTTTCAGTGGCAGACTTTCGCGCGGCTGCATTTTCAACGAGCTCCACCATCCGGGCAATAGATGATTCTGCATACGGCTTTTCCACCTCCACTGTGAGTGTGCCGTCCATATTTATACTGCCTGCCAGGACTCCGTGCCCGACATGGACGCTTCTTGGCACGGATTCGCCGGTAAGAACAGAGGTGTCCACCCGGGAATCGCCCTGTGCAACCCTGCCGTCAAGGGGAATTTTCTCGCCCGGCCTGACAACAATCACATCCCCCGGCAAAACTCTTTCAGGGCTCACTTTTGAGATTTTACCGTTTGTTTTAAGATTGGCAAAAGCCGGGCGTTTTTCAAGCAGGGAGGCAATGGAGCGTCTTGAGCGAAAAACCGCAAAATTCTGAAAAAATTCGCCCGCCCTGTAGAAAATCATGACTCCTATGGCTTCTGAAAAAGCCCCTATTGCAATGGCTCCTGCAGTGGCGATTGTCATGAGAACGTTTTCATCAAAAAAATCCCTCCTCAAAACAGTGCGCATCGCGGCTGCAAGCACCCTTCGGCCCGCGGTAAGATAGGCTGCTGCGACAAGGGCGTAAAACACGGCAGGCCGAAGCGTAAAGCCTTTATAATACCCGTCTGTCAGGACCAGGAAAAATAAAAGACCTGCAATACCGATTGCTGCAATCTCATATTTTGTATTAAAGCCCTGGTTTTTTAAAGACAGATCTCCGGCTGCCCGGCCGGTGACCGCCTCAATTTCGACTTCAGGGGCTACCTGCTTTACAGACTGCCTGACCCGATCCATGTCATTGGCATCCACGTGCAGAGTCTGGGTGCTGAAATCAACAACCGCACTTGCCACCCCCGGCGTCCGGTTTAATGCCTCCTCTATTTTCGCTGCGCACACGGCGCAATCCAGGTTGCTTATCCTGTATTTCTGCATAAGTATCCGGCCTGTTTATTTTTGTTCCTGTATATGCTGCATGCCGAGGTTTAAAACTCTTCGGATATGATGATCATCCAGGCAATAATAAACCACCTTGCCTTCCCGTCTGTACTTGACCACACGGGCCTGTTTTAGCAGCTTTAGTTGATGGGAAACAGCGGACTGCTTCATGTCCAGAAGCGCGCACAAATCACAAACACACATCTCTGATTCTGATAATGCCCACAGTATGGCAATGCGCGTACGATCCCCGAATATCTTATAAAAGTCGGCCAGATCATAAAGATCCATGCTCTCAGGCATGGACGCGCGAACTGTTTCCACCACCCTGCGGTGGATGATCCGCTCAGTGCACAGATCAGTGTTTTTTCCCCGCATCTGCTCCTTAACATCTGCGTTTTCGGCTGTTTCTTCCATAATGGCTTTACCTCTTGCTTAATATTATTATATGAACATATGATGATATGTTTTACGCGCCTGTCAAACTCTTTTTCAGCTCCCGGAAATCGCCGACTGTTATTTTTGGGGTTGACATTGCCGAAAAAGCGGAATAACTATGAAAAAAAGTTTATGAAAGGTCTTTTTAAGAAAAATGAAAAAATATTTACATCGCCAGGTATTCTTTTTTGCTTTCGGGCGCTTCTTTTTTGGCTTTAGAAGCGTCCATCCGGCGGTGTAGCCCATGATTTAAATATCAGCAGGCTTTAAAAAACCCCGGGTGGACATCAAAACGGTCCGCCCGGGGTTTTTGTTTTACACAACCCCGGGGGATCTTCTCCCGGGTTTTTTTATGCATAAGTAAAAAGTTTACGGCGAACAACATATTGATAATTTTATAATAAAAGGAGGTTGATCATGCTGATTGTACTGGAACCCGAGATTTCCCAGGAAAACAAAAACCGCATACTAAGCATTCTTCGTGCGGGCGGGTGCATATTCCGGGAAATCAGCGATGCCGGACAAAATATTATCGGATCCACGGGCAATGCAGGACATCCCCCGGAATACTATGAATCCCTGCCCGGCGTTGCCAGAGTGGTTCCGGTAAATACCGCCTTTAAGCTTGTAAGCCGCCAGATGCATCCGGAGGACACCAGAATACAGATCGGCAACGTATCAGTGGGCGGCGAGCGCATTGTGGTTATAGCCGGTCCGTGCGCTGTGGAAAGCCGGGAACAGGCACTTGCAATTGCAAAACAGGTGCGCAGATACGGAGCGGTGCTGTTCAGGGGCGGGGCATTTAAACCCCGCACCTCGCCTTATGCATTTCAGGGCATGGGGGAAGAGGGACTTAAAATTCTTGCCGAAGTCCGCGAAACCTGCGGCATGCCGGTTGTAACCGAAATTACCACCCCTGCCCAGGCCGATCTTGTAATGAAGTATGTGGACGTAATCCAGGTAGGTGCGCGCAACATGCAGAACTTTGAGCTGTTAAAATGCGTGGGGCGCCTGGGCAAGCCCGTGCTTCTCAAGCGCGGACTTTCCGCCACCATCGAGGAGTGGCTAATGTCGGCCGAATACATTCTTTCGGAAGGAAATGACGATGTGATCCTTTGCGAACGCGGCATACGCACATTTGAACCCTATACCAGAAACACCCTGGACCTTTCCGCAATTCCCGTGATCAAAAACCTTACTCATCTGCCGGTTATAATCGATCCCAGCCATGCCACCGGAATCAGGGAAAAGGTCAGCCCCATGGCAAGAGCTGCAATTGCCGCAGGGGCAGACGGACTTATGATCGAGGTGCACAATGATCCTGACCATGCCCTCTCAGACGGGGCCCAGAGCCTGTACCCGGAGCAGTTCTCCCGCCTTATGCGGGATCTTTACGTGATAGCCCCGGTTGTGGACAAGCAGTTAGACTTCGGGTATCTTGACAGAGCGCACGCAGTGGAGCACATGGAAAGGCCGGAAGGAGGAGAAGGAGGACGGGCCGCCTTTCTCGGCGAGATCGGCACCCACAGTCACAAGGCATGCACCGGGTATTTCGGCGATCATGTCGATTTTGTTCCATCCAAAACCTTCAAGGATATCTTTGAAGGAGTAAAAGAGCAAACCGTGGATTTCGGGGTAATCCCCCTGGAAAATTCCCTTGCTGGAAGTGTTCATGAAAATTACGATCTTCTTTTAGAATACGATCTTCGAATAGTGGGCGAGATAATGCTCAGGATTGAGCATAACCTTATAGGCCATCCCG
This sequence comes from uncultured Desulfobacteraceae bacterium, assembly GCA_964626455.1. Classification (GTDB taxonomy): domain Bacteria; phylum Desulfobacterota; class Desulfobacteria; order Desulfobacterales; family Desulfosalsimonadaceae; genus Desulfosalsimonas. The sequence continues at coordinate 20,158 of CAZVFQ010000025.1, read as the reverse complement.
GTGTCCGCATCGAAGATATAAAACGGATCTATTCTCATCCCCAGGCATTTCAGCAGTGCCGTCAGTATATCGACAGGCATGACTGGGAATTAATACCGGTCTCAGACACGGCACGGGCTGTGAGGCATATAAAGCAAAGGGGCGATAAATCAGAGGCTGCGATTGCAGGCATGGAAGCCGCAGGGATTTACGGGATGGCCGTACTTGAAGAAGGAATTGAGACAAACCCCAGAAACTATACCAGGTTTGTTATTATAGCAAGACAGCGCCTGGCAAACGGTAAAAAGCAGAAATCCTCACTTATTTTTTCCGCAGGAAACCGGCCCGGCTCACTGTTTGAAGCTCTTAAGGTATTTGCAAACAACGGTATCAACCTGGTAAAACTCGAATCCAGGCCGATTCACGGCAAACCATGGGAATACATGTTTTACGTGGACCTTGAGGCCGATATTGAGGACCCGTCACTTGCCCCGGTACTGGAGCAGCTTTCGCAAAAAACCGATTATCTTAAAGTGCTGGGCAGTTATTGACTTTTAATTTATTGTTTTACCTGTGCACCGTCATTGCCACAGCTTCTCCGCCGCCAAGGCAAAGCGATGCCAGGCCTGTTCTAAGATCCCGGCGTATCATTTCGTATAAAAGCGTGGTAAGCACCCTTGCCCCGCTTGCGCCTATGGGGTGGCCAAGGGCCACGCTGCCCCCGTTCACGTTTACTTTTTCAGACTCCAAGCCCAGCTGCCTTATTACCGCAACCGTGGAACCTGAAAATGCTTCGTTGATTTCATAGAGATCCACGTCCCCGGTGGTCAGCCCTGCTTTGGCAAGGCATTTGGGTATTGCCAGTATCGGGGCCACAAGCACGTATTTCATGTCAATGCCCGCCGAGGCCTGAGCGCCGATGCGCGCTAAGGGGGATATTGCCAATTCTTCTGCCTTTTTATCAGACATGACAACAACAGCCGAAGCCCCGTCGCTTATAATCGAGGCATTTCCCGCAGTGCCCATGCCGTTTTTTTCAAATGCCGGCTTCATTTTCGCAAGGGTTTCATAAGGAGTCGGCCTGGGGTTTTCATCTCTTGCAAATTCAAGCGTGCCGCCCTTGCGGTCCCGGACAGGCACCGGGGCAATCTCCTTTTCAAACCGGCCTGATTCCACGGCATCCACTGCCCGGCTGTATGACGTTTCAGCGTATTTATCCTGGTCTTCGCGTGAAATCCCGTATTTCTCGGAGCACAGCTCGTTTGATACCCCCATGTGAAAATCATTTACAATATCCCACAGGCCGTCATGAATCATGTGGTCCTGAAGGGTTCCGGCCCCCATTCGGTATCCGAATCTGGCTTTTTCAAGATAGTAGGGGGCCATGCTCATGTTTTCCATGCCGCCGGCCACAACTACCTCGGCGTCCCCGCACATAATGGCCTGGGCGGCAAGCATCACTGATTTCAACCCTGATCCGCAGACCTTGTTTATAGTCAAACATTCGACCTCCCAGGGCAGTCCGGCCCTGACAGCCGCCTGGCGTGCCGGATTCTGCCCGTAGCCCAGCGGCAGCACCATACCCATGATTACTTCGTTGACCGCCTGCTTTGATATGTTTGCCCGGCCCAAGGCCTCGCTGATCACATGGGCGCCCAGTTCGGTGGCCCCGGTATTTCCCAGACTCCCATTAAATGCGCCCAGCGGCGTTCTCACTGCACTAACAATAACCGGTTGCGGCATATCTTTCTCCTTAAAAAAATTTGTCCCGCTCCCTACATGTTCCGGCGATACTTGCCGCCTACTTCGTAGAGGGCATGGGTGATCTGGCCCAGGGTGCAGAAGCGGACAGTGTTCATGAGTTCAGCAAAGATGTTTTCTCCTGCGAGCACCGTATCCTTGAGCCTTTTTATCGCCATGGGAGCCTTGTCCCTGTTTCTTTCCACAAACTCGTTTCTGCGTTTTAACTGGGACTGTTTTTCCTCTTCTGTGGCACGGGATAGCTCCAGGCTGCCGATTGCTTCATCAGGGTCTGCATCCCGGTCTATAAAGGTGTTGACCCCTATTATCGGCAGTTCGCCTGAATGCTTAAGATGCTCGTAATACATTGATTCTTCCTGTATTTTGCTGCGCTGGTAACCCCTCTCCATCGCCCCCTGGACGCCGCCGCGCGAGGTGATCCTGTCAAATTCCGAGAGCACGGCCTCTTCAACAAGATCGGTAAGAGTTTCTATAATAAAGCTTCCCTGGTTGAAGTTTTCGTTTTTTGTGGTGCCAAGCTCACGGTTTATTATCATCTGGATGGCAAGAGAGCGCCTCACTGATTCTTTTGACGGAGTGGTGACAGCCTCGTCGTAAGCATTGGTGTGAAGGCTGTTGCAGTTGTCATAGATTGCATACAGGGCCTGCAGAGTAGTGCGGATGTCGTTGAACTGTATTTCCTGGCTGTGAAGAGATCTGCCCGATGTCTGGATATGGTATTTGAGCATCTGGGAGCGGGCGGCCCCGCCGTATTTGTAATACATGGCAACCGCCCATATGCGCCTTGCCACCCGGCCGATAACGCTGTATTCAGGGTCCATGCCCGAGGAGAAAAAATAAGACAGGTTCGGAGCAAAGCTGTCAATCGGCATACCGCGCGACAGGTAGTATTCCACGTAGGTAAACCCGTTTGCCAGGGTAAAGGCCAACTGCGAGATCGGATTGGCGCCTGCCTCTGCTATGTGATAGCCGGAAATAGAGACCGAATAGAAGTTTTTCACGTTGTTGTCTATAAAATACTGCTGGATGTCTCCCATCATTTTAAGGGCAAAATCAATGGAAAAAATACAGGTATTCTGCCCCTGGTCTTCCTTTAAAATATCGGCCTGTACAGTGCCTCTGATGTTTGACAAAACATCGGCCTCTATTTTTTTTGCCTCCTGCTCATCCGGCGCCCGTCCGGCCTCTTCTGTGAATTTGTCTATACGCTGGTCTATGGCTGTGTTGAAAAACATAGCAAGCATCATGGGCGCGGGCCCGTTTATGGTCATAGACACGGAGGTGTTTTCAGCAGCCAGGTCAAATCCAGCATACAGGGCTTTTACATCATCAAGGTTGCATACGCTGACCCCGGAAGTACCCACCTTACCATAGATATCCGGCCTGGTATCCGGATCAAAGCCATAGAGAGTTACTGAATCAAATGCAGTGGAGAGCCGTTTTGCCGGGTAAGCCTCAGAGAGCAGCTTGAATCGATGGTTGGTTCGCTCGGGATCTCCTTCGCCCGCAAACATTCTGGTGGGCTCCTCCTCCTTGCGCTTAAGCGGGAAAACACCGCCTGTATAGGGAAACCTGCCCGGGATGTTTTCCCTGCGCATCCAGGTATAAATCTCTCCCGGATCTTTGAATCCGGGCAGGGCGATGCGCGGGACCCTGCTTCCTGAAAGGCTTTCCACGTAAAGCGGCTGCCTGATTTCCCGGCCGCGCACATGATAGACCAGCTCATCTCGGCTATAGTCTGACTTGATTTCTTCGAATTGCGAGATAAGTTTTTTGGTCTCAGGCGTAACTTGTTCTTCAGCGGCTTTGATTTCCTGTTTCAGCCTTTCCATCAGGGAGTCTGCGTCCCCGGACAGGTTGTTGCCGGAAATTTGTTCTGCTGTCTGCTTTACATGCCAGGCCTTGCGGACTGCCTCTGCCTGGTTTGTTGTATGACGGTGATAATCGCGAAGCGTATCAGAGATTTCCGAGAGATACCGGCTGCGCTCGGGCGGAACTATTATTGTTTTTGAAGACGAAGTCCTGTTTTCCGCTGCCGGCAGCGAGGAGGTCATTTTCACCCCGGTTTTCTCCGCCACCAGCTCAAGAAGATACTGGTACATGGCAGTCACTCCGTCGTCATTGAATCTGGATGCGATCGTTGCAAATACTGGCATTTGATCCGGCCTCTGATCAAAGGCCCTTTGGTTTCTCTGTACCTGCTTGCGGATGTCGCGCACCGCGTCCTCGCTGCCCTGCTTGTCAAACTTGTTGACCACTATGAGGTCCGCATAATCGAGCATGTCAATTTTTTCAAGCTGTGATGCCGCTCCGTAATCGCTTGTCATGACATATACCGAAAGGTCGGTCAGATCAAAGATGCTCGATGAACCCTGGCCTATGCCCGCGGTTTCTATCAGAATCAGATCCATGTCCGCCGCTTTGAGTATCCCGGCGGCATCAGGCAGAACAGCGGGCAGTTCCGGGCTTGTTCGGCGCACTGCCATGCTGCGCATGTATACTTTCGGATTATCAATAGCGTTCATTCGGATGCGGTCTCCGAGAAGGGCGCCTCCGGTTTTCCTGCGCGACGGGTCGCAGCACAGGATACCTATCCGCATATCCGGGTTATCATGTAAAAACCTTAACACGAGTTCGTCTGTAAGCGAGGACTTGCCCGCGCCCCCGGTGCCTGTAAGCCCGATTACAGGAATTGTCTTTTCAGGCAGCTTTGCTTTGATTTTCCGCCTTATCTCTTCTATTGCTTCACCGTTTTTAACCGAGGCAAGCTCAGCAGAAGATATCAGCCTTGCAATTGCAAGCGGCTCTCCGGACGATATCTTGTCCGGGTCTGCAGGAGCCTCTGATACAGGTAAAAAATCCATGCTTTCCATCATGTGATTTATCATACCCTGCAGGCCCATTTTAGAGCCGTCAGCAGGCGAATAAATTTTGGTTATTCCGTAAGCTTCAAGCTCCCTTATTTCAGCAGGCACTATCACACCGCCGCCGCCTCCGAATATACGGATATGTCCGGCTTTTTTTTCCCTTAACCGGTCGGCCATGTATTTGAAAAATTCCATGTGCCCGCCCTGGTAACTTGATACTGCAACACCCTGGACATCTTCTTCGATTGCGGCGTTTACAATTTCATCCACCGAGCGGTTATGGCCCAGATGTATGACTTCGGCGCCCGTATCCTGCAGAATTCGTCTGATGATGTTTATTGCGGCATCATGTCCGTCAAAAAGCGACGTGGCAGTGACAACCCTGATCGGATTAACGGCCCTGTAGGGCCGGATGTCAGCGCCCATGCAACCTCCTTTTATTGCCTGTTTGGTCTCCGCGCGGCAGGGTTTTTGTTTCCGTAAAACCAGAAATCATTGGCAGAAAGCGGATCATAATATCTCCACTTTCCGTCAACTGGAATTTTTCGGGCATACTCAAGTTCTCCCCGCCCGCACCGGACAAGCCTGTCGCATGCCAGCATGGTACCGGTAACAGGGCCGTGTTTTTTTATCGCCGCCTTCGCGTAATGCGAGCAGGACGGATACATGGAGCATTGTCCAATGCGCACTGCATTTAAATGATCCAACGGCCCCTGGTAAATCCCTATAATTATACCCAGCGGGCTTGTATCTGAGCTGTCGCGCAGGTTTGCCGACTGCTTAAAAGCACACCCCGGAGCTGCAATCAGGATAAGAAGCAGTAAAATTGCAGCCGGAAGCCTGCCCGGATTTCTTTTTTTCATATAATATATCCCGGTTCAAAAATCGAGCATTATTTGGCCGCAGCTTTATTGCCCGCTTGCTTGCGGTGTTTTAAAACAAAAACATCAATGCCCAGGGAAATAAAAAACCCTGCCGCAGCCGCCAGGATAATGCAGGGCCCGGATGTAAAATCGAACATGTAGGCCAGCCATAGCCCGAAAATATTAAAAATCACGGAAAGCACCACTGCAATTGCCATCATCATCCCCAGTGAGGCCGCGTATTTTTCCGCTATATAAGGCGGGATAGACAGCAGCGCTATGACCAGGATAAGCCCCACCACACGGATGATAAAAACAATTGAAACAGCCACCAGGGCCATGAACAAAAAATAAAGGCCGCGCACGGGAACCCTTCGCAAACGGGCAAATTCCGGATCATAGGAAATCGCAACCAGATCCCTGTAATAATAAAGCGTCAAAACCAATACAGCGGCCCCCACGGCGCTCATCCACCAGACATCGGCAGCAGGAACCGCAAGAATGCTTCCAAACAGAAAACTCATCAGATCAACATTGTAGCCAGGGCTCAAGTCAGTCAGAATCACGCCCACCGCCATCCCAACCGCCCACAAAACACCTATGAAAGTATCTGAGCGATGGGCGGCCCTCAGGGTGACTGCTGTCATGATCAGGGCGGCTCCCAGTGAAAAGCCAAGGGTACCTATGATATAGGGAATGCCGAAAAACAGCGCAAGCCCTATTCCGCCGTATGCCGCGTGTGCGATGCCCCCTGCCAGGAATACAAGCCGGTTGACCACCACAAAAGTGCCGATCACCCCGCAGATAAGGCTTGCAAAGAGACCTGCGAAAAGAGCGTTTCGAATGAACTCAAACTGCAGGGCTTCTATCATGGCCCGTCCTCATGCGTTTTTAAAATTCTGTGGGGCTGACCGTGGGCTATTAGCTCCACAGGGCACTGATATCCCATGTCTATCATGTCCTGGGTGATTTCGCCCTCGTCGTGATAGTGAACCCGACGGTTTACGCAGGCCACGGCAGTGACATATGATGACATCACCATGAGGTCATGGCTTACTATGATTACAGTCTTTGTACTGTTTAAATCCCTTAAAATCGAATACAGCTCGGTTCTGCCGCCGGTATCCACGCCGGCGGTAGGTTCATCCAAAATCAGGATATCGGGATCTGTTGTAAGGGCGCGGGCTATAAAGACCCGTTCCCTCTGTCCTCCTGACAGATCATCAATTCTTCTGTTTTCACAGCCGGCCATGCCTGTGATTTCCAGGGCATGGCCGGCTGCCTGCCTGTCCTTTAATGTGATACGGTTTCTGCCGCGATGCCGCAGCCTGCCCATTAAAACCACATCCATAACAGAAATCGGAAAGGCCTTGTTTATTGTCACATCCTGGGGAACATAGCCGAATCTGTCGGATATTTTTGCCGGCGGCTTTCCAAAAACCCTTACTTTGCCTTTATCCGGCTTTAAAAGCCCCAGGATAAGCTTCACCAGTGTGGATTTCCCGCCCCCATTGGGGCCTATAATAGCGAGAAATTCTTTTTCACCTACGCTGAAAGTTACGTCTTCGAGCACCGGCACCCGGTGATATGAAAATGAAAGGTCCTTAATGGAAATTACCGGTTCACCCATGATTTTTACCTCGCCGCATTGCTGATGCTGGCTGCAACCTTAAGCAGATTTTCCGACCAATTTTCCGCCAAAGGATCTGCTGTGACTGTTTTCCCGCCGATTTCCCGGGCTATAATTTCGGCTGTGCGGCTTGAAATCTGAGGCTGCACAAGAAGCACCTTTATTTTCTTTTTCCTTGCATATTCAACAAGCCGCTTTATTTCTGCCGTTTTGGGAGACTTGCCCTCTTTTTCAACCGCGGTCTGCCGAAGCCCGTAGGCATCTGCAAAATAGCCCCATGAGGGATGAAATACCATGAATTCCGGTTTTGTTTCACTCGGGGGAAAAAGGCTGCGCAATTTTTCATCCAGTTCTGCCGTCTCTGAAATGAATTTTCTGTAGCGGGATTCATAGAATTGGGCATTCTCAGCGTCAGCGCTGACCAGGGCAGTCAGAATATGCCTTGCCTGCACCATGACCAGAGGGGGTGAAAGCCATATATGAGGATCACCGGAACCATGTTCATGTACTGAATCTGTACTATGCCCGTTTCTTTCCACAGGCAGTTTTTCAATCCAGGCATCAGTTCTGACAATCCGCATGTCCGGATTTGCCGAGCGGAATTTTTTCAGCCATGCCTTTTCAAACGGAACGCCTACTGCAAAATAAAGATCGCATTTTGAAATTGCCGCCATCTGGCTCGGGGCTGGTTCATAAGTTGCGGGATGCGAACCCGGCTTCACCATCACTTCCACATTAACCCGATCTGCTGCTATTTGTTCCACAAAATACTTCTGAGGGAGTATGCTGACAATTACATTAAGCCTTTTTTCTCTGCTTTCAGCTTCTGATTGCAGTATCCCGCATACAGCAACGAGCAGCAGTGCAAATACGATATAAAGGTTTTTTTTCATCATCATGTTTGATGCGTCCCGTAAAAAAAGCTTGTAACCTCATTTGAATAAGGAATATTTTTTGATTCCCTCCATGATTCCGGCCGTGCATGGCTTTTTTGCGAAATAGATCCTGCTGAGGCCCTTTAACTTTTCGAGTTCCGGGCTGTGATTGCCAACCACCACGCCCAGCTGTTCCCCACGCAGCATTTCTTCGTCATTGCCAGAGTCTCCGCTCACAAGAAAATTTTTAAGCGGCAGTTCCCATTTGTAGCTCAAATACCTTATAGCCTTTCCCTTGGATGCACGATAAGGGATAATATCCAGGTAACGTTCATGGGAGTAAATAAGCGTATAACGGATTTTGTTTGTTGCCAGTTTATGATGAATCTTTGCAAGCCTGTCTTTTCCCGGCTCCATGTTGTAGCTTATTTTAAATTTTTTCTGTGCTGCGGAATCCTGCAGTTCAAGGAACTCGAAATTTGCAAGCAGGTTCATGATTTTCTTGCTGTCCCAGCCTCTTGCGATATGGGTATCCCAGCCCTGGTCGTAGCGAAGATCTTCGCCGTAGTATATCTCGGTGCCGACATCGGCTATAACGACATCAGGCCGGGGAAATCCGTATTTATCCATTATATTTACCGCGGAGTCGACCCTGCGTCCGGTGGCAACGCCGAATCCGGTATTTTCGCCGTTATTTTCTATCCATTGGATCAGTTCTTCAATATACGGGTCTTCATCGCAGATCAGTGTATTGTCTATATCCGAGATGAAAAAGCGCTCAACCCTGGAAAAACGTTTTCCCACGGCTTTGCCTGTAACCGCTGCCGGAATCTTGGAAGCCGCGCTTTTTTCGACTATGGGGCTTACTGTTTTTATGTATGTTTCGGCATGGCTCTGCCAGGTGTAGTACTTGCGCACATTCATTATGCCTTTTTTTGAATAATCTTCCCACAGCTGCTCATCAATAATAATGGTGCGGATGGCTTCAGCAATTTTTCCGGGATCGGTGGGGTCAACCATAATGCCGTTTTCACAGCTGCCTATGATATCACGCGGTCCTCCGTCATTTGTTGCCACAAGAGGCAGGCCGGTGGCTGCGGCTTCAAGCAGCGTTATTCCAAAGGGCTCGGTTAAAGCCGGGTTTACAAACACCCCCCTTTTTTCCGCTGCTATGCGGTATAACTCCGGAACTTCGTATTCGGGATCGTGCTTTTTGGGTATGGCCATTTTGCCGTAAAGATCATAGCGGTCCATAAGCAGCAGCATTCGTGTGAGGACATCCTTTTCATTGTCCTCCATTTCGTTTATATCCTTTCGGATCCCGGCAAATATCGCCAGGTTGGCCATGGCCCGAAGTTCCTTGTCCTCGCCGTAGGCCCGGATTAAACCGGATATGTTCTTGCGCTTGTCAGGCCGGGAAAGCGCAAGGATCAAAGGCTTGTCCGGATACCTTAAAAAGCGCTCCAGCTGCGCGATCATATTGGCCTGGGCATATTTGGCATATTCCGGCTTTTCCGTCTCAGGCAGCCGGTCGTGGTAATAGGGGTGGAAGCGCTCAACATCGATTCCCGGCGGGATTATCTTATAGTTAGGAGTTTTTGAGTTTTTGTAAAGCCCGTATTGATCGGTGATCTCCTGACTAGTGCTGGTGACAATAAGGTCGGCTGTTTTAATGATCTGCTCTTCAGCGTCAATGCGGGTATCTATTTTGTATTTTTTTATTATTTCGGATTCTTTCATCCCATCGTTCAGCAGTTTCTGTTTCTTCGGGATTCCCATGGAATGGCCGGTAAAAACAAAGGGGAGCTCATAAATTTCAGCAAGCTTCATTGCAACATAGCCTGCATCAGGGTAATGGCCGTGGAAAAAATCCGGGCATTCTCCTTTCTTTCTTATAAATTTAATGGTTTTGTCTATGTATTCGTCAAGATACGGCCACAAAAGCTCCTTGCGCATGTATCTTTTACCGCCGCACTGTATGCGGACTATCCGGCATTTCTCGTTGTATTCTTCTATGGGGCGTGCATAGTCATTAGAAACCCTGGGATCATCAATAAGACGTGTGAAAAGATCCACTCTTCTGATTCCAGGGTCCCGGCTCAGATGTCTTGCCAGCTCTATGACATAAAGCACCTGGCCTCCCGTATCCGCGTCTCTTCCCAATTCCGGATTTTCAAACCTGACTAGTCCGTGAATGCTGAACATTTGAACACATAGCTGTCTTTGGCTTTCAGGCATGCGTTTCTCCTGTTACACGATTTATAAATGTTTCGTAAAAGGAACGGTCCCGGGCAACCGCACCCTCTATCGTGCAGATTTGTGCTGAAAATTCAGCCGCCTCAAAAAGAATTTTTTCAGGGGGCCAACCTTTAAGATATCCCAGGGCCAGGACCGCGGCATAAGCATCGCCTGCCCCGACCGTGTCTTTTACGGTCCCTATGTCGGGCACACCGGTGGTATGGCGGGATTTTCCGTCATAAAGTTCGCTTCCGTCCCTGCCGCGGGTCAAAGAAACCATCCCGATGTCATATTCCTCCATAAGCCAATTGATAAACTTTTCCTCCTCCAGTCTGCTGCCGTGCATTTTACGCACGGTTTGTATTTCCTCATCATTTATTTTCAGGATATCAGCCTGGTAAAGAGACTTGCGCACTGTTTTATTACTGTAGCAGCCCGGTCTCAGATTGATATCACAAAGACATCTGGTTTCCGGGGGCCTGTTTTCCAGAAACCGCTGTACCCGCTGGAAAGCTTTTGGTGTGCGCTGGATAAGGGTTCCGAAATAGATTATCTGTGAACCGTTGCCTTCCATGGCTTCCGGCCGGTCCGGCAAATCGATATAGTCATAGGCAACGTCTTCAACGATTTCAAAGCTGTGGCCGCCTTTTGAATCCGGATTTACAAGCACTTTTCCAGTGGGCCGGTGCGGGTCGATTTGTATTGTCCGGGCGTCAAAATCATTTTGCCTCAGAAAATCAAGGATTTCTTCACCTTTTTCATCTTTTCCTATACGGGAAATAAATTTTACGGGCAGGCCGAAATTATACAGATGATAGGAAAAATTAAACGGCGCACCGCCGATGCGGCGGTATTCCGGAAACACATCCATGAGGATTTCACCGACAACCAGGATCAACTTTTACTTTTCCTCCGGGCATTTTGTTTAATCATGTTAATAAATTAAACGTTTTTGTCATGATTGTCAAATTGCCGGACTTTGCCGGCGTGCCGCGTCAACCTCCGACAAATGAATATCAGGTTGTCATTGGACAAATAAATGCCCGGCAAAAAACCTTCTGCTAAAATACCCCCATAAACAAAAAAACAATCAGCACTGCAATTGCGATTATACCGGTCAGCTCCATTTCAGATCCCTATTTTTTTCTTGAAATTATCCGCCCCGGGTGTTTATAAACAATGCCATACATTTTCACACCCAACAACAATTGATGGGGCCAATGAAAAACCGTCTTATTGCAATTGTCTGGTTTACGTTTGTAGGCGTAACATCGGTTATATTTTTTCTTACAGCACTTGTCATTAAACTGGTTACCATGCTTTTTGACAGGCGCCTGGTTATTCTCCAGCAGTTTACCTGCTTCTGGGGTGCGCTTTACACATGGATCATCCCTGCCTGGCGAATACATATCCGGGGAAGGGAAAATATCGAGCCGAAAAAGGCTTATGTTGTGGTATCAAACCACCAGTCCCTGCTCGATATCCTGGTGCTTTTCAACTTGTTTTGCCATTTCAAGTTCGTATCAAAATCCGAAATCTTTAAAATCCCCCTGATAGGATGGAACATGCGGTTAAACCGCTATATTGAACTGCGCCGCGGGGACAAAAAAAGCGTCTCCAAAATGATGACTGACTGCAAAGAAGCCCTGGATCAGGGAAGCTCGGTTTTAATCTTTCCCGAAGGCACGCGTTCGCCTGATGGCAGAATCAGGAGTTTTAAAGCAGGGGCCTTTATACTGGCAATTGAGCAAAAGGTCCCTATTCTTCCGATAGTTATCTCAGGAACCAACAAGGCGCTTCCCAAATACAGTTTCAATTTTCACGGAAGCCACGATATCCGGGTCAGGGTTCTGCCGGAAATCCCCTATGAACGATTCTCCGGGACAAGCCCCGAACAGGCAGCAGACATAGTGCGCGATATAATAGTAAAAGAATATGAGGTCCTTAAAGCCGATCAGGCCAAAAGTAAAAACACACAGGCCTGAAACAGGCAATTTATGAAGCCTGCTTTTGCATCAGGCCGGCAAGCGCCCCGGCAGACACCTCATAGTATTTTTCCAGAGTCAAGATTCAATTAAGCGGTTCATTCTGCCCTGGCCGTATCCTTCCAGATCCAAAGCGACATAGGTAAAACCGACACGGCGAAGCTCATGTATAATTATCAATCTTGGTTCCGGCTTGATCAGACGCTTAAAATCCGCAGGCCTGACCTCTATCCTTGCCGTATCTCCCATGTGTCTTACACGGAAACCTGAAAAACCCAGGGAAAGCAGCACGTTTTCCGCGGTTTCAACCATTTGCAGCCGCTCTTGCGTTATCTCCATTCCGTAAGGGATTCTGGAGGCAAGACAGGCCGCGGCAGGCTTGTTCCAGTTGGGAAGAGACATCTGCCTTGAAAGACTGCGGATATCATCCTTTGTAAAACCCGCTTCCTTTAGAGGGGCCAGAATGTCCATTTCCTCTGCCGCCTTCAGGCCCGGCCTGTAGTCGGCCTCATCATCTGCATTGACGCCATGGGCGAGATGGGAAAACCCCAGTTGCCTGCACCGCGAAATCATGTCTGAAAAAATGATTTTTTTACACACATAACACCTGTCCGCCGAATTGGCGGTAAACTCCGGCACCGAGAGTTCAGCAGTGCGAATGATTTCGTGGGCCACCCCAAGGGAGTCTGCCAGTTTAAGGGCTTCATCCACTTCCCATCTCGGCTGAAGAGGAGAGACCGCGGTGAATGCCAGCACTTTACCGGCCGAGGCATCCCGGGCGGCAGCAAGCAGCAGGGTGCTGTCAATACCTCCTGAATACGCTACTGCCAAAGCCTCAAAACCTGAAAGTCTGTTAAAAAGTCTTTCTTTTTTCCTGTAAAGAGAATCCGCGGGTTTCAATTATCTCAAACTCCTGTTGCCAGACGGTTTCAGCACGTTTCATTTCAGAGCTTCCTAATAAACCGTAATATCAGAAAAAATGTTTACAAAAAACTTCGGTTTCGGTATAAAATTATTCGTTGATATAAGATTATAAGGATTTTGTAAACAAATACCAAATATTTTAGCCGGTCAACAGGGGAATTGATATGGGAAAAAAAAGCCTGACAAAATCGACCACCAGCACAAAGAAAAAAGGAACCACTAAAAAAACCACTGGGGCCGCGGCAGGAAAAAATACAAAAGCCAAAAAAACGGAAACAAAAAAAACAGCCAGAAAGCCAAGCCTAAAAACCCTGCGCAAACGTAAATTCGAAGCCTGGAGCCCTGAAAATCCCTATACGCCTAAACCTTTGCCGGGAGCAGAAGAAAATTTTACAGCTCCGGAACTGACAAGGGATTACGCCCCTGCAGATGCTGAAAGAATCCGCACACTGCTCTTCAGACAAATAGACCTTAGCGCACCTGAACAAAAACCTTCGCAATTCGAAACCGTTCCGAAGTCGCAGAAAGAAAAACCCGAAAAGACCGGGGAAAAGCACCCTTCTGAAAATAAAGGCACGGGCGGCAAAGACCGAAGGCCCCCTGAACCCCCGGGGCCGCCCGGCGGCGAAAACCGGGAACCGCCGATCAGCAGTGGACTGCTGGGTCTGATCGTCGCTGTGATCCTGATCTTTGCCCTGCTTATAGGGGCAAGCTTAAACAATATGGATAACTATTATCTTAAACAAACAAATACAGGCCTTGAAATCTGGCGGGGGGATTTTTCACCGAACGGCAGGCAAAAAATTGTTACACTGCAAGGGGTGGATGCCTCTGAACCCATAAAAGACAAATATTCCAGACAGGAAGCACTTGCGGCCGCATTTGAATATTTCATGGAAAAAGCCGATAAAGTTGCAGAGGCAAAGGATCTGCCGAATTTAAATATCATAAGGGACAACCTCGGGAAGGCAAAAAAATACGCTGTCACCGAAGAACAGAAAAAACATGTAAACAAGCGCCTTAACAGAATTGATTTTCTCATGCTGCTCTACAGGTCTGATGTGGCTGCTGAAAAACAGACCGAACAGGGATATGAAACAGCCATGGAGATTCTCAAACAGGCCGAAGACCTTGAACTGGCCGAAAGTGACCGGCAAATACAGCAACAAAAAATAAGCCGGCTCCAGGATAAACTTGAAAAACTCAGGCAGGAATCCGGGAATACAGATGGCAGCAGATAGTACGGCTGTTCTGTCTGATTTCCGGCGGATCCTGCCGCCTGCAGACATCCATTGCCTCCGGGCACCTGGGATGAAACCGGCAGCCTGAAGGCGGCAAGGCTGCAGAAGGGGTCTCGCCCTTTATACTTTGCTGATCTGCCCTTTTTTCGCCGGCGACAGGAATTGCGGCAATCAGCATCCTGGTATAGGGATGAAGCGGGTTTTTAATGATATCTGCAGTATTTCCGCTTTCCACGATTCTGCCCAGATACATCACTGCGATACGATCCGCTATATTGCTGACCACGCTTAAATCATGCGATATAAACAGGTAGGACAAATGGTGTTTCTGCTGGAGTCCCAGCAAAAGGTTTATCACCTGGGCCTGAACAGAAACATCCAGGGCGCTGACCGCCTCATCGCAGATAATCAGGTCCGGCCGCATGGAAACCGCCCTGGCTATGTTGATCCGCTGGCGCTGGCCGCCTGAAAATTCGTGGGGGAACCTGTAAATCATGTCCCTGTCCAAGCCCACCTCTCCAAGCAGCATTCGCGCATGGTCTTCGCGAGACCCCTGAAGCATCTTAAACTGCACCAGACCTTCGGTCACAATATCCATGACATTCATCCTGGGATTAAGCGAGGATAGCGGGTCCTGGAACACCACCTGCAGGCTCTGGCGCATACGGCTCATTTGAGTTCGCGAAAGCTTAAGCAGGGACCTGCCACGAAATAAAACATCCCCGCTGGTCGCTGTTTCCAGCCCCAGAAGAGTTCGGCCCAATGTGGTCTTACCGCAGCCTGACTCGCCCACCAAGCCCATGGTTTCATTTTTCATAAGAGAAAAACTCACCCCGTCCACCGCCCTTATCCTGTCGACCCGTTTTGAAAACATCCCTTTTTTTAATTCAAACCAGGTCTTTAACTCAGAGACCTTCAGCAATGGATTTTCCGACGGGTTCCATACATTGTCTGCCGGGCCCCGGCTGTTTTTTTTCATAACACCTCCGCTCGCGGATAAGCCAGAAAACATGCTGCCAGATGCCCATCACCGCATTCAACCAGTTCCGGCTTTTCAGTCTCGCATCTGTCAAAAGCATGAGGGCAGCGGTCCTGAAAATGACACCCCCGGGGATATCGAAGCGGCGAGGGGACCTGGCCGGCGATATCCTTCAGATAATTGCGGCCTCCGGCCAGCCTGGGGATGGCTTCAAGCAGCCCTCTGGTATAAGGATGAACCGGCCTGGAAAAAATTTCCTCTATACCCGCACTTTCAACAATGCGGGATGCATACATCACGATGACCCTGTCGCACATTTCCCAAACCACTCCCATATCATGGGTAATCAGCAGCAGCGCGGTTTCATTCTGCTTCATTTCCCTTATCAACCGGAAAATCTGAGCTTGGGTAGTAACATCAAGGGCTGTTGTGGGCTCATCGGCAATTATCAGTCCGGGTGAAAGCATAAGCGCCATTGCGATCATCACCCGCTGCTGCATGCCTCCGGAAAGCTGATGCGGATAGGCGTGCATTCTCTCGGCAGCATCCGGTATCCCGACCTTTTCAAGCCAGTCCATTGCGTATTGCCATGCCTCATATTTGGGCATGCTCTTGTGAAAACCGATGCCTTCGGTCATCTGCCTGCCGATCCGGTGGAGGGGGGAAAGCGCTGAAAGGGGTTCCTGAAATATCATACTGATGTCGTTTCCGCGTACCTGCCGCAGAGCTTCGGGTTTTAGCTTTAGCAAATCGCGTCCCATAAACTCAACCCTGCCGGATGTAATCCTGCCCGGCGGGCTGGGAATCAGACGGGTTAAAGCAAGGGCGGTAACAGATTTGCCGCAGCCCGACTCACCCACCAGTCCCAGGCTTTCGCCCCGGCTGATGTTAAATGACACCTCATCCACAGCCCGGACAATACCCTCATCCACGGCAAATTCAACCCCCAGATTATTTACGCAAAGCAGTGTCATTTCTTTTGCCTCACATAACCCGCTTCATCCGCGTTTCTTTGCCCCTCCAGTGTTTTACTCATACCTGGTGTACTCCTTCGGGTCATAGGCATTGCGAATGCCCTCGCCCACGAACACACCGAGCAGCATCACCACAAACAGCGAAAGCGAAGGATAAACAATAAGCCACCAGGCCCACCTGTACTGCTGTGCCTGGAAAAGCATCTCACCCCAGCTCGGAGTCGGCGGCGGCAGGCCGAAGCCAAGATAATCCAGCGCTGCCAAAGCCCCTATTGCACCCACAAGCGAAAATGGAAAAAACGTTATCACAGGAACCAGGGCATTGGGCAGTATATGCTTGAATATTATCTTGTATGAAGGCACACCCATACACATTGCAGCCTCTACGAACGGCCGCTTGCGCAGGCTTAAAAACTCGGCTCTTATGTAATAGGAGATGCCGATCCAGTTAAACAGACCATAACAGACCAGCAAAAGTTCAAAACTGCGGCCGTAAATCGAGCCCATCAGGATCATCACATAGAGAAACGGCAGCGCGTTCCAGATTTCCACAAGCCGCTGGGCCGTGATATCAAGCCCTCCCCCGTAATAGCCCTGCACCGCGCCCGCAGCCACCCCGAGCATCATAGAAGCTCCCACCAGAAGCAGTCCGAAGCTCAGTGCGATGCGCAGCCCGTAAAGGATTCTTGCAAGCACGTCCCTTCCGGCCGAATCAAGTCCCAGGGGATGATCGGCCACCGGTGGAAAGGGAAACTGCACGTCTGTTTTCTCAAAAGAGGCCACAAACTGCCTGCCGTCCACCACAATCCGGTAGTCTGAAACCGGGGTGTCAAACCTTTCTTCTGCCAGGCTGCGCAAAACCTTCTGCTGTGATTTTTCAATACGCGGCCACAAATCCGGGACTTCTCCTGCAGGCTCCAGATCCCGGTTCAGAACAATCCCGGACGGCTTTACGCCTTCGGGCGACGGCTCCCTTAAAAGAAGGCGTATGGTCTTTGGGGCCTTGTCCCTGGGTTCGTATTCTGCAAGCACAGCCTCATATTTCTCATTTGCCCGGTTTTCAACAACAAAGGAAACAAAAGGGGCGGGGTGGTTTTCAAAACGCCTTTTAACAGCCTTGAAAAAATCATCCGGTAGCGCAAAATAATCGGTGAGCTTCTGCGGGCTGCCCGACTGTCCGGCCTTAGGTGCAAAAAAAGAAAACAGGCGGGTTCGGACAATGCTTAAATCCTGGCTGATATCAACACTGCCGGTACGTGCCGCGGGTGTGAAACGTATTGTAACCTCTTTGTCCACCGGAAGGCTCTCCGGACTGACGCTTTCATACGGGCCGTAAGGATGCGGGGCAAAAATCATGAAATTGTCCGGATTGTCCGCAAACATTGCCCTGCCTGCAAGCTCCTTGTAATCCGGACGGGTATTTTTGCCGCTGCCTGTAAATTCGTCTTCTGTGCAGTACTGGAAAACCGGAAAATAGGATTTGTCCTCGAAACTGACATACAGTGGATTGCCGTTGCACAGCAGCTCTGCAATCAGGCTCAGGCCGTAGAGTATCACAAGCAGCCAGAA
This sequence comes from uncultured Desulfobacteraceae bacterium, assembly GCA_964626455.1. Taxonomy (GTDB): domain Bacteria; phylum Desulfobacterota; class Desulfobacteria; order Desulfobacterales; family Desulfosalsimonadaceae; genus Desulfosalsimonas. The sequence continues at coordinate 2,273 of CAZVFQ010000025.1, read as the reverse complement.
TGACACGTAAGCCCGCTTCATGGCGCGGAACCTGGCCAAACGTTTTCTTGTGACCGGGTTTCTTATTATCTTCAACTTACTGCTTCCGGAAATTGATGCGTGGATCTATTATCACGTATAGAAAATCCGCCACCACGTTGCCCAGCAGGCCCAGAATTGAGGTTAAAGCCAGTATGCCCATGAATACCGGATAATCCCTTCCTACAATCGCCTCCAGGCTCAGGCGCCCCATGCCGGGAATTTCAAAGACCTGCTCTATAATTACAGAACCGGCAAACATGACAGTCAAAATGCCGCTGATGCCGGTGGCAATCGGTATAAGGGCGTTTCGCACGGCATGGCCCCACACTGCCCTTGCAAAGCTTCCGCCTTTTGCCAGAACCGTGCGCACGTAGTCTCTGCTGATCTGTTCGATAAGGGAATTTTTCATCAAAAGGGTAAGGACCGCAAAATTGCCGATAACATAACAGAAAACAGGCAGAAACATGTGCATGAAAATGTCCTGGATTTTGCCTGTGAGGCTTAACTGCGCATAATTTTCAGAATGAAATCCTGAAAGCGGAAAAATATCCCAGAAAGAATCCACGGTTCCGCTAAAAAGCATCTTTAATATCATACCCAGGGCAAACGG